>NZ_JBXANI010000008.1:0-328256 GCF_058801495.1 Cupriavidus sp. GW822-FHT03E04
TTTCCGCTCTTTTCGCCGAATCCCGAGGCGCCCCATACGGCCTTGGCACACCTTGACGGCTCGCTTCGCATCGCGCTTGGGTGTTTCCCGCCCCTTCGGGCGGGAAACACGGCTACCACAGTTGGTTGATCTTGCGGCTGGTTGGCTCCCCTCTCCCACTTGTGGGAGAGCAGCCGGGGGAGAGGGCGGGCGCGCGTTGCGGCGTTGTTGTGCCAAGGGCCATTGGCTTCAGCTTTAGCCTTTCCCAGGCTTTGCACGCATCGACAAGCTTTGTGCACGGCCAGACAAGCCATGATCGGGCCGTGGTGTTAACTTCGATCTCCATAACAAGGCACCAGCCAAGACCAACCGGAGACGAAGATGAATGCACCCAAGGAAGCCCGCAGCGGCCTGAACCAGGCCATCCGCAATGCCATGCTGATCGACGGCGAGTGGCGCCAGGCCGAGTCCGGCGAGACCTTCGCCGTGTTCGATCCCGCCACCGGCGAGGAGATCGCGCGCGTGCCCGCGGGCGGCGCGGCGGATATCGATGTGGCGGTGGCCGCGGCCGGGCGTGCCTTTGCCGGCGGCACGTGGCGCGCCATGATGCCGGCCCAGCGCGAGCGCCTGCTGCTCAAGCTGGCCGACCTGGTCGAGCAGCACGGCGACGAACTAGCCCGGCTTGAAACCCTTAACAACGGTAAGCTGCTGGCGTTCTCGCAAGGCCTGGAGGTGGGCGGCAGCGCGCAATGGCTGCGCTACATGGCCGGCTGGGCCACCAAGATCGAAGGCAGCACGCTGGACGTATCGGTACCGTTTCCCCCTGGCACGCGCTATAGCGCCATGACCCGGCGCTCGCCGGTCGGCGTGGTGGGCGCCATCGTGCCGTGGAATTTCCCCTTGCTGATGGCGGTCTGGAAGATCGCTCCGGCCTTGGCCTGCGGCTGCACCGTGGTGCTCAAGCCGGCCGAGGAAACGCCGCTCACCGCGTTGCGGCTGGCCGAGCTGGCGCTGGAAGCGGGCTTCCCGCCGGGCGTGCTGAACGTGGTGACCGGCGACGGCGTGCCCGGCGCGGCGCTGGTGGCGCATCCCGGCGTCAACAAGATTACCTTCACCGGTTCGACCGAAGTGGGGCGCCTGATCGGTGCGCGCTGCGGCCAGGATATCCGCCGCGTGTCGCTGGAGCTCGGCGGCAAGAGCCCGGTCATCGTGCTGGATGACTGCGATCCCGCGCATGCCATCCAGGGCGCGGCCGGCGCCATCTTCCTCAACCAGGGCCAGGTCTGCACGGCCGGCTCGCGCCTGTACGTGGCGCGCCGCCACTATGACCAGGTGGTCGAGGGGCTGGGCAAGGTGGCCAATGCCACGGTGCTGGGCTCCGGGCTCGATCCGGCCAGCCAGATGGGGCCGCTGGTGTCGTCGCGTCACCGCGACAAGGTCATGGGGCTGATCGGCACTGGGCGCAGCGAAGGCGCGGACATCGTCGCGGGCGGCACTGCGCTGGACCGCCCCGGCTATTTCGTGCGGCCCACCGTGGTGGCCAACGCCGCGTGCAAGGACCTGACGCTGGTACGCGAGGAAGTCTTCGGCCCGGTGGTGGTGGCTATGCCGTTTGACGACCCCGAGGCCGTGCTGGCCGAGGCCAACCGGTCCGAGTATGGCCTGGGCGCCAGCATCTGGAGCAACGACCTGCGCGCGGTGCAGCGGCTGGTCGATGGCCTGGATGCTGGCACGGTCTGGGTCAATACACACAACATCGTGGACCCCAACATGCCTTTTGGTGGATACAAGGCCTCCGGGGTCGGGCGCGAGCATGGCCGCTCCGCCATCGAGGCCTATACCGAGATCAAGTCGGTCTGCATGGCTTACTGAGCGGCATCGCCGCGCGTGGTGGGGGCGTTCGCTCTGCGGGTAATCCCGAGTGGGTAAAACCTACCCCTGCGGCCATTCTTAGGTCTGCTGCAATCCGGTGGCGCGACGGGCGATGTCCGTCGCGCCATTGGCCAGCCGCTGGCATAGAACCAGCCTGGCTTCCCCCGAAGAAGAAGTAAAAAAGAGGAGACACAATGAGCCAAGAACCCGAGCGGGTTATCTCCTGCTGGCCGCGCGTTGCGCAGCGCGCTGGCAATCAAGCAGGCCTGTCACGCAAGGTGGCAGTGCTGGTAGCGGGGCTGGCGGCGTTCTCGCTGGCGGCGGCGCAGGCCAAGCCGCCGGCCAAGGTGGCCAGCGCCGATCACATCCGTAGCGTCACCCGAAGCGTCGACGGCGCCTTCATCGAAGGCAACGCCGCCAAGACACCCGACTGGCCCAGCTACGGCCTGGACTACGCGGAAACCCGCTTCAGCCGGCTCTCGCAGATCAATGCCGACAACGTGAAGGACCTCGGGCTGGCCTGGTCCTACGATCTCGAATCCACGCGCGGGGTGGAAGCCACGCCGCTGGTAGTCAACGGCATCATGTACGTCAGCGCGTCGTGGAGCGTGGTGCATGCCATCGACACCCGCAGCGGCAAGCGCATCTGGACCTTCGACCCGAAGGTCGACAAGTCGATTGGCTACAAGGGCTGTTGCGACGTGGTCAATCGTGGCGTGGCGCTGTACCAGGGCAAGGTCTTTGTCGCCTCCTACGATGGCCGCCTGATCGCGCTCGATGCCGGCAGCGGCCGCAAGCTGTGGGAGAAGGACACCATCATCGACCGCACCCACTCGTACACCATCACCGGCGCGCCGCGGGTGTTCAAGGGCAAGGTCATCATCGGCAACGGCGGTGCGGAGTACGGCGTGCGCGGCTATATCACCGCCTACGATGCCGGCACCGGCGAGCAGAAATGGCGCTGGTTCACCGTGCCCGGCGACCCCAGCAAGCCGTTCGAGGACGAGTCGATGGCCAAGGCGGCCAAGACCTGGGACCCGGCCGGCAAGTACTGGGAAGCCGGAGGCGGCGGCACCGCATGGGACACGCTGGCCTTCGACCCCGAGCTCAACCTGATGTACGTGGGCACCGGCAACGGCTCGCCCTGGTCGCGCAGCAAGCGCAGCCCGGCCGGCGGCGACAACCTTTACCTGGCCTCCATCGTCGCGCTGGATCCGGATACCGGCAAATACGTCTGGCACTACCAGGAGACGCCCGGCGACAACTGGGACTACACCTCCACCCAGCCCATGATCCTGGCCGACCTGAATATTGGCGGCAAGGCGCGCAAGGTCATCCTGCACGCGCCCAAGAACGGCTTTTTCTTCGTCATCGACCGCACCAACGGCCAGTTCATCTCGGCCAAGAACTTCGTCGATGTGAACTGGGCCAGCGGCTACGACCAGAACGGACGCCCGATCGAGCTGCCGGAGGCACGCGCCACCGACAAGCCCTATGACGCCATCCCCGGGCCCTACGGCGCGCACAACTGGCATCCGATGTCGTTCAACCCGCAGACCGGCCTGGTCTACCTGCCCGCGCAGCATGTGCCGCTCAACCTGATGGACGACAAGAATTGGACGTTCAACGGCAAGCAGCCCGGCCAGCCGCACGGCAACGTGGGGTGGAACACGGCGAAGTTCCTCAATGCAGAGCCGCCCACCAGCCAGCCCTTCGGGCGCCTGATCGCCTGGGACCCGGTGCAGCAAAAGGCCGTCTGGACGCAGGAGCAGGTCTCGCCGTGGAACGGCGGCACGCTCACCACCGCCGGCAACCTCGTGTTCCAGGGCACGGCCGATGGCCGCTTCATCGCCTACAACGCCGCCACCGGTGCGAAGCTGTGGGAGTCGCCCACGGGCACCGGCGTGATCGCGGCGCCCGTGAGCTATCTGGTGGACGGCAAGCAGTACGTGTCCGTCGCCGTCGGCTGGGGGGGCGTCTACGGGCAGGCCCAGCGCGCCACCGAGCGGCAGGGGCCGGGCACCGTCTACACCTTCGCGGTTGGCGGCAAGGCGCCGATGCCGGCCTTCGTGCAGTACCGCGCGGGTGAACTGCTGTCGGGCGTGAAGTACGACCCGGCCAACGTCGCGGCCGGCACGGCGCTCTACGTCAGCAACTGCGTGCTCTGCCATGGCGTGCCCGGTGTGGACCGCGGCGGCAATATTCCCAACCTCGGCTATATGAATACCGCCTATATTCAAAATCTCGACAAGTTCATCTTCAAGGGACCCGCCATGGCGCGCGGCATGCCAGACTTCACCGGCAAGCTGAGCGCGGACGATGTCGAGAAGATCAAGGCATTTATCCAGGGCACCGCAGACGCCATCCGGCCCAAGGCCCAGGCAATGGCCAAGTAGCAACCGGGCAGGTCGCCCGCGCAGCAGCAAAGGAAGCAATCAACAAACTCAGGGCAGGGATATGGCAGGCAACAAGGGCGGTGGGCGAAGCAGGAAACCGGTTTCCGCAGAGGCTTCGCACCGCCTGTGCTGCCTGGCGGCGGCGATGCTTACCGCCGCGCCCGGCGCGGCTTTTGCCGAGGAAATGCTGCCGGACGTGGTGGTGAGCGTCAGCCGCGCCGAGCAAAAGCGCTTTGACGCGCCGGCCGCAATCGACAGCGTTCCCGTCGATTCGCTGAGCACGCCCAGCCCATTGATCAATCTGTCTGAGCTGTTGCCGCTCGTGCCCGGCGTGGCCGCGCGCGAGCGGCAGAATTACGCGCAAGACCTGCAGCTTGCGGTGCGCGGCTTCGGCAGCCGCTCCACATTCGGTGTGCGCGGCGTGCGGCTGTTCGTGGACGGCATACCAGCCACCATGCCGGACGGGCAGGGCCAGGCCTCCACCGCCGATCTCACCAATGCCAGCCGCATCGAGGTGTTGCGCGGCCCCTTTGCCCAGCTCTACGGCAATGCGTCGGGCGGTGTCGTGCAGATTTTCACGCCCGATCCACCCAAGGCGCCGATGGCGCGCGCCACCACCGGGTTCGGCTCCGACGGGCAATGGATGGCCGGCGTGACGGTGGGCGGCGGCAACGACAAGATCGGCGGCGTGCTGGATGCATGGACGTTCGAGACCGACGGCTACCGCGACCACAGCGCGGCCCGGCGCCGTCAGCTCAACGCCAAGGTGGTGGCAGAGCCGGTCACCGGCACCCGTGTCACGCTGTTGTTCAACGCCTTCGACCAGCCCCAGGCGCAGGACCCGCTCGGCCTCACGCGTGCCCAGGCCGACGCCAACCCGCGCCAGGTAGTGCCGCTGGCCACCCAGTTCAATACCCGCAAGACCGTCCGGCAGAACCAGGGCGGCGTGCTGGTCGAGCAGCGCCTGAGCGAGCAGGACAACCTTGAATTCCGCCTCTATGGCGGCACCCGCGAGCTCACCCAGTACCTGGGCTTCAGCGGCATCGCGCCCTCCTCGGCGGGCGGCATCGTGGATATCGACAGATCCTACGGCGGCGGTGCGATGTCCTGGCACCACAACACCACGGTAGCCGGACTGCCGTTGCTATGGAGCGCCGGCGTGGACGCCGACGGCATGCGCGACGCGCGCACCGGCTTCGTGAACCAGAACGGCACGCAGGGCGCGCTGCGCCGCGACGAAACCGACAAGGCTGGCAGCCTGGGCGCCTTCGCCCAGTTCGACTGGACCTGGAGTCCCTCCTGGCGGCTGGTCGGCGGCGTGCGCGCCAGCCAGGTCAAGCTGCGCATCGACGATCATTACATCACCGCCGCCAGCCCCGACGACAGCGGCACCGCCACCTACAACAACGTCAGCCCGGTGCTCGGCGTGGTCTGGCAGGCGGTGGACTCGCTCAATGTCTACGCCAACCTTGGCCGCGGCTTCGAAACCCCGACGCTGACCGAAGTCGCCTACGGCCGCGGCGGCATCGGCACCAACCTCGGGCTGCAGCCCTCCACCAGCCGCCAGGGCGAGATCGGCGTCAAATGGCAAGGCAAAGGGCAACGGCTGGAAGCCGCGGTGTTCGACGCCGGCAGCCACAACGAGATCGTGCCGCTGTCCAACGACAACGGCCGCTCCGTCTACCAGAACGTCAACGGTGTGCACCGGCGCGGTCTGGAGCTGGGATGGCGCGGCACCTACGGCCCCGGCGAGCGCTACGGCACCGGCCTGGCCTACACCTGGCTCGACGCCTATTTTGGCGACGCCTTTCGCAATGCGCAGGGCGCAACGGTAGCCTCTGGCAACCGCCTGCCCGGCACCGCTCGCCACAGCCTGTTCGCCGAGGCCACGTACAAGCCGGTAGCCGACCTCACGCTGGGCGTGGAGATGCGCGTGGAAGGGCGCGTGTTCGCCGACGACCTCAACACGCAATATGCGCCGGGCTATGCCACCTTCAACCTGCGCGCCGGCTATAACTTCCGCGTGGGGCGCATGCGCTGGTATGCCTATGGCCGCATCGACAATATTGCCGACCGGCATTACATCGGGTCGGTGATCGTAAACGAGAGCAATGGCCGGTATTTCGAGCCGGCGCCGGGGCGGCGGTTTTTTGTGGGGCTGCGGGCGGAGATCTGAAGGCGGGCGGCATGCATGCCTTGCCGTGCGGATGTCGTCGGCATCGGCACCGGGCCCGTGGTCGCTGGTCTACACTATCCCGACAGCCGCCCCAGCGCCGTTCTACGCCCACATTCCATGCAAGACACCACTCCGCTCGCCACCGACGACCGCACCCGCAGGATCATGCTGTGGGTGGTCGCCATCGGTTTCTTCATGCAGACGCTGGATTCCACGATCGTCAACACGGCATTGCCTTCGATGGCCAGGAGCCTGGGGGAGAGCCCGCTGCGGATGCAGTCGGTGATCATTGCCTACTCGCTGACCATGGCGGTGATCATTCCGGCGTCGGGCTGGCTGGCGGACCGCTTTGGTACCCGCACCATCTTCCAGACGGCCATCGTGCTGTTTGTCGTTGGCTCGCTGGCTTGCGCCTATTCCAATAGCCTGACGTGGCTGGTGGTCTCGCGGGTGGTGCAGGGCGTGGGTGGCGCGATGTTGCTGCCGGTGGGGCGGCTGGCGGTGCTGCGCACGTTCCCGCGGGACCAGTACCTGCAGGCGCTCAGCTTTGTGGCGATTCCGGGCATGGTGGGGCCGCTGATCGGGCCGACGCTGGGGGGCTGGCTGACCCAGACCTTTTCCTGGCACTGGATCTTCCTGATCAATGTGCCGGTGGGGCTGCTAGGGGGGCTGGCCACCATGCGCTACATGCCCAACGCGCGCCTGCACGGGGTGGCGCCGTTCGACCTGAGCGGTTACCTGTTGCTCGCGATCTCGATGCTGACGATTTCGTTTTCGCTGGATGGCCTGGCGGAGCTTGGCTTCGAGCATGCCACCGTGCTGATGCTGCTGATTGCCAGCATGGCTTCACTCACGGCTTACGTCCTGCACGCGTCGCGGCGGCGGCGGCCGCTGTTTGCGCTGCGGCTGTTTCGCATCCATACCTTCAGCGTGGGGCTGCTGGGCAACTTGTTTGCGCGCATCGGCAACGGCGCCATGCCGTTCCTGATCCCGCTGACGCTGCAGGTCAGCCTGGGTTACTCGCCGTTCCAGGCGGGCATGATGATGCTGCCGATCACGGCGGCGGGCATGGCGTCCAAGCGGCTTGCCACGAGCCTGATCGAGCGTCATGGCTATCGCAAGGTGCTGGTCACCAATACCTTTCTCGTGGGGCTGGCGATGGCGTCGTTCGCGCTGATCTCGCCCACCCAGCCGCTGGCGCTGGTACTGGTGCAGCTGGCGCTGTTCGGGATGGTCAATTCGATCCAGTTCACCGCCATGAACACGGTCACGCTGAAGGACCTCGGCACGGCCGGCGCTAGCGGCGGCAACAGCCTGCTGTCGATGGTGCAGATGCTGTCGATGAGCCTGGCGGTGACGTCGGCCGGCGCGTTGCTGGCGACCTTCCAGGGCACCTTTGGCCGCCACGGCGCCACCAGCGCGCTGCCGGCGTTCCATGCCACGTTTATCTGCGTGGGGCTGATTACCTCGGCCTCTGCGTGGATCTTCCTGCAACTGTCGCCGGACGTGGCCCGTCCGGCCGGCAAGGGCGTCGAGGACGCGACGGAGATGTAGCCGCCGGCTATGCCCTCGTTTTGCCAGCCAGCCCGTGCGAGCGTGCCGCGGCGCGCTCGCGCAGGTCCTGCACAAAGGCCTCGGCGGCGGCGCCGAGCTCGCGGCCGCCCTGGCGCAACAGCCCGACCGGTTCCTCGCTGCCTTGGCCGGAGATGGGCAGCAGCACCAGTTCGCCGCTTTCCAGCGCCTGGCGCATGGCGCAGCGCGGCGCCAGCCAGATGGCGTCGGATTTCAGGGCGACCAACTGGCCCAGGTAAGCGTCCGAGGTCTCTAGCACACCCGGTGGCAGCATGAAGCCGTGCCGGGCCAGCAGGCTCTCGGCGCTGTGCCGTGGTGCCGAGCCTTGCGCGGGGACCACCAGCTGGCAAGCCATGATCTCCGTCAGGGAAGGGGGCGCTTTCGCCAGCGCGTGGCCCTTGCGCACGGCGAGCAGCAGTGGCTCGGCGTCCAGCATTTCAAACCAGAGTCCCTCCATCACCGTCGGATTGTCCATGCGGCCGATGGCGATATCGAGCACGTCGGCCTTCAGCCAGTCGATCAGCGTGCGGTTCATGCCCGTCTGCACCGCCAGGCCCACGTCCGGATGCGTGCGGCGAAAGGCCAGCACGGCTTCCTGCAGCAGGTCGGGCACGACGCTGGGCAGGGCGCCGACGCGGATGTGCTCCAGGCCCGCGGCGTGCGCACCGGTCACGCTGACCGCGGCTTCGTCCAGGTCTTCCAGCACGCGCAGGGCGTGGCGCAGGAAGCGCTGGCCCAGCTCGGTCAGCTCGGTGCCCGCCCGGCCGCGGGCCAGCAAACGTGCGCCAAGCAGCGCTTCCAGCTCGGTCAGGGTCTTGGATACGGCGGGTTGGCTGAGGCCCAGCTGCTCCCCGGCCTGGCCCAGGTGCTGGGTTTGCGCCACGGCCACGAAGCAATGCAGGTGGCGCAGGCGGACACGGTTGCGGAAGGGCGGCAGCATATCTAAAAGTTATGCAAATAGTCAAAAAACTCAATATACATGCGCCGTGACTGCAAATAAAGTAATGAAAATTCCACCCCACGGAGACACGTATCATGGCCGACTCGCCCATCAAGCTGCCGCCAGGGCTGGCGCAATATCGCCGCCACTACTGGGACACCCAGCCGGAATACCGCTTTGACCCCTACGGTTCCACAGCGCTGCGCTCGCCCAACGAGCCGCTGGTGGCGCTGAACCAGACCCTGTCCGAGGTCACCGGCCCGCTGTTCGGCGCCGAGTTCGTGCGCAACGGCGACAGCGACCTTACCGCCGGCCACGCCGGGGAACCCATCGGTGAGCGCATCCTGGTCAGCGGCCGCGTGCTCGATGAAAACGGCCGTCCCGTGCCGAACGCGCTGATCGAGGTCTGGCAGGCCAATGCCGCTGGCCGCTACGTGCACAAGCGGGACCAGCACGACGCGCCGCTCGATCCCAATTTCACCGGCGAAGGCCGCGCGGTGACCGACGCACAGGGCCGTTACCAGTTCAAGACCATCAAGCCGGGCGCCTATCCCTGGCGTAACCACCACAACGCCTGGCGGCCGCAGCATATCCATTTCTCGCTGTTCGGCAACGCCTATGCCACGCGGCTGGTGACGCAGATGTATTTCCCGGGCGACCCGCTGCTCGCCTTCGATCCCATCTTCAATTGCGTGCCCGACGCCAAGGCGCGCGATCGCCTGGTGTCCACCTTCGACTGGGAAACCACGGTCCCCGAGTACGCGCTCGGCTACCGTTTCGATATCGTGCTGCGTGGCCGCGATGCCACGCCGATGGAGTAAGCCATGTTGTACGCCACCGCATCCCAGACCGTTGGACCCTACCTGCATATCGGCCTGTCCGGCCTTGACCGCGCCGACCTGACCGCCGAGGCGCCGGCACTGACGGGCGAGCGCATCGTGATCGAAGGCCGCGTGATCGACGGCAAGGGCGATCCCGTGCCCGACGGCATGGTCGAAATCTGGCAAGCCAACCCGGCCGGCCGCTACCGCCACCCCGACGATGCGCGCGACGGCGCCGAGACGGCGCTGGTGCCTGGCTTCACCGGTTTTGGCCGGCTGCCGACCGGGCCCGACGGCAGCTTCCGCTTCGTCACCGTCAAGCCAGGCCCCGTGCCCGGCCCCGACGGCCGGCCGCAGGCGCCGCATATCGTCGTCTCGCTGTTCATGCGCGGCCTGCTCAAGCACTTGTCCACGCGCCTATACTTCCCGGACGAAGCGCAGGCCAACGCCCGCGACTGGGCGTTGTCGCAGGTGCCCGCCGCGCGCCGCCACACGCTGGTGGCGCAGCAGACAGGCGCAGGCAGGCTGCAATGGCAGGTAGTGCTGCAAGGCCAGGACGAGACGGTCTTCTTCGACATCTGATCCCGCGCGCAGCCATTGCCAGCGCGCCCGCGCTGAACCAAGCCCCGGCGCCGGGCCCATCGTGGCCCGGCGCTGGGGTTTTTCCATGCCGATGCGAACCTCTTTCGATGCCGACTTCATCCCGACTGACCGACCCGATGTTCGGCAGCGCCGCCACGCTGGCCGCTTTCTCCGATACGGCAACCGTGCAGCGCATGCTCGATTTTGAAGCCGCGCTGGCGCGCGCCGAAGCCAGCTGCGGGGTCATCCCCGTGGACGCCGCCGAGGCGATCGCCGCCACCTGCCGCGCCGGCGAGATCGACTTCGACGCGCTGGCCGCCGCCGCCGTGGCAGGCGGCAACCTTGCCATTCCTCTGGTCAAGCAGCTCACCGCCCGCGTGGCCGCGCGCGACGCGCAAGCCGCGCGCTACGTGCACTGGGGCGCCACCAGCCAGGACGCGATCGACACCGGCATGGTGCTGCAATTGCGTGAAGCCTTGCAGGCGGTCGACGCCGATCTCAAGGCCCTTGGCCATGCCTGCGCGGCGCTCGCCACGCAGCACCGCGACACGCCGATGGTGGCGCGCACCTGGCTGCAGCACGCGCTGCCCACCACCTTTGGCCTCAAGGCCGCCGGCTGGCTCGATGCCCTGCGCCGCGACCTGCGCCGCCTCGACACCACGCGCACGCAGGCCGCCACGCTGCAATTCGGCGGCGCCGCCGGCACGCTGGCTAGCCTGGGCACCGAGGCGCCGGCAGTGGCAACGGCGCTTGGCCGCGCGCTCTCGCTGGCGGTGGCGCCCACGCCCTGGCATGCCTACCGGGACCGCATGGTCGAGGTAGCCACCACGCTCGGCATGCTCACCGGCACGCTGGGCAAAGTCGCCCGCGACGTGTCGCTGATGATGCAAACGGAAGTCGCCGAGGTCGCGGAGCCCACCGGCCCCGGGCGCGGCGGCTCCAGCACCATGCCGCACAAGCGCAACCCGGTTGGCTGCGCCGCCGTGCTCACCGCCGCCGTGCGCGTGCCGCCGCTGGTGGCGACCATGCTGGCCGGCATGGTGCAGGAGCACGAGCGCGCGCTGGGCGGCTGGCAGGCGGAATGGGACACCTTGCCGCAAATCGTCACGCTGGCAGCAGGGGCATTGCGGCAGATGCTGGAAGTGGTGGGAGGATTGCAGGTGGATGCCGCGCGCATGCGCGCCAACCTGGGTGTGACGCACGGGCTGATCCTGGCGGAAGCCGCCATGCTGGAACTCGGCGGCAAGATTGGCCGGCTGCCCGCGCATCACCTGGTGGAAGGCGCCTGCCGGCGGGCCGTTGCCGAAGGCACGACATTGCGCGAAGCCCTGGGCGCGACCCTGGCCGAGGACGCAGCGCATGCGGGGTTGATGGATGCGGCGGCGCTGGACCGGGTTTGCGATCCGGCCAATTATGCCGGGCAGGCAGCGGGATTCGTCGATGCGGTCCTGGCGGCCTGGCGGCAGGAAGCTGGCCAGCATTGAGCGTCCCGGGAACCCAGCCACAGGCGCTTGAGGGACACACCAAGTACACACGAAGAACACGTAACTGAATCGCAAACCGAATTCTCTGGAGACCACCTTGCCCTTCATCACCCACGCCGGCAACCGCCTCTTCTACACTCTGGAAGGCCCGGCATCCGCGCCCGTCCTCATCTTCTCCAACTCGCTGGGCACTGACCACACCATGTGGGCGCCGCAGGCCGAAGCGCTGGGCCAGCAATTCCGCATCCTGCGCTACGACACCCGCGGCCACGGCCAGTCCGCATTGCCCCCGGGCCCGAGCAGCGTGGCGGAACTGGGCAGCGACGTCATCGCCCTGATGGATGCCCTGCAGATCCAGAAGGCCGCCTTCTGCGGCTTGTCGATGGGCGGCCTCACCGGCATGTGGCTGGGCGTGAACGCACCGCAGCGCTTTACCCGCATCGTGCTGGCCAACACCGCGCCCAAGATCGGCACGCCCGAGGCGTGGAACACGCGCATCGAAGGCGTGCTGCGCGACGGCATGACGCCGCTGGTTGAAGGCTCGTTGCAGCGCTGGTTCACGCCTGCCTTCGTCAGCGCCGCCGGCAATCAACTGGACGACCTGCGCCAGGTGCTGACCGGCCTCGATGCCCGGGGCTATGCCGCCAACTGCGCCGCGGTGCGCGACGCCGACCTGCGCGAAGCGGTCAAGACGATTCCCGTGCCGGTGCTGGTGATTGCCGGCAGCGCGGACCCGTCCACAACCGCGGCGGAAGGGCGCGCCCTGGCCGACGCCATTCCGGGCGCGCGTTATCTCGAACTGGAAGCGGCCCACTTGTCCAACCGCGAACAGCCCGCGCGCTTCACCGAGGCATTGCTGGACTTCCTGGGCGGCGAGGCGCAACAGCCCGCCAGCCGTCCCGCCAACGATGGCGAGCGCTACCAGGCCGGCCTGGCCGTGCGCCGCGCGGTGCTGGGCAGCGCCCACGTGGATCGCTCGCTGGCCAAGCTCAACCCGCTGACCGAAGAGTTCCAGAACCTGATCACGCGCTATGCATGGGGCGAGATCTGGACGCGCGAAGGCTTGCCGCGCCATTCGCGTAGCTTGATCACCATCGCCATGATGGTGGCGCTTAACCGCGGCGAAGAGCTCAAGCTGCATTTGCGCGCCGCGGCTAACAACAAGGTTAGCCGCGACGAGGTCAAGGAAGTGCTCTTGCAGACCGCTATTTATTGTGGCGTGCCGGCGGCTAATTCGGCTTTTCATATGGCGGAGGAGGTGTTTGCTGAGGAGGATTTGAAGGGGTTGAAGGGTTTGTAAGCGGCGGTGGCATCTTGCACCCAAGGTGCCATACGATATCGCTCTGCGGGGTTGGTCGCTGTTTGTTTGAGCGGCGTTGGCTCTTGCACCCAAGAGCCATACGACATCCCCCTGCGGGGGCTGCCGGTCACTCTTCTTTGCGTCGGCAAAGAAGACTAACGAGAAGAAAGCCGACCCTGCCGGGAGCAGAGCAATCAGGCTTATGTGGGGCTGTGGTTTCGTCGTACGGCCCGGAGTGCTGGCTAGCGAATCCTACCGGCTCAAAGGACATCGCTTATGCATGACCCAATGGTCACGTGGTGGTGCCCCTGATCGCTTTGCGCGGTGAGCGTTCGGGCATCTGCCGTTCGCGGTGCGCGGTGCCACGATCCTGCCGGCCCTGGTGGTTTCGTGGTTTTGTCTCTGACGGCGGGCGCCCGGCCATTTGATGCCCTGCCGTACCGGCGCGAGCGGCACCTTGCTTCATCCCCCTCTGGTTTCGTAGTGGGCACCGTGGCCCGTGCGCGAGGGCCGCGCTCGCACCCACGGCGCTCGTCCTCCGAGACAAAACCACGAAACCAGCCACACCCGAAACGGCGCAGCACTTCGCCCCGCGAACGGCAGATGTGGGAATGGGCACCGCGCCCGAGGTCAGGGGTCGCACCACGTAACCCATGGGTCATGCAGAAATGATGTCCTTGGGGCCGGTAGGATCGGCTAGCCAACACTCCGGGCCGTACGACGCAACCACAGCCCCACATAAGCCTCATTGCTCTGCTCCCGGCAGGGTCGTCTTTCTTCTCGTTAGTCTTCTTTGCCGACGCAAAGAAGAGTGACCGGCAGCCCCCGCAGGGGGATGTCGTATGGCTTTTGGGTGCAAGAGCCAACGCCGCTCAAACAAACAGCGACCAACCCCGCAGGCAGATGTCGTACGGCCCTTGGGTCCAAAAACCAACGCCGTTCAAAGAAGCGACCACCCCTAAATCCCCTCCCCAACCACCACCACATCCAACTCAATCCCCATACCCGCCAACATCAAACGAAAATCCAACACCGTATGCACCCGGTTCTCGGTAACCGCACAAACAACCCGGCCAGTGCCGGTTGTCGATAGCGGCGCAAGCGCTTCCACCGAGGCGCGTACCGGATCGACGAAGGCCTTGCCGGGAAACAGCCGCTGGAAATAATCGCTGAGCCAGGGCAGGTGCGTGGACGACAAGGTAAAGACGTCGATCTCCGGGTGCGTGGCGAGGATAGCGCGCACAAATGCATCGACTTCGGCGCCGGTGCGCGCGGCATCGGTCAGGAACGCCCCCGACTCCACCAGCTCGACCAGCGCGGAGGCATTGAACGAGAACGCTTGCCCGCGCCCCCGGCTGGCCGCCGCGATATACGCGCCAAGCTCGGCGCTTTCCACCAACGATCGCACCCCCAGCACCCCGATTTGCCCGGACTTCGACAGCGCCAGGGCCTCGGCAACCGGCGGCACCACGCCAAATAGCGGCACGCTGGCGGTGCGGCGCAAATCCTCCAGCACGGTGACCGAGGGTGCGTTGGACGCCATCAGGATGGCGCTCGCCCCTAGCCCCTGCAGGCGTTGCACGGCTTGCGCGGTGGCGTCCAGCAAGGCCTGCCTGTCCTTGCCGCCATAGGGAAAGCTGGCGCGGTCGGCGAGATAGATCAGGTCCTGGTTCGGGAAGCGTTCCTGCAGGAGGCGGACGGCGGCATAGCTGCCGATGCCGGCATCGAAGACACCAATGGGTTGATGCAATGTGGCGAAGGGTTCCATGACGATTCAGTGAGTGGGTTCGCAAGGACTATCGCGTCAGATTGGTACAATTAAAAGTGCCGAATCAAGCAATTTTAATTGGGCCATTTATGCCGAAGATGCGGGACGCCGAAGTGCTGGACCTGGCTGTGCTGCCAAGGAGTGCGGGCGAAGCCAAGCAAGCGTGGGTGTATCGCAGCATCCGCCAGGCCATCCTTGGCGGCAGCCTGCCGCGCGGCGCGCGGCTTGCGTCGACCCGTACGCTGGCGGCGCGCTGGGCGGTGTCGCGGGGGATTGTCGAACTGGCGTTCGAGCAGTTGCGCCTGGAGGGCTATATATCGAGCCGGGTCGGCTCGGGCTCGCGCGTGAGCGCCAGGCTGCCTGAAGAGTTCTCGCTGCAGGAAATCAGCCACCCCGGGGCGCAGTCCATTGCTCCCCCGACAGCCGTGGCGCTGCCGACGCGCGTCGTGGCGGGCCTGCCGTTCGTGGCCCGCCTGGCCGATCCCGCCTTGTTTCCACTCGACGAATGGCGAAGCCATGTGAGCCGCGTACTGCGGTCGTTGTCCGCCCAACAACTAGGCGACGACGATCCCTGCGGCGACCTCGCACTGCGCGGGGAAATCGCCGCCTACCTGCGGGCGACCCGCGGCATTCGGTGCGACGCCGGGCAACTGATGATCGTGACCGGTATCCGGCAAGCCATCGACCTGGCTGCCCGCGTGGTGTTGCGCGAGCAGGGCCGCGTGCTGCTGGAGGATCCGGCCTATCTGTCGGCGGTACCGCTCTTCAGCTTGTCCTCGCCGCGCATTTCGCCGGTGCGGGTCGATGAGGAGGGCATCTCGATGGATGGCATCCGCCAGCATGCGGATGCTGCGCTGGTGTACGTCACGCCCGCTCACCAGGCGCCGCTGGGCCTGACGATGTCCGTGAGCCGGCGGCTGGCGTTGCTCGACTGGGCAAAGGCGCATGACGCCTGGGTCCTGGAGGACGACTACGACAGCGAGTTCAACTACAGCCGCGCGCCGCTGCCCGCGCTCAAGGCGCTGGATCATGCTGATCGCGTGATCCACTGCGGTAGTTTCAACAAGAGCCTCTATGCGTCGCTGCGCATTGGCTACGTGGTGATGCCGGACGCCTTGCGGCCCGCGCTGCGCCAGTTGCGTGCTACCACCGGGCGCTCCAACAGCCTGGTTGAGCAGCTGGCGCTGGCGTCCTTTATCCGCTCCGGTGCGCTGTCTCGCCACCTGCGCGTCTCCCGGAGCGTGTACCTGCGCCGCCGCGATATCGTGCTGGCGGAACTGCGCGCGGTGCTGGGCGAGCACCTGCGTGTCAGCGGCGAGCACGCCGGGTTTCACTTCGTGTTGTGGTTGCCGGAAGGCATCGGCGAGCACGATGTGGTGCAAGCCTGCGCCGGCGCGAAGCTGACGCTGCAGGGATTGGGCGAGTTCTGCCGGGAGCGGGCAATGCCGCCAGCGCTGGTGATCGGTTACGCCGCCGCGCAGGACGATGTGCTGCGCGACGCGGCGAGACGGCTGGCGCGGGAGATAGCCGCACTGGCTCAGGTCGGCGGCACGAACTCGGTGACCTCCAGCTCGAATCCCGCGATATTGCGATAGGGCACCGGCTGGCTCAGCAGCCGCAGCTTGCGCGCACCCTGGTCTCGCAGGATCTGCGCCCCCACGCCCAGCGCGCGCTGCGCGAACGATGGCGGCGCGGGCTGTCCCTTGTCTTGACCCAGGCGGGAGACCTGTTCGAGTAGCTGGTGAGGCGGCTCGCGTTCGGCCAGCAAGACCAGGATGCCGCAGCCCTCCGTGCCGATACGCGCCAGCGATCGTGCCAGGTTCCAGCCCGGCGCGAACCCTGCCTGGTTTTGCGCTGGCTCGAACGCGAGCACATCGCGTAAGGTCTCCACCGTCTGCACGCGCGTCAGCACCGGCTTGCCCAGCTCCGGCCGGCCCAGCACCAGCGCCAGGTGCACCGCGTCGAGGGGCGCGTCGTAGTACGCATGCACCGCGAACTCGCCGTAGGGCGTGGCCAGCCGGCCGCTCTGGCTGCGGCGCAGCGCGCCTTCCACCAGCAGGCGATGATGGATCAGGTCGCTGATCGCGCAGACCATCAGGCCGTGCTCGCGGGCGAAGGCCAGCAGCGCGGCGCCGCGCAACAACTCGCCGGCATCGTCCAGCAACACTGTGTAGGCGCCCGCGGCCTCGCGCCCGGCCAGCCTTGGCAGATCCGAACAGGCTTCGGCAAAGCCGGCGCGGCGCAGCACGCCGTCTGGTTGCGCCACGATGGGAAAGACGTGCCCTGGCTGGACCAGGTGGCCGGCGCTCGCATGCGCGGCGCTGGCCACGCGCATCGTCAGCGCACGGTCGGCGGCGCAGATGCCGGTGGAGACGCCTTCCACCGCTTCGATCGACACGGTGAACGGCTCACGCTGTTTGCCTGCGCCCGCCATCATCGGCAAGCTCAACCGCCGCCGCCTGGATTCGGTGATGGCTAGGCAGACCAGGCCGCGCGCGTGCGCCGCCATGAAGTTGACGTCGGCCTCGCTGACCTGGTCCGCCGCAACCAGCACGCAGCCGCTGGCTTGCTCGGTGTCGTCCTCGAAGACCACGACCCGCTGGCCGGTGGCGATGGCGCGCAGCACGTCGCCGATCGGTGTGGCGCTCATGCCGCCTCCCGCTCGTCGGCAAAGGCGGCGCGCAAGGCTGCCGCCGCCAGGTCGAGTGCCGCGTCGGCTGCCTCCAGCAAGCCCTGCATGCTCATGAAGCCGTGAATCTGCCCAGGCCAGCGATGGATGGCGGCAGCCACGCCGGCATGCTGCATGGCGGCGCCGTAGGCCTCGCCCTGGTCGCGCAGGGGGTCGAATTCGGCGGTGATGATGGTGGCCGGTGCCACGCCCGCCAGTTCGCGCTCGCGCAGCGGGCTGGCGCGTACATCGGCGGCATGGCGCGGGTCGGGTGGCTCGGGGAGATAGTGGCGGGCATACCAGCGCAACATGTCCTCGGTCAGGAAGCAGCCTTGCGCGAAGGTGCGCCAGCTGCCGGATTCATCCGCGCAATCCAGGTAGGGATAAAGCAGCAACTGGTGGCGCAGCGCCACGCTGCCACGCAATTGCTGGCACGCAACCGCGGCCAGATTGCCGCCCGCGCTGTCGCCGGCGACAGCCAGCCTGTCCGGCAGCGCGCCCAGCTCAGCGGCGTGCGCCGCGCTCCAGCGCAGCGCCGCGCAGGCATCGTCGGCAGCCGCGGGAAAGCGTGCCTCCGGCGCCAGCCGGTAGCCGACCGACAGCACCAGGGTGCCCGCGCGGTTCGCCAGCGAGCGGCAGATATTGTGGTGTGTATCGATTCCGCAGGTGACGAAGCCGCCGCCGTGGAAGAACACCGTGAGCGGCCAGGGGCCATTGCCATGTGGGCGGTAGAGGCGGGCGGGCAAGGGGCCGGCGGCGCCGGCCACGCGCAGTTCGCGTTCTTCCGCGACCGCATCCCCCGGCGCGAACGCGGGGTGCGCGGCCAGCACGGCGCGGTAGGCGTCTGGCGTGATGGTGGTGAAGTCGAGTGGCGGGAACTGCGCCATGGCGTTGAGCAGGGCGCGTACTTGCGGGTCGAATTGCATTGGTTTTTCCTGATGCGGACGGGAGGAAGTGCAGGGGTGCGGGCCAGGCAGGCGCTTCAGAAGGCGAAGGCCGGCGCCCTGCCGCTGGCGATGCCGTTGGCGCGCGCTTGCGCGGCGGCGGCGGCTTCGGCGTGCGGCAGGATCCAGAAATCGCCAGCGGCCACGCCGTCGAGGATGTGCCGGGCCATGGTTGCCGCTGGCATGCCCTGCGCGATGCTCGCCTGCAGCGCCTGGTTCATGCCGCCGACGCCGCATTGCGCGCCGGCCGGCAGGTCGAGCGCAATGCCGGTGGCCACCGGGCCTGGGCATGCCACCGATACCTTGAGCGGCAGGCCCGCCGCCTGCAACTCCATCGCCAGCCCTTCGCTCAACGCCACCACGCCCTGCTTGGACACGGTATAGGGCGCAAGCCAGGGGCCCACGGCAAGACCCGCCATTGAGGCGATGTTGACGATATGCCCGCTGCCTTGCGCCGCCATGCGAGGCACGAAGACGCGCAAGCTGTGGATGACGCTCCACAGGTTGACGTTCAGCACGCGCTCGAACACGGCGGCATCCAGCTCCCAGCAGGCACCGGTCGCCAGCACGCCGGCATTGTTGAAGAGCAGGTCCACCCGGCCCAGCAGTGCGAAGCTGCGCGCGCAAAGCTGCTCGACCTGGGCAGCCTGCGCCACATCGGTTTGCAGCGTCCCTATCGTTTGCCGGTGGTGCGTCAGTTCGCCGTGCACGCGCCGCAGCGCGTCGGCATCCTTGTCCGCCAGCACCAGTGCCACACCCTGCGCGGCGAGCGCGTGGGCCAGGGCCCGGCCTATGCCGCCGCCGGCGCCTGTGATCACTGCGGTCTTTCCGGTCTCGTTTGCCGCCATGGCAGGTATCCTCGCGAAGTGGTTGGAATGGATGGCGCGCTGGATTGCGTTTGCCCATTTCTACCGGCGCGGCCGGGCCTTCGCATCGTCTGTTTGAGTGAGGTGCCAGGCGCAAGGCAGGCTCAGGGATTGCCCTGAGGGGGGAGTCACCTAGTCCGTTTGCGGTATGTGAGCGCGCGGCAGGAGGGTAAGGTCTGGCCTATCCGCAAGCGGCGGCATCACATGGCGCGCGAATAGGTGCAAACCATGACGCACAATGCCGCCACCGGCGCAGTGGCGATCCATATAATCGGGAACCGCCGGGGCGCGCAGCGCCCCTGTCATGGCGAACGCCGGCCGCAGAGCCTGGCGTGGATAACGGGAGACAAGAGGTATGTTGATGGAGGCAAGCCACAGCCAGGAAGCGGCGCTTTGCTACGCGCCGGTGGCGCTCTCGCTGGCGGATCTCAGCACGCTGCTTGGCAAGATCTACCAGGGGGCCATGGAGCAGGTGCCATGGAGCAAGGCGCTGGAACTCATCCGCACCCACCTGCGTGCGAACTACGTCACGCTGATCCTGCGCTCGCCGGCAAGCGATCGCGCGGGCCTGATGGTGCATGCCAGCGAGGAGGGCGGCAACACCTTGCCCGGCGAGACCATGTACAACAACTACTACTACGCGATGGATCCCTTCGTCGATCTGCCCGCGGACCGGGTGGTGACGATCGACGAGCAGATTGGCACCAGCGCGTGGTGCAACAGCGACCTGTACCAGCAGTTCCTCAAGCCGCTAGGCGTGCGCTATATGATGGGCGCGGACATCCGCACCGATGATGGCGTGGAATGCCGACTCCGTGTCTGCCGCAACGTCGATGCGCCGGACTTCTCGGAAGCGGACAAAGCCATTTGCGCGGTGCTGCTGCCGCACCTGCGGCGCGCGGTCGATCTGCACTCGCGCATGGATGTGGTGGAGTCGGAGCGCACCCTGTACGCCAGCGCCATCGACCGCATGCTGGTCGGCATGGCGATACTCGACGAGACCGGCGCCATCATGCGGACCAATTCGGCCGCGGACGAAATCCTTGCCGACAAGGACGGCATCCGTATTGCCAGGGGCTCGCTGGATGTCGAGTACGCGCAGGAGAACCGCCAGTTCCAGCGCCTGCTGCGCCAAGCCATCATGGGCCATATCGGCACCGCGCCAGCGGTGATGGAGGCGATGTCGATCACGCGGCCTTCGGGCAACGCGAAGCTGGGCGTGCTGATCCGCACGATTCCGCTGAGCGAGTGGTCGGAAGACAACAAGCGCCGGCCTTCGTGCGTGATTTTCATTCGCGACCCGGAGCGCAAGTCGCAGGCTTCGCACGAGGTGGTGCGCAAGCTGTTCGATTTCACGCCGGCGGAAACCCAGCTTGCGCTGCAACTGGCCAACGGCCTCGCACTGGAAGAAGCAGCCGAGGAGCTAGGCATCAGCAAGAATACGGCGCGCGCGCACCTGCGCGCCATCTTCTCCAAGACCGGCGTGACCCGGCAGGCCACGCTGGTGCGCATGCTGCTCAGCAGCGTGGTGGCGCTCGGCTAAAGCGCGCTAGCCCGCCGGCCTGGCGGGCTTGGCGCTGACCACCAGCGGGAATCCCTGTGGCGTGGTCAGCACCGCGCGCAGCTCGTGCGGGCCGCTGGCGAGCGGCTGCGCGACGCGCGCGCCGCCCGCCAGCAGGCGCTCGATCGCCGCGGCGATATCCTCGCCCGCTTCCAGCCGGAATGCCAGTGCGGGCTGGGAGACCAGCCGCTCTTCGCCAGCCACCAGCGCTACCGTGATGGGGCCGGCGTCCAGCGCGCAATAGCGCCCGCCATCGCGGAACTTCACCGTCAGGCCCAGGCCCTGCTCGAAGAACGGCAGGGCGGCATCGATATCGTCCACCGGGTAAAGCAAGAGGTTCGATTGCATGCTTGCGCTCCTTGTCAGCCGGCGGACGCCGCCTGGCGGCACACGGCACGGATATTGAGCGATTGATCACCGTCGTCGCCGGACAGCAGGATGTCGGGCGCGTGAGCGTGCGCCGCGGTGCCTGTCGGCAGGGCGGCCAGCAACGTCTGGCGAAGCGGAGGAATCTTCATGAGGGCGTATCCGTGTGCATGTGGTGAGTGGTCCTGGACATGATAGGGACACGGCGCCGCTGCGCATAATCCAATCAGACGATGCCGCACTTTCCCCGGCCGCACACACTGCGGTTACGCAGGCCAGCAATGACGGTGCCGGCGATGGCGCCGCCCGCCATGACAACGCGGCGGCGCTTCCGGCCGATGGCCTGAAAACCAAATGCAAAGGAAGGGGACTGCAATGCGATTTTCGCTGATCTACGAAGCGCAGACTGTCGACGCGTCGCGCGCCGGCGACCACAAGGTGTTCGACGAAATCATGGAGCAGGTGGAGCTCGCCGAGGACATGGGCTTCGATGTCGTCTGGGCGGTGGAGCACACGGCGCTGACCAACTACGCGCACATGAGCGCGCCGGAGACCTTCCTGGCCTTTGTGGCCGGGCGCACGCGCCGCATCGGCATCGGTCACGGCGTGGTCTGCCTGCCGCCGGCGATGAACCATCCGGTCAAGGTAGCCGAGCGCGTGGCCACGCTCGACATTCTCTCCGGCGGGCGCGTGCATTTCGGCGTGGGTAAGGGCGGTACGCAGCAGGAGGCGGGCACCTTTGGCTACGACCTCGAAACCCTGCACCCGATGATCGACGAGGCGATGTACCTGATCCCGAAGATCCTGACCCAGGACGAGATCGAGCACGACGGTGAGTTCATCAAGATCCCGCGCCGCCCCATCCATCCCAAGCCACGCCAGGACCCGCACCCACTGATGTATCTGGCCTGTACCAACGCCGATACGCTCAAGCGCGCCGGCGCGCGCGGCATGGGCGCGCTGGTGCTCGGCTTTGGCGGCCCGGAAGACGTGGCGAAGAAGAATGCAATCTATCGCGAAGCCTACGAGACGCGCCAGGCGAAGGACCAGGTTGGTTTCCGTCCTCACCAGCATCTTGCCGCCCTGTGCCCGACCATCGTGCTGGAAGACGGTGTGGCGGCGCGCAAGATCGGCATCAAGGGGCAGCGCTACTTCATGGAGTCGCTGGCGTACTGGTATGCCGGCGGCGAGCGCCCCAATCCCGACGGCTGGGATGTGGACAACATCACCGACCAGGACGCGCAGGGCAAGGCCGTGATCAAGACCAGCTTCGCCTCGGAGAAGGTCACGGTGGATTTCAGCGATCCGTCGATGATGATGCTCAACCCCAACCATGCCTACGGCACGGTGGAGGACTGCATCGGCTATGTGCAGCGCCTGATCGACGCCGGGGCCGACGAGATCCTGTTCATCTGCCAGATGGGCACGGTGCCGCAATGGGCCCAGCTCGAAACCATCCGCAATATCGGCGAGCACGTGATCCCGCACTTCCGCGCCCAGGGCCGCAAGCTGCGCGCGCTCGCCTGAGCGAGCCATCGGACCATCGCTGCTGCGCGACTAGTCTCCCCGGACGATGGCGCGGGGCAGCGGCGATGCCAGCATGAAGGCACGACAAGACCGGCCCGGTGGCCGGCAAGAGGAGATGGCGGTGCATCGAGACAACTACCCCGAAGGACTGGCGGCCGAACTGATCGGCCGCGCGCACGAAATGATCCCGGTGCTGGCGCAGCGCGCTGGCCAGGCCGAGGCGCAATCGCGCATCCCGGCCGAAACCGTGGCCGACATGCAGGCCGCGGGCTTCTTCAAGGTCTTGCAGCCGCGCCGCTACGGCGGCTATGAACTGGACCCGCAGACCTTCTTCGACATCCAGATGGCCCTGGCCAAGGGCTGCATGTCCACCGCCTGGGTCTATGGCGTGGTGGGCGTGCACAACTGGCAGCTCGCCTTGTTCGACGGCAAGGCCCAGCAGGACGTCTGGGGCGCGGACAACGCCACCCTGATCGCCTCGACCTATATGCCGGTGGGCAAGGTGGTGCCGGTGGACGGCGGCTTCCGCTTCTCCGGGCACTGGAAGTTCTCCAGCGGCAGCGAACTGTGCGACTGGATCTTCCTCGGCGGCCTGGTGCCGCCGCAGCAGGCCGGCGCCGCGCCCGAGTACCGCACCTTCCTGCTGCCGCGCAGCGACTACACCATCGTGCGCAACTGGGATGTGCTGGGCCTGCGCGCCACCGGCAGCCACGATATCGTGGTGGACGACGTGTTCGTGCCGGCCTACCGCACCCATAGCGCCATCGACGGCGCCAAGGGCACCAGCCCGGGCTTGTCCCTCAACCAGGCACCGCTGTACCAGCTGCCGTTCGCCCAGATCTTCGTGCGTGCCGTCTGCACGGCCTGCATCGGCGCGCTGGAAGGCGGGCTCGACGATTTCATCGCCTATGCCGATGGCCGGGTCAGCGCCAACAGCGGCGGCAGGACGGCCGAGGACGGCGGCGCGCAACTCGCCTGCGCCAACGCGGCGGCCGGCATCGATGAGATGCGCACCATCCTGCACCGCAATTTCGACGAACTGATGGCAACGGCGCAGCGGGGCGAGCAGCTCGATACCGCGCGCCGCTTGCATTTCCGCTACCAGTCGTCACAGGTGGCCCAGCGGTGCGCGCAACTCGCCGACAGCCTGTTGCGCTACGCCGGCGGCAACGGTATCTACGTCACCAATCCGCTGGTACGCCGCTTCCTTGACCTGCATGCGGCGCGTGCCCACTACGCCAACAACCTGGATCGCTTCGGCCAGAACCTGGGCGGCGTGATGATGGGCCGCGCCAACACCGATTTCTTTATCTGAGGCCGGCGTGGAGCGGAACATGAACCAGGGCACAGGGCAGGCAGGCGGCACCGCGGTGTTTGATGTAGTGGTGGTCGGCTCAGGAGCGGGCGGCATGCTGGCCGCCTGCCGCGCGGCGGATCGCGGTCTGTCCGTGGTAGTGCTGGAGAAGAGCGGCCTGTATGGCGGTACCTCGGCGGTGTCCGGCGGCGGAATCTGGATCCCGCTCAACCACCATATTGAAGAAGCTGGCGGCAGCGACAGCTACGACGCCGCGCTCACCTATCTCGAAGCGTGCACCGAAGGCCGCTCCACGCCCGCCAAGCTGCGTGCTTACCTCGAGCACGGTCCACGCATGCTTAGCTACCTGGAGCAGCGCACCGCGGTGCGTTACTACTCGTTGCCGCGCTACGCCGACTACTTCCAGCGCTTGCCGGGCGCGCTGCCCGGATATCGCGCGCTGGATCCGATGCCGTTCGACGGCGCGCAGCTGGGCGAGGAGTTCGCGCGGCTGCGGCCGCCTTCGCCGGGGACGCTGGTGGCGGGCCGGGTGGCGGTGACCTCCGCCGAGGCCCACGCCATGCTGAGCAAGAGCCGGGGCTGGCTGGGCGTGGCGGCCCGGCAGTT
This sequence comes from Cupriavidus sp. GW822-FHT03E04, assembly GCF_058801495.1. Lineage (NCBI taxonomy): Bacteria > Pseudomonadati > Pseudomonadota > Betaproteobacteria > Burkholderiales > Burkholderiaceae > Cupriavidus > Cupriavidus sp. GW822-FHT03E04. Next base: position 24,744 of record NZ_JBXANI010000008.1, read on the forward strand.
CGGGCGCTATTGGCTGGATCTCGGCTGGCGCCGCCGCACCGCGCGCGACCGCCGGCTCACGCTCGGCAACAGCCTGGTGGGCGGCTTGCGCCACGCCATGATGAAGCGCGGCATCCCGCTGTGGCTCGATACCGCGCTGGAAGACCTGCTGGTGGAGGAGCACGGCGGCGCGGCGCGCGTCACCGGCGTGCTGGCGCGGCGCAATGGCGCGCAGGTACGCATCGAAGCCCGGCGCGGCGTGATCCTGGCCGCGGGCGGCTTCGAGCGGAACCAGGCCATGCGCGAGCAATACCTGCCGCATCCCAGCCGGGCCGAGTGGAGCGCCACGCCGCCGCACAACACCGGCGACGGCATCCAGGCCGCGCAGCGCGCGGGCGCGGCGCTGGAGCTGATGTCGCATGTATGGGGCGCGCCAACGGTGAAGGTCGGCGGCGAGGAAAAGCAGCGCGCGATCTTTGTCGAGCGCGCCTTGCCCGGCTGCATCGTGGTCAACGGGCAGGGCAGGCGCTTCGTCAACGAGGCCGCGCCGTACTCCGAGTTCGTGCCCGCGATGTACCGCGACCACGAGCGGACGGGCTGCAGCGTGCCGGCGTGGCTGGTGTTCGATGCCACCTTCCGCCGCAAGTATCCCTGCGGGCCGATCCTGCCCGGCTCGGTCATGCCGGACCGCCGCATCCCGGCCCCCTTCGCGGACGTCCTGCTGCGCGCCGATTCGCTCGACGCGCTGGCGCGGCTCGCCGGCATCGACCCGGGCGGCCTGGCGCACACCGTCGAGCGCATGAACGGCTTTGCGGCGAGAGGCGTGGATGAGGATTTCGGCAAGGGCGACAACGTCTTCGATACCTATTACGGCGACACCCAGGTCCGTCCCAACCCGTGCCTGGCGCCGATCGGCCGCGCGCCGTTCTACGCGGTGCGCATCGACGCTGGCGATATCGGCACCAAGGGCGGGCTGGCGACCGACGCCAGCGCCCGCGTGCTGCGCGAGGACGGCTCGCCCATCGACGGGCTGTTCGCCATCGGCAATACCAGCGCCTCGATGATGGGCGCCAGCTATCCGGGCGCGGGCTCCACCATCGGGCCGGCCATGACCTTCGGCCTGATCGCCGCCGATGTGCTGGCGGGCGGGGCGGCCGGGCAGGGCCAAGCGGACTAATACCATCACACAGGCAGGAGGCATGATGAACCAGACTATTTCCCCGTCGCTGCGCGACGATATGCTGATGGCAATGCGCCGCATGGCGCGCTCGGTTGCGGTGGTCAGTTGCCGCGAGGGCGAGCGCCGCTATTCGATGTCGGTCACCGCGGTCGATTCGCTGTCCGCGGACCCGCCTTCGCTGCTGATCTGCATCCATCGCAATGCCTCGATCTACCCGGCCCTCAATGCCGGGGTGGATTTCTGCGTCAACCTGCTGGCGGCCGATCATCGCGACATTGCTGTCGATTGCAGTGGCCGGCTCAAGGGCGAGGACCGCTTTACCACGGGCCAGTGGGAGGCCGACCCGCTGGGCGTGCCTTTCCTGCGGGATGCTCAGGCAAACCTGATCTGCGAGCAGGACGGCCGTTTCGACTATGGCACCCACGCCGTCTTTATCGGCCGCCTGCGCGAAGTCCGGCTGGCCGGGGAGGTGGCGCCGCTGGTCTATGTGGATGGCGCCTACTCCACCTCGGCGCCGCTGGCCAGCCTGCGGGCGGCGTAAGGTGAACCCAGTGCCGGAGCCTGCGCGATGACCGCCAACGCCTTCGTTCCCGATCCCGCTTCTGATCTCGCATCTGATCCCGCCTGCGGCGGCGTCAACGCGGTATTGCCGCCGCTGGTCGTCGCCGACCCGGACGCCTACCGTTGGGATGCGCGCTGCGACGTGGCCGTGATCGGCTTCGGCGCCGCCGGCGCCTGCGCGGCGCTGGAAGCTGCTCGGGGCGGGCTCGGCGTGATCGTGGCCGAGCGCTTTGAAGGCGGCGGCGCCAGCGCCAGGAGCGGCGGCGTCGTGTATGCCGGCGGTGGCACGCCTTACCAGCACGCCGCCGGCTACCGTGACACGCCCGAGGCCATGGCGGCTTACCTGCGCCAGGAGGTTGGCGATGCCGTGGGCAATGCCACGCTGCAGGCTTTCTGCGCGCACAGCGCGGGCATGATCGGCTGGCTGGAGCAGCTGGGTGCGCGCTTTGCCGCCACCGTGCCGCCACGCAAGACCTCGTATCCCGCGCAGGACTACTACCTCTACTACTCGGGCAACGAGGCCGTGGCGGAGTACGCGCGCCACGCGGAGCCTGCGCCGCGCGGCCATCGCTGCCAGGGCAGCGGCATGTCCGGTCACGTGCTGTACGGCGTGCTGCGGCGCGCGGTGCAGGCGCAGGCCGGGGTGGACGTGATGCGCCACGCGGCGGCGCGCCGCCTGATTGTCGATGGACGGGGCATCGTCATTGGCGTGGAACTCCGGCGCTTGCCGCCGGGCCGCCTGCAACGCCGGCATGCCCGCCTGGCGCGCTCGGCCGAGCGCCTGCACAACCTTTCCCCGGCGCTGGCCGATGCCTTGCGCCGGCGCGTGACGCAGCTGGAGGACGATTTCGCGCTGCCCTGTGCAGTGCGTGCCGGCGCCGTGGTGCTGGCCACCGGCGGCTTCATCTTCAACCCGGCCATGGTGGCCGCGCATGCGCCCAAGTACCGCCGCAACTGGCGCCTGGGCACGACCGGCTGCGATGGCAGCGGGATCCGCCTCGGCCTGTCGGTCGGGGCGGCGGCGCGCCACCTGGAGCGTGTTTCCGCGTGGCGCTTCATCAATCCGCCGTTCGACTGGGCGCGCGGCTGCGTGGTCGACGCGCAAGGCGCGCGCATCGGCAACGAGGAAGTCTACGGCGCGCGGCTGGGCCACGCCATCTGCGAGGAGCACGGCGGCCGCGCATGGCTGATCCTGAACGCCGGGCTGGCGCGCGCGGCCCTGCGCGATTGCGTCACCGGACGCCTTTGGGCCTTCCAGCGCGTGCCCGCCATCATGCTGATGCTGTTCGGCGCCACGCGTGCGCCGGGTATCGCGTTGCTGGCCGACAAGCTGGGCATGCCGCGCGCGGCATTGCTGGCGACGCTGGCTGCGTATAACGCGGCGGCGCGCGGCGAGCAGCCCGACCCCACTGGGAAATCCGCGGCGATGTGCGCATCGCTGGAACGCGGGCCCTACCTGGCCATCGATATCTCCGCGCATAGCCGCGCTTTTCCCTGTCCCGCCATCACCCTTGGCGGCCTGCGCGTGGACGAGGCGTGCGGCCAGGTGCTGGCGCAAGGCGCCGGCGGCCGGGCGGCACCGATCCCGGGCCTGTACGCGGTCGGCCGCACCGCGGTCGGCATCGCTTCGAATCACTACGTGAGCGGCCTTTCGCTCGCCGACTGTATCTGGTCGGGGCGCAATGCCGGGCGCCATCTCGTTGCCCTGGCAGCCCTGGCGGACCAGCCGGGCCGCAATGAACACATCGACGAACACACCAAGGAGACAAGCCATGAGCAACCGAGTTGAAGGAAAGATCGCCATCGTCACCGGCGCCGCCAGCGGCGTCGGCAAGGAAGACGCCTTGCTGCTGGCGCGGGAGGGCGCGCGCGTGGTGCTGACCGACCTGAACGAGGCGGCCGGCCACGCCGTGGCGCGCGAAATCGGCGACGCCGCCATCTTCGTGCCCCACGATATCGCCAGCGAAGCCGGCTGGCAGCAGGTCATGCAGCGCACCCAGGAGCGTTTCGGCACGCCGGACGTGCTGATCAATAACGCCGCGGTGCTGGCGCTGGGCTCGGTGGAGGACACCACGCTGGCGCAATGGCAGGGCATCATGCGCATCAATGCCGACGGCTATTTCCTGGGCTGCAAGTATGGCGTGGGCGCGATGAAGCAAAACGGCGGGGTCATCGTGAACATGTCTTCGGTGGCGGCGCTGGGCGGCATGAGCATGTTCTGCGCCTACAGCGCCAGCAAGGGTGCGGTCACCGCGCTCACCCGCAGCGTGGCGGCTTACTGCAAGCAGCGCGGCTACAAGATCCGCTGCAACTCCGTGCATCCGGACGGCATCCTGACGCCGATGACGGCTGCCCTGATGCAGGGCGCGGCCGACGGCCCGGCCACCCATGAGCAAGCGGGCGGCGATCCGATGCAACGCATGTGCCTGCCCGGCGACGTGGCAAACCTGGTGCTGTTCCTGGCCTCCGATGAGTCGCGCTACGTCAACGGCGCCGAGCTGCGCATCGACAATGCGCAGACCATCATGGGCATCGCCTGATCGCGGACATCATGGTGCAAGCGCAATTCCATCCGCTGCGCATCGCCCAGGTGGTGGCCGAGACCGACGAGGCAAGCTCGCTGGTGTTCGAACTGCCCGAAGGACTGCGCGATACCTTCGCCTATCGGCCAGGCCAGTTCCTGACGCTCAAGGTGCCGCTGGAGGGCGCCGCGCAGCAGCGCTGCTACTCGCTGTCCAGCAGCCCCCAGGTCGACAACGCGCTGCGGGTGACCATCAAGCGCGTGCGCGGCGGGCGCGTATCCAACTGGATCTGCGACCAGCTCGGCGCCGGCGACACGGTTGACGTGATGCCGCCCGCGGGCGTCTTCACGCCACGCAGCCTGGATGGCGACCTGCTGCTGTTCGCCGGTGGCAGCGGCATCACGCCGGTGCTGTCGATCGCCAAGGCTGCGCTGCGCCATGGCGGCGGCAACGTCACGCTGATCTACGCCAACCGCGATGAACGCAGCGTGATCTTCCGCGACGCGCTGCGCGACCTGGCCGCGCGCCACGCGCACAGGCTGCGCGTGATCCACTGGCTGGACAGCGTGCAAGGGCCGCCCTCGCAGGCCCAGCTCGAAGCGCTGGCCTCGCCGTGGGGCCATGCCGACTGCTTTATCTGCGGGCCGGGGCCGTTCATGGACGGTGCCCAGGCCGCCTTGCAGGCCCTTGGCGTGGCACGCGAGCGGATTCACGTGGAGCGCTTCGGCGCGCCGCCGCCCGCCGCAGGGCAGGCCGAAGAAGCGGCCCCGCCGGCTTCCGCACCGGCTGCGCTGGAGGTGGAGCTGGATGGACTGCGCCACCGGCTCGACGCGCAGGCGGGCGAGACCGTGCTCGACGCCATGCTGCGCGCTGGCATTGCGGCCCCGAACTCCTGCCGCTCCGGCTTGTGCGGCGCCTGCATGTGCCAGGTGACGCACGGCGAGGCGACGCTGGGCGAAAACCATGTGCTCGACACCGCCGACCGCGAGGCCGGCTGGACCCTGGCCTGCCAGGCCCGCGCGGCCGGCAGCGAACTGCACCTGAAATTTCCCGACTGACATGATGACAACCGACACCATCGAAACCGCCCAGGGGATGGCCGACGCCGCCAGCGCGGGGCAGACCGTTCCCGCCACCATCCCGCAGCTGGTACGCACAGCTGCCGCGCGCCACGGCGCGCGCATCGCCATCCAGGAGGACGGGCTGCGGCTCAGCTTCACGGCGCTGGACGCGCTGCGCGCGCAGGCGGGGCGTGCCCTGCTCGCGCTCGGCGTGGTGCCTGGCGACCGGGTCGCCGTGTGGGCGCCCAACCTGTCGGAATGGATCGTCGCCGCCCTGGCCACGCACAGCGTCGGGGCGGCGCTGGTGCCCATCAATACCCGCATGAAGGGCATGGAGGCCGGCGCGATCCTGGCCGATAGCGGCGCGCGGGTGCTGTTCTGCATCGACGACTTCCTCGGCGAGAGCTATCCGGAAATGCTGGCGCCGCACCGGCCCACCACACTGGAGCGCGTGGTGGTGCTGCGCGCGCGCGCGGGGCGGCAGATGGCGCCGGATGAGCTTGCATGGGCAGATTTCCTGGCCCTGGCACCGCGGACCAGCGAGGCGGAGTTCCGTGCGCGCGAGCGTGCCGTAACCGGCGACACCCTGATGGACATCATGTTCACCTCGGGCACCACCGGCCGCCCGAAAGGCGTGATGACCGCGCATGCGCAGAACCTGCAGGCCATCCACGGCTGGGCCTCGATCACCGGCGTGGAGGCTGGCGACCGCTACCTGATCGTCAATCCCTTTTTCCACACCTTTGGCTACAAGGCCGGGTGGCTGGCGGCGCTGGTCAGCGGCGCCACCATCCTGCCGCACCTGGTGTTCGATGCCGAGGCGGTGATGACCCGCGTCGAGAACGAGCGCATCACGGTGCTGCCCGGCCCGCCGACGCTCTACCAGACTCTGCTGAACAATCCGCGCTTGCGGGAATTCGACCTGTCCTCGCTGCGCGTCGCGGTGACTGGCGCGTCGGCGATCCCGCCCGTGCTGATCCAGCGCATGCAGCGCGAACTGGGCTTTCGCGAAATCTTCACCGGCTATGGCCTGACGGAATCGTGTGGGTTCGCCACGCTGACCCGCGCCGGAGACGATGCCGATCTCGTGGCGCTGACCTCGGGCCGCGCCATGCCCGGTATCGAGCTGCGCTGCCTGGATAGCGAGGGCCTGCCGGTGCCGGCAGGCGAGCCCGGGGAGGTGGCGGTGCGCGGCTACAACGTGATGCGGGGCTACTTCCAGCTGCCGGAAGCCACTGGGGAAGCGATCGATGCGGGTGGCTGGCTGCGCACGGGCGATGTCGGTACGCTGGACGTGCGTGGCAACCTGCGGATCACCGACCGTATCAAGGACATGTTTATCGTCGGGGGCTTCAATTGCTATCCGGCTGAGATCGAGAAGCTGCTGGTGTCGCATCCGGCGATCGCGCAGGTGGCGGTGGTGGGCGTTGCGCACGAGCGCCTCGGCGAGGCAGGCAAGGCTTTTGTGGTGCTGCGGCATGGCAGCAAGGTTGGTGCCGATGAGCTGATTGACTGGGCACGGCGGCATATGGCTAATTACAAGGTGCCGCGGGAGGTGGTGTTTGTGCAGACGTTGCCGACTAGCGCGGCGGGCAAGATTCTCAAGTACAGGTTGCGGGAGGGGTGATGGGACATGGGGCTGGGTTGAGGCTTCTAGCTGCTGGCGCAGACGAGCGTGGGTGGGCGGGGTTTTATTGCTTCTAGCTGCTGTCGCGGCTGTACGGGGTTGGCTGTTTTAGAACGTGTGAGATGTCACTTCTCTTTACTCGTAAAGAGAAGTAACCAAGAGAAAGCGATCCTTGCAGGAGGCTGGCTTATTGGGGTTGCGCAGCCCAATGGTTTCGTCGTCAGGCCCTGGGTTCTAATGAACTCGTGTCGTTACCGCTTTAGAGCACCACGACCCAGCCAATGCCCAGGGTTTCGTGGTGGTCCCCCCGGTAGCGGCCACTACGAATTTCAAGCCGTCTGTCGCTCGCGGGGTGACGGGCCACGAAGTTGCAAGCGTTCCATTTCCGTCGTGGGCGCGGTGGCACCGCCGGAACAGTTCTGAGGGATTCACCACCGCGCCCACCTCACCACGAAACCATCATGGCATGATATATCGTGGGGCGTTGCGCCGGTATCGGCAGATGCATGAATGAGCAGAGATGCCGCTACCGAGCAGCCTCACCACGAAACCAGCGTCATTTGCTGGAGCGTGGTGCTCTAAACCGGTAACGACACGAGTTCATTAGAACCCAGGGCCTGACGACGAAACCACCGGGCTACGTAACCCCAATAAGCCAGCCTCCTGCAAGGATCGCTTTCTTTTGGTTACTTTTCTTTACGAGTAAAGAAAAGTGACATCTCACACGTTCTAAAACGGTCAACCCCGTACAGCCGCGACAGCAGCTAGAAGCCCCAAAACACCGCCCACTCACGCTAATCTGCATCAGCAGCTAGAAGCAGGAAAACCCCACCCCAAAAACGCCAAAACCCGCGCCAGTGGAGCTAGAAACAGCAAACCAATCCCACAAGGCTAGTCCCAACAGACGATGTACACATCCCACTTCCGCTGAACAATGGCTTCACCAACCTGCCGCACCCAACCCGGCAGCAAATGAATTCCAAGAACAGCGAGGAGGCAGCATGATGGACATCCGAGCACTCGGCTATATCGTCGTCGAGTCCACCGACACCGAACGCTGGCGCCACTACGGCGAGCAAGTGCTCGGCATGGCGTGCACCAACGCCCCCCACGGCGCGCTCTACCTCAAGATGGACGAGCGCGACTACCGCTACCTGATCGTACCCGGCAAGCAGGACCGCTACCTGGCATCGGGCTGGGAGCTGGCCGGCGAGGCGGCTTTCGACCACGCGCTCGCAACGTTGCGCGCGGCCAACGTGGAAGTCACCCATGCCAGCGAGACCGAGCGCATCCAGCGGCGCACCCAGGCCATGGCGTGGTTCACCGATCCTTCCGGCAACCGGCACGAGATTTTCTGGGGCATGCGTTCGGACTTCCTGCGCTTTGTCTCGCCCATCGGCGTGTCGTGCTTCGTCACCGATCCGCTGGGCGCGGGGCACTCCGTGCTGCCGGCTCCGGCCTTCGACGAAACCTATGCCTTCCTGCGCGATGTGATGGGTTTCGGCCTGTCGGATATCTTCCGCGCGCGCTTCACCACGGATCCGGCCGAGCCGGAGAAGCGCATCCACTTCCTGCATTGCGGCAACGGGCGGCACCACAGCCTGGCCATCTTCGAGGCGAGCGCGCCCAGCGGCTGCATCCATGTGATGGCCGAGGTGCAGGACATGACGGAGGTGGGCCGCGCGCTCGACCGCGCGCAGCAGCATGGCGTGGCGCTCTCGGCCACGCTGGGCCAGCACTGCAACGATCGCGTTGTTTCCTTCTACATGAAGACGCCCGGCGGCTTCGACCTCGAGTACGGCTACGGCGGGCTGGTGGTCGACTGGAGCCAGCACGCCGCCTACGAGGCCACCCGGGTCAGCCTGTGGGGCCACGATTTCAGCATCGGATATCGCTAGAACTATGCTCAAGACACTGGACAAGACCATGACCGCGGCCGAAGTGGCCGCCCGCCTCGCCGATGGCATGACCATCGGCATCGGTGGATGGGGGCCCCGCCGCAAGCCGATGGCGCTGGTGCGGGAAATCCTGCGCTCGCCGCTGAAGGATCTCACCGTGGTGGCCTACGGCGGCCCGGAAGTCGGCATGCTGTGCGCAGCGGGCAAGGTGCGCAAGGTGGTGTTCGGCTTCGTCTCGCTTGACGTGATCCCGCTGGAGCCGCATTTTCGCGGGGCGCGCGAGCGGGGGGAAATCGACGTCTGGGAACTCGACGAGGGCATGTTGCAGCTCGGCCTGCGCGCCGCCGCCGCGCGCCTGCCGTTCCTGCCGACGCGCGCCGGGCTCGGGACCGACGTGCTGGCCCACAACCCCCAGCTCAAGACCGTCCGCTCGCCCTACACCGATGACGAAGTCCTGCTGGCGATGCCGGCCATCGCGCTGGACGCCGCGCTGCTGCACGTCAACGAAAGCGATGTGCTGGGCAATACCCGCATCGACGGCCCGGATCCCTTCTTCGACGAATGGTTCGCGCGGGCGGCCGGCCAGTGCTATGTGAGCTGCGAGGTCCTGCACGGCCGCCTGGAGGACGAAGACCTGGCGCGGGCGCGCAACAACCCGTTCGAGCGCGCGCTCGTCAGCGGCGTGGTGCACGCACCGGGCGGTGCGCATCCCACTTCCTGCGGGCCTGCCTATGGTTTTGACCTGCCGCAGTTGAAGGCTTACTGCGCCAGCGCCGAGCAAGCGGCGGGCTTCGCCACCTACCGCAAGGACGTGATCGGCGACACCGAAGCCGGCTACCTGGACAAGATCGGTGGCATGGGCCACGTGCTGGACCTGCCGTTGCCGGTCCTTTGAACCCGTCACAAGGAGAAGGAGCCATCGTGAGCGCCACTCAACAATTCACTCTCGCCGAACTGATGATCGCCGCCGCGGCCCGCGCCTGGCGCGACGACGGCGAGGTCATGGCCACCGGCATCGGCACCGGCCCGCGCATCGCGGCCGGGCTGGCGCGGTGGCTGCACAACCCCGGCCTGATGCTGACCGACGGCGAAGCCTACCTGGTGGAAGAGCCGGTGCCGCTGGGGCGCCGCGAGGCGGGCTTCAAGGTGCGCGCCAGCGGCTGGATGGGCTATGCGCGCGTGTTCGACTGCCTGTGGGGCGGGCGCCGGCATGCGCTGGTGATGCCCACCCAGATCGACCGCTTCGGCCAGGCCAATATCTCCATGCTCGGCGGCACGCATGCGCGGCCAAAGAAGCAGCTGCTCGGCGCACGCGGCTTTCCCGGCAACAGCATCCACCACGCCAACTCCTTCTTTGTGCCGGCGCATAGCCCGCGCGCCTTTGTCGCCGGCGAGGTCGATATGGTGTGCAGCGTGGGCTATAACCCGGCGCGCCGGATCGAAGGCATGCGCAGCTTTGTCGACCTGCGGGTCATCGTGACCGACCTGTGCGTGATGGATTTCACCGGTCCCGATCACGCCATCCGCGTGTGTTCGCTGCATCCCGGCGTCAGCCTGGAGCAGGTGCGGGCAGCCACAGGCTTCGCACTGGTCAACGCATCCGGAGAAATACTGCCGGAAACGGCCGCGCCCACTGCGGAGGAGCTGGCCGTCATCGTCCGGCTCGATCCGCACAACCTGCGTGCCACCATCGTGCGCGACAACCCGGCCGTTCGCGGCGCGTGAGGAACACCATGTCATCGCAAGCCACCGAATCCCTCGGGCTGGGCCTCAACGCCGAGGTGCTCTATGCAGCGGCCGACGGCGTGGCCACCGTCACCATGAACCGGCCGCAGTACCACAACGCGCAGAACTCCAAGATGACCTACGCGCTGGACGAGGCCTTCCGGCGCGCGGCTGCGGACGACGCGGTCAAGGTCGTGATCCTGCGCGGCGCCGGCAAGCACTTCTCGGCCGGTCACGATATCGGCACGCCGGGGCGCGACATTGGCGAGTCGTTCGAGCGCGTCTCGCTCTGGCCCGACCATGTTGGCAAGCCCGGCGGCGAGACGCTTTACACCCGCGAGCAGGAGGTCTACCTCGGCATGTGCCGGCGCTGGCGCGACCTGCCCAAGCCGACCATCGCGATGGTGCACGGTGCCTGCATTGCCGGGGGCCTGATGCTGGCCTGGGTGTGCGACCTGATCGTCGCGTCGGACGATGCCTTCTTCGCCGATCCGGTGGTGCGCATGGGCATTCCGGGCGTCGAGTATTTCGCGCACGCCTACGAGCTCAACCCGCGCATCGCCAAGGAATTCCTCTTCATGGGCGAGCGCATGGATGCCCAGCGCGCCTACCAGATGGGCATGGTCAACCGCGTGGTGCCGCGCGAGGCGCTGGATGCCGCTGCGCAGGGCATGGCGGCCAAGATCGCGCAGATGCCACGGCTGGGCTTGAGCCTCACCAAGCAGGCCATCAATCACGTGGAAGAACTGCAGGGCAAGCGCGCCGCCATGGATGCCGCCTTTGCCTGGCACCACTTCGCCCACGCCCACAACGAGCTGGTCAGCGGCGACAAGCTGGGCGGCTTTGATGCACGCGCCATGGCGGCATCGCAACGCACCGGCGAGGAGAAGGCGGCATGAGCGGCGCGCCCCTGCATACCGTGCTGTGCGACTTGCTGGGTTGCCGCTACCCGATCGTGCAGACCGCGATGGGCTGGGTGGCCGATGCCCGCCTGGTGGCCGCCACCAGCAATGCCGGGGCCTTCGGCTTCCTGGCCGGCGCCACCATCGAGCCGGGCGAAGTCGAGCAAGAGATCCTGCGGGTGAAGGCGCTCACGGGCCAGCCCTTCGGCATCAACTTCCATATGTTCCAGCCCAACGCGGATGAGGTAGTCGAGATGGCCATCCGCCACCGGCTGCGCGCGGTCAGCTACGGGCGCGGGCCGGACGCCGCCATGATCGGCCGGCTCAAGGCCGCGGGCGTGGTGTGCATGCCCACCGTGGGCGCAGCCAAGCACGCCGCCAAGGCCGTGGAACTGGGCGCTGACGTGGTGACCGTGCAGGGCGGCGAGGGCGGCGGGCATACGGGTGGCACGCCCACCACGCTGCTGCTGCCGCAAGTGCTGGACAAGGTGGCGGTGCCGGTGGTGGCCGCGGGCGGCTTCTTCGACGGCCGCGGGCTGGCGGCGGCGCTGGCCTACGGCGCGGCGGGGATCGCCATGGGCACGCGCTTCCTGATGTCGAGTGAGTCGCCGGTGCCGGCGCAAACCCTGGCGCGCTACGTGGCGGTCCGGGACGCGGCGCAGATCCGCGTCTCGCTTGCCATCGACGGCTTGCCGCAGCGGATGATCGACAACCGCCTGCTGCTGGCGCTGGAGCAGGCCGGACCGCTGCGCCGCACGCTGATGGCGCTGGCCACCGCCCGCCAGTGGCGCCGGCACAGCGGCATGGGGCTTGTGCAGATGCTGGCGGTTGGCTGGCGCGCGCTGCGCCAGCACGACTACACCGCGGCGCAAACGCTGATGGCGGCTAACGCGCCTGTGCTGATCCAGCGCGCCATGGTCGAAGGCCATCCCGACGAAGGCGTGCTGCCAAGCGGACAGGCCGCGGCGGTCATCGGCGCCATTGAATCCTGCGAGCAGATCGTTGCCCGCATCGCTGCGCAGGCCCAGGCACGCCTGGCTGCCCTGGCGGGACCAGCCAGCGCCAGGCCGGAACGCAGCAACCCCATCCAAGCCATCTATTGAATATTGAAGGCAGACGTTCATGACGACGACGAGATCAAGCGAGCCTGTAGCACAGGACGGTACCCAGCCCTTCCACATCGAGGTGCGGGACGGCGTGGCGGAACTGGCGATCGCCCATCCCCCGGTCAACGCGCTGGACAGCGCGGGCTGGCATGCGCTGGCGGCGGCCATCGAGCGGCTCGGCGGGGATGACGCCGTGCGCGTGATCGTGCTGCGCGGCGAGGGGCGCGGCTTCTGCGCCGGGGTCGACATCAAGGAGCTGGCGGCGCACCCGCAGCGCATCGTGGCGGTCAACGCCGGCAACTACGCCACTTTCCGCGCGGTCCACCGCAATCCAAAGCCTGTTATCGCGGCGGTGCACGGCTTCGTGCTCGGCGGCGGGATCGGCATCTGCGGCGCGGCTGACATCCTGATCGCCGCCGAGTGCGCGCGCTTCGGCGTGCCGGAGATCGACCGTGGCGCCATGGGCGGCGGTGCCCACCTGCAGCGCATGTTTGGCGTGCAGAAGGTGCGGGCGATGTATTTCACCGGCGACATGATCGACGCCGCCGAGGCCTACCGCCTGGGGGCGGTGGAACGGGTGGTGCCGCGCACGGCACTACGCGATACCGCGCTGGAGATGGCGCGGCGGATCGCGCGGAAGAGCCCGGCCATGGTGCGCCTGGCCAAGGAGGCGCTCAACGGCGTGGAGGACGGCAATCTCGAGGACAAGTACCGCTGGGAGCAGGGCTTCACGCTGCAAGCCTATATGAGCGCGGATTCCGACGAGGCGCGCGCCGCCTTCGTGGAAGGGCGCGAGGCGCGCTTCGCGGCGCAGGCTCCCACCGTCAACGCGTGAGGCGGCCAGATGCATCTTGAATACACCGAACGCCAGCAGGCCTTCCGGGCCGAGATCCGCGCCTGGCTGGCCGAACGCGTGCCGCGCGCGCCGCTGGCCAGCTTCGACACCGCCGAAGGCTTCACGCAGCATCGCGCCTGGGAGCGCACCCTGTACGAGGGACGCTGGAGCATGGTCACCTGGCCCAAAGAGCTGGGCGGACGCGGCTGCGACCTGATCGAATGGCTGATTTTCGAGGAAGAGTACTGGCGGGCCGGCGCGCCGATGCGCGTCAACCAGAACGGCATCTTCCTGCTCGGGCCGACCTTGATGGAGTTCGGCACGCCGGAGCAGAAGGCGCGTTTCCTGCCGCGCATGGCCGCCGGCGAGCACGTATGGGCGCAGGGCTGGTCGGAGCCGAACGCGGGCTCCGACATGGCCGCGATCCGCTGCACCGCCATCCGGCAGGGCGACGAGTACGTGCTCAACGGGCAGAAGATCTGGTCGACCCGCGCGGTCTGGGCCGACTGGCTGTTCGGCCTGTTCCGCACCGATCCCGGCTCGTCGCGCCACCACGGCCTGACCTTCCTGCTGATGCCGCTGGATACGCCGGGCATCACGGTGCGGCCCATCCGCCAGCTCAACGGCCTGACCGGCTTTGCCGAGATTTTTTTCGACGATGTGCGGGTGCCGGCGGAGAACCGCCTGGCGGCGGAGGGCGCGGGCTGGCACGTGGCGATGGCCACCGCCGGTTTCGAGCGCGGGCTGATGCTGCGCTCGCCGGCGCGCTTCCAGGAGACCGCGCGGGCGCTGGTGCAACTCTATCTCGAGCATCGGGAGCAGGCCGACCGCGATCCCTCGCTGCGTGAAGCGGTCACGCGCGCCTGGATGGATGCCGAGGCCTATGCGCTGTCCACCTACGCCACCGCCAGCAGGCTGGTCAAGGGCGGACAGATCGGCGCGGAGTCCAGCACCAACAAGGTGTTCTGGTCCGAGCTGGATATCCGCATGCACGAAACCGCGCTGGCGATCCTTGGCCAGCGGGGCGAGCTGGTGCCCGCGCAAGACGCGACGCAAGGCACGCTCGGTGCCTGGCTCGACGGCTTCCTGTTCGCGCAGGCCGGGCCGATCTACGCAGGCACCAATGAGATCCAGCGCAACATCGTCGCCGAACGCATGCTGGGGATGCCGCGCGCCTGAGCGCGCGGCGGCAGACAGTCCGGCTTCGTCCTCGACTCAACCGTGAACCACCATGGAATTCGCATTTAACGAAGAGCAGCAACAGTTCGTCGATTCGATCAGGCGCTTCCTGATGATCGAAATGACGCCGGAACTGGCGCGGGAACAATGGAGCAGCGCAAGCGGCCGCTCCGACGCGCTTTGGCAGCGGCTGGCCGGGCAGGGCCTGACGGCCGTGCTGGTGCCGGAGGCTTGCGGCGGCCTGGGCCTGTCGGAAATAGAATGGGCGCCGCTGGCGCAGGAGTGCGGCTACTTCGCCCTGGCCGAGCCGCTGTTGGACACCGCGCTGGTGGCGGCCGGCATGCTGTCGGACTGCCACGCCGCCACGCGGGACACAGGCATCCGCGAACGCTGCGAAAGCTGGCTGCGCCGCATCGCGGACGGCAGCGCGCGCCTGGCGGTGGCGCATCCGGGGCAAGCCATGGTGGCCGACGCCCATGTCGCCGACGCCATCCTCTGCGAGCACGGCGGCGCGCTGCACCTGGTGCTGTCGGCGCAGGCCACGCTTGCCGCGCACGCGAGCCTTGATCCATCACGCCGGCTCTTCGCGCTTAGCTGGGCGCCGGACGACGGCAGCCTGCTGCTGCCCGCGACGGCCGCGAAGCCCATGTGGGAAGCCGCGCTCAACCGCGGGGCGCTCGGCGTCGCCGCGCAGATGCTCGGCCTGACGCAACGCATGCTGGATATCGCCATCGACTACAGCATCCAGCGCAAGCAGTTCGGCAAGGCCATCGGCGCCAACCAGGCGCTCAAGCACCTGCTGGCGGATGTCGCCATCCAGCACGAATTCGCCAAGCCGGTGGTGTACCGCGCGGCCTGCACGCTGGCGCAAGGCCATGGCACCGCCGGGCTGCATGTGTCGCACGCGCTGCTGGCCGCCACGCGCGCCGCGCTGCTCGCGGCACGCAACACCATGCAGGTGCACGGCGCCATGGGCTACACGTGGGAGCTGGACTTGCAGATCTTCATGAAGCGCGCGTGGGCCCTGGCCGACAGCTGGGGCGACCGGGCCTTGCACAAGGCGCGCGTGGACGCGCACATCCTCGGGGCGGCCGTGCCGATCGGCGCCGGCGCCACCTTTGCCACCACAGCCAACTCGGCATCAACACTTTGACAGGCGGAATGACCATGAGAGATGCATATATCGTCGACGCGCTGCGCACCCCGACCGGACGCCGCAAGGGCGGCCTGGCACACATGCACGGGGCCGACCTGGGCGGCTTCGTGCTGGCCGAGCTGGTGGGCCGCAACGCCATCCCGGCCGCGGAGTACGACGACGTGGTGTTCGGCTGCGTCGACACCATCGGGCCGCTGGCCGGCAATATCGCCCGCAGCGCCTGGCTGGCTGCCGGGCTGCCGCTTGCCGTGCCCGGCGTGACAGTGGACCGCCAGTGCGGTTCGTCGCAGCAGGCTGTGCACTTCGCCGCGCAGGCGGTGATGAGCGGCAACCAGGACGTGGTCGTCGCCGGCGGCGTGCAGACCATGACGCAGATCCCGATCTCGTCGGCCATGCTGGCCGGGCAGGCGCTTGGCTTCTCCGATCCGTTCTCCGGCAGCAAGGGCTGGCAGGCGCGCTTCGGTGACCAGCCGGTGTCGCAGTTCGACGCCGCGCAGCGCATCGCCGGGCACTGGAATCTGTCGCGCGGGGCAATGGAAGCCTACGCGCTGCAAAGCCACCAGCGCGCGGCCATGGCCATCGAGGGCGGCCGCTTCCAGCGCGAGATCGTGCCTTGCGCAGGCGTAGTCCATGACGAAACGCCGCGGCCCGATACCACGCTCGCCAAGATGGCATCGCTCGAACCACTGATGCCCGGCAGTGCACTGACCGCCGCCGTTTCCAGCCAGACCGCGGACGCGGCGGCGGCATTGCTGGTGGTCTCCGAAGACGCGCTCAAGCGCTACGGGCTGACGCCGCGCGCGCGTATCGCCCATATGAGCGTGATGGGTGACGACCCGCTGTGGATGCTGACCGCGCCCATTCCCGCCACGAAACGCGCGCTGGTGCGCAGCGGCCTGCGCTGGGAGGACATCGACGTGGTGGAGATCAACGAGGCGTTCGCTTCGGTGGCGATGGCCTGGCTGGCCGAGACCGGCTACCCGGCCGAGCGCACCAACCCGAACGGCGGCGCCATCGCGCTGGGGCATCCGCTCGGCGCCACCGGCGCGCGGCTGATGACCACGCTGTTGCACGAGCTGGAGCGCACGGGCGGCCGCTACGGCCTGCAGACCATGTGCGAGGGCGGCGGCCTGGCCAACGTCACCATCATCGAGCGCCTGTGAGCCGGGTTCCCGGGGCACTGGCGCAAGCAACGGACAAGGGGAGTAGCGACATGGGAATCTGCGACGGACGGACCGTCATCATCACCGGCGCCGGCGGCGGCCTGGGGCGCGCCTATGCGCTGGCCTTCGCAGCGGAAGGCGCCAGCGTGGTGGTCAACGATATTCGCCGCGAGGCGGCCGAGGCGGTATGCGCGCAGATCCGCGCGCAAGGCGGGCGGGCGCTCGCCAGCGATGACGACATCACGCAACTGGCCACGGCCCAGCGCATCGTCGATGCCGCGCTGGCGGCGTTCGGCGAGGTGCACGTGCTGGTCAACAACGCCGGCATCTGCCGCGACCGCATGTTCGTCAGCCTGAGCGAAGCCGACTGGGACGATGTGATGCGCGTGCACCTGCGCGGCCACTTCTGCCTGGCCAACCTGCTGGCCCGGCGCTGGCGCGACGCAGCCAAGGCCGGGCGGCCGGTCGATGCGCGCATCGTCAACACCAGCTCCGGCGCGGGGCTGCAAGGCTCGGTGGGCCAGTCCAACTATGCCGCCGCCAAGGCCGGTATTGCCGCGCTGACGCTCGTGCAGGCGGCGGAACTGGCGCGCTACGGCATCACCGCCAATGCGCTCGCGCCGGCGGCCCGCACCGGCATGACCGAAGGCGTGTTTGCGGAGATGATGAAGGCGCCGGCCGAAGGCTTCGACTACTACGACCCGGCCAATATCGCGCCGCTGGTGGTCTGGCTTGGCAGCGCGGCTTCGCGCCATGTCACCGGCCGCGTGTTCGAGGCGGCGGGCGGCATGGTGGCGGTGGCGCACGGCTGGCGCACCGGCGCGAGCACCGACAAGGGCACGCGCTGGCAAGCGGCCGAGCTGGGCGGCGCGATCGACGCGCTGCTCGCCCGCGCCGAGCCGGCGCAACGCGTCTACGGCACCTGAGGCGGGGACGGACGATGCGCTTCACGCTCTCCCTGGAACAACAAATGATCCGCGACACCGCGCGCGATTTCCTGGCCGTGCGCAGCGATTCGGCGGCGGTCCGGCGGGTGGTGGATGCGGTTGCGGGCACGGCGCAGGACGGCCATGACACCGCCCTGTGGCGGGAAATGGCCGGCGAGCTGGGCTGGTGCGGCATTGCCTTGCCGGAGGCGGCCGGCGGCGCCGGGCTGGGCGCCGTCGAGCTGGCGCTGCTAATGGAGCAGATGGGCCAGCGGCTGGCCTGCGTGCCGTACTGGTCGGCCATCTGCCTGGCGGCGCCGGCGCTGGCGGGCAGCCTCGCGCCCGAGGCCGCCGCGCCGTGGCTGGCGCGGCTGGCGCAGGGCGAGGCGCGTGCCGCGCTGGTCTTGCCCGGCTGGATGGCGCCCGGCGCGGATGGCTCGCTCGATGCCGATGCGCTGACCGTCACTGCCGCCGCGGCCGGGCATGGCTTCGTGCTGGACGGGCAGGTGGCGCAGGTGTTCGACGCCGCCGGCGCGGACTGGCTGCTGGTGCCCGCGCGCCTGTCCGGCGACGCGGCAGGGCAGCCGGCGCTGTTCCTGTTGCAAGCGGCGGCGCTGGCAGGCCAGCCAGGCTTCGGGCTGCGCCGGCTGGCGGTGCTGGACCGTACCCGAGCGCTGGCGGACCTCGTCTTCGACGGGCTGCGCGTGGAGGCTAACGCTTGCCTGGCGCAAGGCGCCGGAGTGGCGGCGGGCGTAGGCGCCGCCGTGTGGCACGGCAGCCTGATGCTCGCCGCCGAGCAGCTTGGCGGCGCCCAGCAATGCCTCGATCTCACCGTGGCTTATGCCGCCGAGCGCATCCAGTTTGGCCGGCCGATCGCCGCCTTCCAGGCGGTCAAGCACCGCTGCGCGCAGATGATGGTGGCGGTGGAAGCCGCGCGCTCCGCGGTGCACGGCGCCGCGCGGGCCTGGCAGGCGGGCGCGGCAGGCGGCGCGGCAAGTGACAGGATCGACGCAGCCAGGCTCGATGTTGCCGCCGCGCGCCTTGCCGCCGGCGACGCCTTCGGCTTCTGCGCCCAGGAAGCCATCCAGTTGCACGGCGGCGTGGGCTTTACCTGGGAGTACGACCCGCAGCTCTATTTCAAGCGCGCGCAGGCCGCCGGCGGCTGGCTGGGAGGTGCCGCCGCCGCGCTCGCCCGGATCGCCGACGGCCTGTTGGCCGCATGAGCCATATCAGCAGCGCAAGGACAAGCATGGATTCGATGGAAAACCAAAATGCCTCCGCTGGCCAAGCGCAACTGCGCGCGGAGGTGGCGGACTGGATGTCCGCCAACCTGAGCGGCGAATTCGACTGCCTGAAGCATCGCGGCGGCCCCGGCGACGAAGAGGCGCATCCGGGGCTGCGCAAGGCCTGGGAGCGCCGCCTGGCCGAAGGTGGCTGGACCTGCGTGGGCTGGCCGCAGGCGCACGGCGGGCGCGGCCTGCCGGTGATGTCGCAGGTGATCTTCCAGGAGGAGTACGCGCGTGCCGGCGGCCCCGGCCGCATGGGCCATATCGGCGAAGGGCTGATCGGCCCGACCCTGATCGCCTTTGGCAGCGAGGCGCAGCAGGCCCGCTTCCTGCCGGGCATCCGCAACGGCACGGAGTTCTGGTGCCAGGGCTACTCGGAGCCGGGCGCCGGCTCGGATCTCGCCAATGTGCGCACCCGCGCCGAGCGCGATCCCGTCACCGGGGACTGGCACGTGAGCGGGCAGAAGGTGTGGACCTCGCTGGCCCACGAGTCGGACTGGATCTTCGTGCTGGCGCGCTGCGATGCGGCGTCGCGCGGCAACAAGGGCCTGGTTTTCCTGCTGATGCCGCTGGCGCAGCCGGGCGTGGAGATCCGCCCGATCCGCCAGATGGGTGGCGGCGTGGAGTTCAACGAGGTGTTCTTCGATGGCGCGCGCGCCGCCGCCGGCGATGTGCTGGGCGCGCCGGGCGACGGCTGGCGCATCGCCATGGCGCTGCTGGGCTTCGAGCGCGGCATCTCCACCCTGGGCCAGCAGATGCAGTTCACCCACGAGCTTGGCTGGATCGCCGAGGCCGCGCGCGCCAACGGCGCCTGGCAGGACGCTGCGCTGCGCCAGCGCATGGCGCGCGCCTGGGCCGGCTTGCGGGTGATGCGCTACAACGCGCTGCGCATGCTGGAAGGCGCCGAGGGCAGTGCCGGCGATGCCAGCGCGGCGCTGCAGCGCGAAACCCTGATCTACAAGTACTACTGGTCGAACTGGCACCGCGACCTGGGCCAGCTCGCGCTCGACGTGCTTGGCCCCAACGCCAACCGGATCGACGAAGCGGACGTGCGCCGCACGCGCCTGCAGCAGATGGCGCTGTTCTCGCGCGCCGACACCATTTACGCCGGTACCAACGAAATCCAGCTCAACATCATCGCCGAGCGCGGGCTGGGCATGCCCCGCGAGGCCAGAGGACAGTCATGACTGAAATGGCAGACAAGCAACCGGCCATGGCCGGCACCCCGATCCCTCCGCCGGCCTATGTGGCCGGCCACCAGTTGCTGGCCGGCAAGAGCGTGCTGATCACCGCCGCCGCCGGCGCGGGCATCGGTTTTGCCGCCGCCCGCCGCTGCGCGGAGGAGGGCTGCCGCGCGCTGATGATCTCCGATATCCACGAAAGGCGGCTCGACGAGGCTGTGGCGACCCTGCGCGCCGAGACCGGCCTGCAGGCGATCCATGGCCAGCTTTGTGACGTCTCCGACCAGGCCCAGGTGCGGTCCCTGGTGGCGGCAGCCGAGGAGGCCCTGGGCGGCACCGATGTGCTGATCAACAACGCCGGGCTGGGCGGCTCGCGCCGCATAGTCGAGATGGACGATGCCGAATGGTCGCGGGTGCTCGACATTACGCTTACCGGCACCTTCCGGATGACGCGGGCCATGCTGCCGCATATGCAGGCGCGCCGCCGCGGGGCCATCGTCAACAACGCCTCGGTGCTGGGCTGGCGGGCGCAGAAGGAGCAGGCCCACTACGCCGCCGCCAAGGCCGGCGTGATGGCGCTGACACGCTGCAGCGCGGTGGAGGCTGCGGAGTTCGGCGTGCGCATCAATGCGGTGGCGCCGAGTATCGCCTTGCACGATTTCCTGCGGAAGTCGGCGCCAGCGGAACTGCTGCGGGAACTGGCCTCGCGCGAGGCGTTTGGGCGGGCGGCCGAGGTGTGGGAGGTGGCGAATGTGATGGTGTTTCTGGCTAGCGATTATGCGTCGTATATGACGGGCGAAGTGTTGCCAGTCAGCAGTCAGCGGGCTTAGCGGTTGTAGGGCAAGAAGCGAAGGAAGGAGAGCCATGACACGAGTATTCAATTCCGCCGAGGCGCTGATGAGCGCCGTGGGCGAGCCACTGGGCCACAGCGCCTGGACCGTCATCACGCAGGCGCGTATCGACGGCTTTGCCGAGGCCACGGGCGACCACCAATGGCTGCACGTGGATCCCGAGCGCGCGGCGCAAGGCCCCTTTGGCGCCTGCATTGCGCACGGCTATCTCACCCTGTCGCTGGTCAACCAGTTCCTGCCGGAGATCCTGACGGTCGAAAACCTGCGCTGGGGCGTCAACTACGGCTGCGACAAGGTGCGCTTCCCGGCGCCGGTGCGGGTCGGGAAGCGCCTGCGTGGCGTGGGCGAACTGGTGCGCGCCGAGGCGCTGCCCGGCGGCGTGCAGTCGGTGGTGCGCGTCAGCGTGGAAATCGAGGGCGAGGATAAGCCGGCCTGCGTGGCCGACACCATTAGCCGCTATTACTTTTGATCCTTCCAAGGAAAGCAGCATGAGAGAAGCAGTCATTGTCGCCGTGGCGCGTACGCCCATCGGCAAGGCATTCCGCGGCGCCTTCAACGATACCGAGGCGCCGGCGCTGGGCGGGCACGTGGTGCGCGCCGTGGTCGAGCGGGCGGGGATCGACCCGGCCGAGGTCGACGATGTACTGATCGGCGCCGCCGCGCAGCAGGGCACGCAGGGCTACAACCTGGGCCGGTTGTGCGCGGTGGCGGCGGGCCTGCCCGATAGCGTGCCGGGCATGACCATGGACCGGATGTGTTCGTCGGGGCTGATGACCATCGCCACGGCCGCGAAAAGCATCATCTGCGGCGAGGCCGACATCGTGGTGGCCGGCGGCGCCGAGTCGATCTCGCTGACGCAGAACAAGCACAAGAACGCCTACCGCGCGCAATCCGAGGCGGTGCTGGCCCGGCAACCGGACGCCTATATGGCAATGATCGAGACCGCCGAAGTGGTGGCGCAACGCTATGGCATAGCCCGGGAGGCGCAGGACGAGTACGCGCTGCGCAGCCAGCAGCGCACCGCCGAGGCGCAGCGCCAGGGCCTGTTCGACGACGAGATCGTGCCGCTGGAGACGCGCCGCGCGCTGTTCGACAAGGCGGGCGCACTTACCGGACATGAGACCGTGCGCCTCGCGCAGGACGAATGCAACCGGCCCGATACCAGCGCCGACAGCCTGGCCGCGCTCAAGCCGGTATGGAGTGGCGGGCGCGCGGTGCCGCAAGGGCTCCACATCACCGCGGGCAATGCCTCGCAACTGTCGGACGGTGCCGCCGCTGTGCTGCTGATGAGCCGCGAGCAGGCCGAGCGCCGCGGCTTGCGCCCGCTGGGCCGCTATCGCGGCATGGCCGTGGCCGGTTGCGCGGCGGACGAGATGGGCATCGGCCCGGTGTTCGCCGTGCCCAGGCTGCTGGCGCGCCACGGCCTGACGGTCAAGGATGTTGGGCTTTGGGAGCTGAATGAAGCCTTTGCGTGCCAGGTGCTGTACTGCCGGGACACGCTCGGCATTCCCGACGCGCGGCTGAACGTCAATGGCGGCGCCATCGCGATCGGCCATCCCTTCGGCATGTCGGGCGCGCGCATGACCGCGCACGCCTTGCTCGAAGCGCGCCGGCGCGGGGCTGCGCACGCGGTGGTGACAATGTGCGTCGGCGGCGGCATGGGCGCTGCCGCGCTGTTCGACGTGCTGTAGCGGCCATTGCCGGTGGCAGTGCGAGCGGCCAGCACAAGGCCGGCCATGCCCCCGGCACGGAGGAGACGACAATGAAACAAGTGATTGGCATCGCCATGTCGCTGACGGTATTGGCTGCCGCGGCATGGTCCTTCTCGCCGCGGCCCCTGCCTGCCTTCGCCGCCACCGCGCTGCGGGCGGATCGGCTGCAGCTCAATGGCATCGGCCGGTCCGGCGACCGCCTGGTGGCGGTCGGCGAGCGCGGCACGATCTTGCTCAGCGATGACGAAGGCGCGCACTGGCGGCTCGCCAGCGTGACGCCGGAGCACGGCGCCGCGCTCACGCAGCTTGTCTTTGCCGGCGGCAAGGACGATAAGGTCGGTGTGGCGGTCGGCCACAGCGGCTGGATCCTGCGCACCACCGACGGCGGCGAGCATTGGCAGCAGGTGGCCTTCGATGCGGCACAGTCGGACCCCCTGTTGGGGGTCTGGGGCCAGGCGACTAGCCCGTGGTTCGCCATCGGCAGCTTCGGGCGCTTCCTGGTGTCGCACGACCAGGGCGGGCACTGGCAGTCCGCAGCCACGCCGCTGATGCAGGACAAGCACCTGAACGGCATTGCCGGGGATCATCAGGGCCGCCTGATGCTGGTAGGCGAGAGCGGCCTGGTGCTGCGCTCCGCCGATGGCGGCGGCACCTGGGAAGCGGTCAAGATGCCCTACGCGGGCTCGCTCTACGGCGTGCTGCCGCTGCGCGACGGCGCCTGGCTGGTCTATGGCATGCGCGGCAACGTGCTGCGCAGCGCCGACTTCGGCGCGAGCTGGGAGGCCGCCGAGGTGGGGCTCAAGACCTCGTTCTTCGGTGGCGTGCAACTGGCCGACGGCCGCATCGCGGTGGCCGGCCAGGGCGGCATGCTGGCCGTCTCGGCGGACGGCGGGCGCCATTTCAAGCCGGTGGCGGGCGGCAGCGCGCAGACGCTGGCTGCGCTCATTCCGGCCGCAAGGGGGAATGCCCTGACGCTGGCCGGCAACGCGGGGATTGCCCGCTTCACCCTGGCCCCGGATGCCGCGCCCTGATCCTCTCCCCGCCACAGCAGCAGCGCTTAGCACCTCACCGCATTGCATAGAAGCGAGAACGCCATGACCCGCCCCGAAATCCCCGGCCCCCGGGCCCCCACCACCCGCCTGAGCCGCTTCGTCGCGCATTGCGCGGACCTGTTGATCCGGCGCCGCCGCCTGTTGCTGGTGCTGTGCCTGGCGATGACCATGGCGATGGGCTTGTCCGCCACGCGCCTGCGGCTCGATCCGGGCTTCAACAAGATGATCCCGCTGCAGCATCCCTATATGCAGGTGTTCACCAAGTACGCCGGCACGTTCTCCGGGGCCAATACCGTGCTGATCAGCCTGCGCTGGAAGGGCGAAGGCGATATCTACAACCCGGCCTTCATGGACAAGCTGCGTCGTGCTACCGACGATGTGTTCTTTATTCCAGGCGTGCGCCGCTCACATGTGTTCTCGCTATTTACGCCGAATGTGCGCTACACCGAGGTGACCGAGGTGGGATTCCGGGGGGATGTGGTGGTACCGGGCCGATACTCGGGTACCCCGGAGCAGCTCGACCAGGTACGCCGCAACGCGGCGCGCTCAGGCCAGATCGGCCGGCTGGTAAGCAATGACCTGAAGTCCGCGCTGATCCGCGCCGATCTGAGCGATGTGGATCCCGCTACGGGCAAGGCGCTCGACTACGGCAAGGTGGCACGCCAGTTGGAGCAAATCCGCACCGGCCTGGGCGGCACGGATGTGGAGGTGAGCATTATCGGCTTTGCCAAGCTTGTCGGCGATGTGGAAGACGGCATTGCCGGGGTGATGGTGTTCTTCGCGCTGGCCTTTGCGGTGACGGCGCTGATGCTGTTCTTCTACACGCGTTCGCTGCGCATTACCCTGCTGGCGCTGGTGGTGGCGCTGCTGCCGGTGGGGTGGCTGCTAGGCTTGCTGCCGCTGCTGGGCTACGGCATCGACCCAATGTCCATCCTGGTGCCGTTCCTGATCTTTTCCATCGGCGTCTCGCACGCGGTGCAGATGACCAATGCCTGGAAACAGGAAGTGGTGCAGGGCAATGACCCGGTCGAGAGCGCGCGCGCGGCCTTCTGCAAGCTGTTTCTCCCCGGCACGGTGGCCTTGCTGACCAACGCACTGGGTTTCATGGTCATCATGCGTATCGAGATCGAGATCGTGCGTGAGCTGGGCATTACCGCATGCCTCGGCGTATTGCTGATGATTGTCACCAACAAGGTGTTCCTGCCGCTGCTGCTGTCGTACACGCGACTGGAGCCCCGCGTGGTGGCGGCCGCCAGGGCGCGTGCCGGGCGGCATGGCACCTTCTGGAACCGGTTCGGCCACTTTGCCCGCCCGGGGCCGGCACTGGTGGTGTTCGGCGTGTCGCTGGCGCTGTTGGCGTTCGGTGCGGTGCAGTCACGGGGACTAAGGGTCGGCGATATCGGCAACGGTGCCCCGGAACTGCGCGCCGATTCGCGCTATAACCGCGATAACGTGCAGATCGTCGGCCAGTACAACATCGGCGTGGACGTACTCACGGTGGTGGTGGAACCCAAAGGCTTTGACGACGCCTGCCTGCACTATCCGGTGATGAGCGCGGTGGAGCGCTTCGAGATGAATCTGCGCGGTGTGGCGGGTGTGCAATCGGTGGTGAGCGTGCCGTCGCTCGCCAAGGTGATGATCGGCGCCTTCAACGAAGGCAATCCACGCTGGGAGGCGCTGCCGCGCAATAGCGATGGCCTGACCCAGGGCGCCAAGGCCTTCGATCCGGAGAACGGCATGAACACCGCGAACTGCCAGGCCATCCAGGTGTTGATCTACACAGCCAATCACGAAGGCGCCACCATTGCCCATATCGTCAAGGAGATCCAGCACCTGATTGCCGCGGACAAGACGCCGAACGTGGCGTTCCGCCTCGCCGGCGGCAATATCGGCGTGATGGCAGCCACCAACGAAGCGGTGGACGAAGCCGAGGTAACCATGCTGCTGGCGATCTTCGGCGCCATCACGCTGCTGTGCCTGCTGACCTTCCGTTCCTGGCGGGCCGTGCTGTGCATCATCGTGCCGCTGACGCTGGTGTCCGTCCTTTGCAGTGCGCTGATGGCGTGGCTGGGGATCGGCCTGAAGGTCTCGACGCTGCCGGTGATCACGCTGGGCGTAGGGGTTGGCGTGGACTATGGCATCTATCTTTATGAGCGCATGCAGCACCAGTTGCGCCATGAAGGGCAGAGCCTGCCGCAGGCGTTTGCCGAGGCCATGCGCCAGCGTGGCAATGCCGCCTTGTTCACCGCCATGACAATGTGCATCGGGGTGGGTACGTGGGCCTTCGCGGCGCTCAAGTTCCAGGCAGACATGGGCATCCTGCTGGCCTTCATGTTCATGGTCAACCTGTTCGGCGCCGTCTTCCTGTTGCCGGCGCTGGCGAGCTGGCTGGGCGTGGAAGAGGAGGAACGCCGGCCGGCCGGCAACAAAGCCCGCGGCGCGCAGGCACGCGTGGGCAAGATGGCCGGTAGCGAAGGGCGCCCGTTCAAGTCCGACGCGGCCTGAACCGCCGGGCCTTCGCGCGGCCGGCCCGTCATCATTTGAAGAATCTGCTGCAATTCGGCGGGGGCGGACGCTTACAATTCACATCTCGATCTGGACATCGCGAGTGCACTCCTCGCGATTCGACATAGCGTCCCGCGGATGGCCGGGCCGGGCCGTGGGGCAGTCATCAAACGATAGTAGCCGGCGGCCCTGCTGCATGAGGCAGGGCGTGGCGTGCCAGGCGCGACATAGCATCGCGCAGGAAGGAGAATAGGATGTCGCAGCAGGCCCCCACTGATGGATCGCCGTTCTCAACGATCCGGATCGGCCCCCTTGCGTTGCGCAACCGCCTGATCAAGGCAGGTGCGAATGAGGGCATGACACCGCAAGGATTGCCGACACGGGCGCTGGTCAAGCATCACCGGGATATCGCTGCCGGCGGCATCGGCATGACGGTAGTCGCGTATGCTGCCGTCGCGCAGGAGGGGCTGACCTTCTCGCATCAGCTCGTCCTGACCCGCGAGGCCGTACCGCATCTGCGGGTGCTGACCGATGCCGTGCATCGAGAGGGCGCTGCGGCTTGCCTGCAGATTACGCATGCCGGCTCGTTTACGATGATGCGGCACGGCGGGAGCCGTGCCCCGCTGACCGCATCGGCTGGCTTGAATGCCTTCGGCATGATGTATGGCGTGTATTTCCAGCGCGCCATGGGCGAGAGCGATATGTCCCGGGTCGCCATGCAGTTCGCCGATGCTGCGCGCCTCGCGCGGGAGGCGGGCTTTGACGCGGTCGAGATCCATATGGGGCACGGCTACCTGCTCAATCAGTTCCTGTCTCCGCTCAGCAACCGGCGGCGCGACCGTTTTGGCGGTGAAGTGGAAAACCGCACGCGCTTCCCGGCGATGGTGCTGCGCCACGTCAAGGACGCCGTCGGGGCAGAACAGGCGGTGTGCTGCAAACTGAGTGTGGTTGACGGTGTGCCCGGCGGCAACGAGGCAGCGGATTCCGCCATCACGGCGCGCATCCTGGAAAGGGAGGGGGCTGACCTGCTGACGCTGAGTGGCGGACGTAATGTCGAAAGCCCGTGGGTGTTGTTTGGCAGTGCGATGCCGACGGCCCAGATGAAAGCCACGGCGCCGCACGCGCTGGCCAGGCTCGGCATCTCGATTCTGGAGAAGCGTACCCCGCGCGAGCTGAAGTTCCGTGAACTGTATTTCCTTGAGGCTTCCCGGGTGATCCGCCAGGCGGTGCGGATGCCGCTGGCCTATATTGGCGGCGTGAAGTCGCTGGACAATGTGCGGCAGCTGTTGGGCGAGGGCTTCGACTGCGTTGCCCTGGCGCGGGCGCTGATCCATGATCCCGCCCTGGCCGATCACTGGCGAACCGGCGCGGTGACACGTTCGGCATGCGACAGCTGTAATGCTTGCGTGGCAAAAATCTATGATCCCGCCGGCGTTTCCTGCATTTACGGGCCACCGGCGGATCCCAGGCTGACCACGATACTGGCTGCCGCGCAGGCTGATTGATGCGTGACTTCCGACCACCGATGCCGGGCCGATTTCGCCCGGCTTCCCGACGCCACGCCCGGACCGACGCGCTGTCAGCCGGTACTTGATTTCCTGGCAAGCCAGTCCTGTTGCGTCATGATCGTGCGAAAGCCCAGGTGTGACATGGCGCTGAACGGGTCCGACCCTCTCCTTGCGCTGACCCGGTAGCTGGTGCAATAAGTCTCGCTGCACAAAAAAGAGCCACCCCGTATGACTCGCTTGGGGGCGTCGACGGGTACCCCTGCATCGTCGGGGTCATAGGAGTCGACGGGGCCTTGGGGGTCCAAGGCTTGTCCTTTGCGGGCCGCGATGGCGAACGCGTCGGAGCGATACCAGTCAGCCGTCCATTGCCAGACATTGCCGGCCATATCGTAGATGCCATAGCCGTTCGGCGCGAAATTGCCAACGGGCAATGTGCCGACCTGGACCTTTTCATTGCGGCTGACAACCGGAAACTGACGCCCCCGGTCGTCCCACGTATTGGCCATCTTCTTGCCATCGGGAGTGAGCTCGTCTCCCCAGGCGTAGTCCGCTTGTTCGAGGCCGCCACGCGCGGCGAATTCCCACTGCACTTCGGTCGGCAGGCGCCTTCCAGCCCAACGGGCGTAGTTCAGCGCGTCAACGTACGACACCTGCACCACAGGATGATTCTCCCTATCGGCCAGATTGCTATGGGGGCCGAGCGGATGCTGCCAATTTGCCCCAGGCACATACCTCCACCAGCGCGACCAATCGCCCAGGTCGACGGGTTCGCTCGTGCCGACAAATACCATGCTGCCGGGGACAAGCGTCCCGGGATCGGGCTCTGGCGTGCCGGGCGGCAGTTGCGGGCGTATGTCTTCCCACTTTGGTTTCTGCTCAGCTGTCGTGACGTACCGAGTGGCTTCGGTGAAGCGTCTGAAATCGGCGTTTGTCACATCGAAACTGTCCATCCAGAACCCGCTGACTTGCACGCGGTGGGCCGGTCCTTCGCTGGGAAGGGCCCGCTTGGATGAACTGCCCATCAAGAATGTCCCCCCAGGGACCCAGACCATGCCTTTGGGGCCTGTCACCCCATCGCCGATCACGGGCCCCTTGAACTGGCCTGTCTTGGAAGAACCCCTGAAGTATTTCGCGCTCAGCAGTCCAGCCGCGCCGGCAACTCCGGTTGCCAGTAATCCCGAGATAAGCGCTCGGCGTTTCATGGTATTTCCTAATCCTTTTTTGTCGCAGCGTCCCGCGGTCTGTCTGGGCGTGCGATGAATTTAGTGGGTTGATTCCTGGCCTGGCTCATCGATGTCGTCCACGTTGGGCGATAGAGGAGGAGCCGCCGACTATCCGATGATCGCGATGATACAACTGCCTGGCATCGTCTTCCCGGACTACCGAAGCATTTATGTGTGCCATCTCCGGGCTCGCTTTGATCGGCTACGCCCACCGCGTGCATCTTTCGCTGTCTAGTCTGAAGAGACGATGAGGCATGGCCCTGGGCTATGTACTGTGGAACGTGCTAAATCAAAAGGAGGAGACATGCCTGCACCTGGCTACAAAATTGAATCCCGGCCGCTGGAATCGCGGTATGCGCGCGGCTGGCATTGCCTTGGGCCGGTCGCGGATTACCGCGACGGGAAGCCGCACACACTGAACATCTTCGGCCGCCGCCTTGCCGCCTTTGCCGATTCCGCCGGCACCATTCGCATCATTGATAGCTATTGCCCGCATATGGGCGCGGACCTTAGTACCGGTACCGTGCAAGGTGACCAGCTGGTGTGCCCCTTCCATGGTTGGCAGTGGGGCGGCGATGGCGCTTGCAAGTCGATCCCTTACTGCAAGCGAGTGCCGCCGAAGGCGCGCATCGGCAGCTGGGATACATGCGAGCAGAACAATCTGCTCTTCATCTGGCACGATCCCCAGGGCAACGCACCTCCACCCGAGGTGGCGATCCCGCGCATCGAGGCATGCTACTCGGAGCAATGGTCCGCGTGGGCAATCGACAAGATGGTGATTCAAACGAACTGCCGGGAATTGGTCGACAATATCTCCGATATGGCTCACTTCGACACCGTGCACGGTGCGCCGATCGACTACTTCGCCAATCTGTTCGAGGGCCACAAGGCCACGCAAGTGCTGGTCGGCCGCAGCGCCCGACTCTCCGCCGGAGATTGCCTGACCGCGTTATCCACCTATTTCGGCCCGGCGTACCACATTACGGAAATGCGTGGCCAGATGGACGGTCAGCCGATCCATTCGATTCTGCTCAACTGCCATGTGCCCATCGACATGAACAGCTTCGAGCTGCGCTATGGTGTCCTGGTAAAGAAGGTCCCCGGCCTTTCCGACGAGCAGAATGAGGCGATTGCGCAAGCCTACGTGGAACAGGCGCGCAATGCCTTCTACGAGGATGTGGCCATCTGGGATTCCAAGATCCGCACCGACAATCCGCTTTTGTGCGAGGGAGATGGGCCCATCTACCAGATGCGGGACTGGTATAGCCAGTTCTATATAGACGCCGAGGAGGTACGGCCAGCCAGTGTCGGGCGCAAGGTGATCGAGATGAATATAGCGGGAATTGATGCGCCAAAACTGCATCATGTATTTGAAGCGTAGGAGGAAGAGGGCGCTGCCGTCTCCGATCCGGAGGTGGCAGCGGATTTCTAGGGGACAGCCTGCTAGAACTTGTGACGGATGCCAAGCACCGCACCGAACTGGTTTTCCGAGCCGGCAACTGTGCCGAAGCCGCTGCCCTGGACGGAGCCGGTGCCACCTGCGGTCAGACCCAGATTCGAACCATCCTTGTTCTTGGTGTAACCGAGGTTCAAGTAAGCATCTGTACGCTTGGACAGAGCGTAGTCAGCCGATGCCACGAAGCTCCACGGATCCGCATTGGTGCCCCGGAAGTCCTGGAAGTAGGCAACGCCTGTCAGGGACAATGCCGGGGTCAGCAGATAGCGCAGACCCAGCCAGTACAAATTCGAGACGTTGTTAGGGCCGAGGTTGCCCGGCAGCGTGGCGCCACCGAGCGCCTTGGCCCAACGATAGCCAGCGTAGGCCTTGACGGGGCCGATGGCGTACGAACCGGCCAGGCCGGCGCGGCGGATTTCGGCATCCGTCAGGGCACCGGTCGCAGCCGCGCCGGGATTGGTCGAGTCGTAGATGGCGCCGACAGCGAACGGACCCGCAGCGTAGGTCAGGCTGGCACTGTACTCGCGCCCGATCTTCGGGCTGCCAGGGACCTCACCAGAGGCGCCGGCGCCGGTGTTCGCGCCAAAGCTGTACAGGGCCCTGGCGGACAGGCCACTGAAGGTGCCGACGTACTTGACCGAGTTATCGGCACGGCTGCCGAAAGCGGCGTCCTGCCCCAGGATCGAGTAGTTGGTGCTGACGGCCATCGGGTCGAAGTCAACGTTGAAATCATGGAACGGGGTCTGATGCCGGCCCAGGGTCAGGGCGTTCCATTTGTTCTGCAGGCCGACATAGGCCTGGCGACCAAACAGACGGCCTGAGAAGGATGACTTGCCGTCGTCCACCGTGAAGCCGTTTTCCAGCACGAAGACTCCCTTCAGGCCACCTCCCAGGTCTTCCACGCCGCGCAGGCCCCAACGGCTGCCGGCCAGGTTGCCGGAGGTCAGGCGCGTCACGTCATGGTTGCCGCCGGGCTGGTGGTTTTGGTATTCGATGCCCACGTCAATCAGGCCATACAGTGTGACGCTTGACTGGGCATAGGCACTACCCGCGGCCAGGACGGCGACGGTGGCTGCAAAGTGTCTCATTTCCATGTCGCCGCTCTCCTTGTCAGCTTATCGGGGAACCTCTCTACAGTACTTGCCTCGGCAAAAACAGTGCGTGCATTGCCGTTGGAATAATAGCCCTTTCCCGGCCGAAGGTGTCGCCAGGCGACGCTCCCGCAATGTCTGCGCCCTGCGTGCCATCAGGCGTGCGCCGCTACTTCCCGTCGCCAACGTTCACCCGCTTCGTGGAGAAGATGCCGCCGATCAGCAGATCCCCATCCTCGAGCAATGCGGTAATGCCGCCCCAGGCGTTCCATTTGCGGCTGTCGTCCGGGAACGGCCAGCGGGCCTTGATGGCGCCGGTATCCCAGTCAAGGCCTACGTACTCGTAGTTGCCGTTTTCCTTGTTGGCGAGGTAGATCATGTTGCTCTTGGCGGAAATGACAGGGACCATCACATCCGTGTTGTCGATCTCCTTGTTCACCCAGGCCTTCTCGAATGACTTCGTCCGAGTGTTCCAGTTGAACTTGACCACCCCACGCGGGGCGGGCCGGGTCAGGCCGGGCGTTATCGCGTTGCCCCATATATCGGGCGCGGGCTTCGGGTAGGAGTTATTCAGCAGGGCGACGCCATAGCCCAGCACCTCCGGTGACGGCTCGACCGTGGCCTTGGATATCTCCAGCGGAATCTGATCAGCGATGCGTGCGGACTTGGTGCCCGGCTTCTGCTTGAATCCGGGCGGAATCCGGTCGCGCCAGAAGGCCACGAGGTTGGCTCCCTTTTCATCACCGTCGGCAATCACAACCAGCTTGTCTGGGTCGTTGCCGAAGCCCATCAGCGTCGGCGTGGTGCCGGATCCGCCAGAAGTCGTCAGAGCGCCGGCAGCGATGGCCTGCGCCCTGCTCATGGTGTTGTAGTCGGACTGCCAGCCACCATCGGCTTCATCATAGGACAACTTGTTGCCGGTCCAGACGATCTTGAGCATGCGCTTGGAGGTGACCACATAGATGCCGCTATTCTCGTCAATGCAGATGCTGTTTTCGATCGCCTCGCCCGGCAGCAGCAGCGTGCTCTTGAGATTGAGGTCGCGGTCCAGCAGGAGCACTGCGCCATGCGCCGCGGCAACGACATCGCCGGCGTAGGTCATGCCCATGCCGATGATGGCAGATTTGCGCATGTCCTCAGGCAATGCCTCCGAGAAGTCCCGGAATTTGACGACGCGCAGTGGCTTCTTCGGATCATTGTCGTCGGTGGACTTGAGGATCTTCAGGCCACCAAAGGCCGCATAGTGAACGCCATCCTTGTCAATCATGTTGTAGGCGCCGTTGGCCAGCGACTGGCGCTTGAAGCCCAGTTCCTCCATCTTCCCCGACAGTGCCAGCAGCTTGGCGTCATCATTCGCGCGCCGAGCGGCATCGACTTCCTCCAGTGCCGCCCGGATCTTCTCGCGATTGGCATTCGTGGCCAGTTTCTCCATTCCAGGGTAGGGCAGGAGTGAGATCAGGTCATAGGCCTCACCAGTCGCGTCGATCTTGCTGATGCCCTCGACGCCGGCAGCGAAGATGATCGTCTTGTCGCCGATCTTCTTCACTGTGGGATTCGAGGTAAAGACGGTTGGAACGGACTTCACATCGTCTGTCGACAGCCTGCGGCCCTTGGTTGGGCCGGCATGCGGGACGGAATCGGTCGCGGCCGGATTGTCGTGCGAAATGGGATAGACGCTGTCGGTCAGCCACGGGTTGCGGCCCGGGAAGGTGGCGTTCTCTTGCTGGGCGGCTTGCGCGCACGTCAGGCTTGCTGTGGCAAGCGCAACCGCGGTCGACGCGAAGAGCAATGCTCTCATTGGGTAACTCCGTGGATAAGTATGGCTGTGATTGTGAGGTGAGGCTGACGAATTGAGGTTGTTCGGCGGAGCCATTCAATCGGCGGAATGCACGATGCGCTCACGCGGGCGTGCCGCCCGGCGGCTTGCTGTGGCCAACAACGCCAATGTGAAGGTGGCGGGGACATCTGGGCGCAGCATCTTGCCGGCATTGCGGCACGGATCTGACCAGGCCCGTCGGCATGGAACGTACACTATGGGACGCTGCGGTGATTCAGGAGGGCAACCGCGGCAACCCCAATGCTCTGCCGGCAGGTGTCGTCGCAAGACGCCTGCATGATAGCCGCGCCATTGGTTTCTTCGCCGGCCAGGTGTGCGTCGCGTCTGATCGCGCTCTCCGGATCAAAACCGAACCGGGCAGACGGCAGGCCCTCAGCAAACGCAAGACCCAGGGCCACGGCCGCACCGGCCCCAAACAGACTACCCGCCCGCAACCATGCTCTCATCGCTGTCTCCTCTTGCTACCGCCCACCATGGGCAGGTGCCGACTCCTGTTGTACCGTTAGGGCCGGTCTCTTGATCGAAGCATATTTGCGGGATCTGGAGTCAACATCGTCCAATCGGACTATGCACATATGTGCGTCATGGGTAGCTTTAAGGGGGGCTCTGCAAAGCCGTTCAGCCAACCGCGGCTCGGAAGTGTTTTTGTGGCAGCAAGAGGAGGGTTAGCCCGGATTGCGTATAGATCCCGCGGGGGTAAACGTTCCAGCTTCCCTCTGGTCGTTAAGCTCTGGGCAACGTCGGACTTCACGGTTTCCAGCCCGTCTCAATCTGCGTATGGGCGGCGATTGCCTCCGCCGATTTTCTCTGCCGCGATCTGATTCGCGGCGATGTAGCCAAAGGTCATCGCCGGCCCGATAGTCGAACCTGGTCCGGGATAGGTTTTTCCCATGACCGCGGCCGAGGTATTGCCGATCGCATAGCATCCCTCGATGACGCTGCCATCGGGACGGAGGACGCGGGCGCAGGCGTCTGTGCTCAATCCGCCCTTGGTGCCGATCTCGCCGGGATCGATCCGCAGCGCGTAGAAAGGGGCGCGGTCGATCGGGCCCAGGCACGGGTTCGGCTTGGAGGAGATGTCGCCATAGTAGCGGTCGAAGATATTGCTTCCCTTGCCGAATTCGAGGTCGGTACCATCCGACGCATAGGCGTTCATTTGCGCGACAGTCGTGGCAAGGCCGCGTGGATCGACGCCGATTTTTGTGGCCAGTTCGGCCAGCGTTCCGGCGCGATAGATGACATGGTCCAGCCAGCCATGCGGAATCCGGGAGTCAGGCTGTATGCTGCCGGGAAGCAGCACGCCGCAGGGATAGCGTTTTCTATACTCCGCGTCGAACACGAGCCATGCCGGCACATTCGCATTTGTTTGCGCATGGTCGGCATACATGGCGTGGATGATGTCCGGGTACGGCGCTGCTTCGTTGACGAAGCGTCGACCGAGCCGATTGACCAGCACGCATCGCGGCAATGAGCGCTCCACGAAAAGCCCGCGTTGTTTTTCCTCCCCGGGAACCCGTACCGTCGGCACACCCCATGTGTATCCCATCAGCGAAACGTTCGCGCCGAGCTTGAGACCGGCCCGAATTCCATCTCCGGTATTGATGGGCGGGGCGGCTGTCCATTCGGCTTGCGTGGGCTTCGGCAGGTATTGGTCGCGCATTTCCTGGCTGGATTCGAAACCTCCACAGGCGAGCACCACCGCGCATCGCGCGCGTACGTTGTACTCGCGTCCCTGCCGCTCCACCGCCACGCCGATCACGCGGGCATCGTGCGCGTGGAGCGTGCGCATCGGGGTGTTGAGCCACAGTGGTATGGACCGATGTGCGAGTGCCGCACGCAGGCTTGCGACCAAGGCGTTGCCAAGCGTCAGCCGGCGGTCCCTGGGCGTTCGGCAGCGCCAGCGCAAATCCGTTGCGTACCGGAACGCGAGGCGTGCCAACAGGCCGAGCCAGCCGGACTCCTTCGCTACGATGGTGTGGGCTTCGATCTGCGTCAGCGCTATGCGCCCGCCGACCAGGGTGGCGGGCGATGGGGCGCGGAGTTCGTCAAATGCATCGCCGAGCCGGCGCGCGTCGAATGCCGCTGGCTCCATGGTGCGGTAGCCCGGCTTTCCTCCCGTGCGGTCCGGATAGTAGTCGGGATAACGGGGCACCGCGTGGAAATGCGTCTGCGCCTGCGTGGCGAGATAGTGGACCATCTCCGGCCCGTTTTTGAGATAGGCATTGATTCTGCTCAGATCGAAATCTTCCCCTATGACATCCCGGAGATACGCCACCGCTTCCTCATAGGAGTCGTTGCCGCCGAGAGATTGGATCTGATCATTGCAAGGGATCCAGATTCCGCCGCCGGAAATAGCCGTCGTGCCCCCATAGTGCGGGCTTTTCTCGATGAGGAGCACGGTCAGACCGAGATCGTGTGCGCGCAGCGCGGCCGTCATCGCGCCTGCCCCGGAACCGGCGACCACCACGTCGTACGTTGTATCCCAATTCACGGCCGGATTGCTGTTGTTCATTGGCTTGCCTTCAACGTTAAGTGTTTTCCAGGTGACCTGTACCAGTCAGTGGTTAGGCGGGCCGAAGTACGCCGGTTCAGAGGTCAACAAGTTGCCCGTTTCCGAGCGCGGCAAAGCGCATCGGGTGCGGCCACTATGGCACATAAATACAGAAATGAGTCAAAACAATGGCACAAAAAATATTCTTTGTGCAATACTGGGTGAAGGCGCTACGGCAATGCCGGGATCACACTGCGATCAAGAGCGCATCACTCCGCAAGAGGCAAGGTTCCGAATGAATAGACAACTTCGCTGGGGAGACGCCAGCCGAATAGACAGTCCCGAGCAAGGGCGCGTCCTGATTCTGAGGTCCACGCTCGACTGCATGGCCGAGATGGGTATCGAGGGTTTCACCGTGGATGATGTGGCCAAGCGCGCCAACATTTCACGCAGAACCCTTTACCGCTACTACAGCACCCGGAATGATCTGATCCAAGCCGCGATTGACGCGGAAAACGGCGTCTTTTTCGAGGAGATGCAGCGTAGCTTGTCGGGCTACGAGGGGGATTTCGAGGGGTATCTCGAAGAGTGCGTGTGTTTTGCCGTGAAGTACCGGCAACGCCTCGCCGGGCTTCGTCAGGACTACCTGGCCAGAAGCGTTACGGCGGAGGTGTTTCCCTACATCCTCGAGAACATCAAGCCCATGTGGCACAAGGTGCTGGCTGACCGCTACCGCGATTACGTAGAGAAGTCAGGCGCGACGCCAGCCTCGCTGGACGACATCATTGCGCTGGCTAGCCGCATCGGGCTTGCCTATAGCCTGGTTCCTGCGGACGAGGGTGCGATTCGCCGGCAGATGCGGATTCTCCGCGGCGTCCGGCCTGGTAGGACTGCGTGACTTTGTGCGGCATTCCGCCCGCATGACAGATTCACATGTGAACGAAAGACGCTTCCCCCCTCTGCCCGCTTGTCGGTGCGCAACTGGCGCCGATCGGATGACCGATGCGGAGCGATAAACGGCACGCCTTGCGCTCCCGTGGCGCTGGTGCTGGTATGTCTATCAAGACGCAATTACAGGAGCCAGTCAATGAGTCGCACATCGTATCGCCACCTGTTGGCGCCTGGCCGAATCGGCACGATGACACTACGCAACCGCATCGTCGTCACCGCGATGGGTGCGAGCCTTGCGGAGCCAGATGGCCAATGCGGTGAGCGCATCGTGCGCTATCACGAATCGCAGGCCAAAGGGGGGGCGGGGCTGATCATCACCGGCGTCGCCGGCGTGGCTTGGCCGACCGGTGCCAATCAGGTGAACCAGATCGCCATTTCGGACGATCGCTTTCTTCCCGGCCTGACCGCTCTGACCGAAGCCGTCCACGCGCACGGCGCAAAGATCGCCGCGCAGTTGCACCATGGCGGGTTGATCGGCGTGGAGGATATGCTTGCGGGGCGGCCGGTGTGGGCGCCCTCCCTGCCTGAACCTCCCACTGGCGATTTCACCGAGGCGTTCTTGCTCGAAGAGTTGGCCGAGGCGCCGTTCGGCCGCATCACCAGTGTGACGATTCAGGTCATGACGAAGGCCGACATCGACACGCTGATCGCGCAATTTGCCGCGGCCGCGATCCGGGCGCGGCGGGCCGGCTTTGACGGCGTCGAGATCCATGGCGGGCATGGCTATCTCCTGTCGTCGTTCATCTCGCCCACGACGAACCGGCGTACCGATGAATATGGAGGCCCGCTGGAAAATCGCGTCCGTCTCCTGGTCGAGGTGATTCGGGCCGTGCGTACGGCGGTTGGTCCCGATTTTCCTGTGTGGTGCAAACTCGACTCGCGCGAGGAAGGCATTCCAGGCGGCATCACGATTGACGAGGCGGTGCGCACCGCGCGGATCGTCGAGGAGGAGGGGGCCAACGCGATCACCGTGAGCGCCTATCACGACGCGGGCAAGCCGAAGTTGCATTCGGCATCGCATACCCCGCATGAGCCCGGGCTCAATCTTCCGTTTGCGGCGCGGATCAAGGCCGCGGTCAGCATTCCGGTCATCGCATCGGGCCGGATCGAGCCCGCGCTGGGCGACGAAAGGATTGCCGATGGCTCGATCGATTTCGTCTCCATGGGGAGAAAGTTGCTAGCAGACCCGCATCTGCCGCAAAAGCTTGCCGAAGGGCGGCCCGATGACGTACTCCCCTGCATTTACTGCTACACGTGCATTAGCGCGATCTACGTTGGCAAGCCGCTGCGCTGCGCGGTCAACCCCGAAATCGGTTTCGAGTATTTGCATCGTCAATCGCCGAAGGGTGGCAAGCGGGTCGTGGTTATCGGCGCAGGCCCTGGTGGCATGGAATCGGCGCGGCGGCTACGGTTGGACGGGCATCAAGTGACGCTGCTGGAGCAGGCCAACCAGCTGGGCGGCACGTTGCGCATTGCCGCGCTCGCCTATGAGGCCAACGAGCCACTGCTCGACTGGCTCCGGCACCAGGTTGAATCGTCACGAATCGACGTGCGCCTGCGCACACAAGCGACGCCTGAGCTGCTGCGCACGCTATCCCCGGACGTCGTTGTCGTTGCAACCGGTGCGGTGCGCGGATTGCCGCCGATACCAGGAAACGACCTGCCGCACGTCATGAGCGGGGACGACATGCGCCGCCTGATGCTTGGTGAAGGCTCACAGGAACTGGCGCGCAAGGTCGGGTGGGCGACACGCATGGCATCAAGGATCGGTGCGGCGAGCGGCCTGACCTCGAATCTCGATTTCGTTCGCCAGGCGACCCGGCAATGGATGCCGTTGGGCAAGCACGTCGTGATCATCGGTGGCGAACTGGTCGGTCTCGAACTGGCCGAGTTCCTGTCCGAGCGCGGACGATTGGTGACAGTCGTCGATGAGGCGCCGCGGTTCGGCGCGGGACTGACGATAGTCCGCCGGATGCGGCTGCTTGCGGAGCTTAAGGAGCACGGCCTTGGTCTCTTTCCGGGTGCCTCGGACATCCGGATCGAACCTGACAGGGTTTGCTTCACCGATCAGGCAGGCAATGCGCAGGCGGTCGATGCGAATACTGTCATCGTGGCTAAAGGTGCGGCAGGTGACTTGACGCTTGCCAGGCAGTTGGAGAGCGAAGGCTTCAAGGTCCATGAAGTCGGCGATTGCACCGGCATCGGCTATATCGAAGGTGCTATGCGCGGTGCGGCGAGAGCGGCAAAGGAAATCTCGCAAATATGACTCCCGGCTTTAGAGCGGTGCCCCGGCTGGGTGTTGCGGGATTCCCCTTAGTCTGCCCAGACGAAGCGGCTCGCCGGGCCGGTGACTAGTATCAAGCAAGAGGCCAAAAAGCGCTCGG
The DNA here is from genome assembly GCF_058801495.1 of Cupriavidus sp. GW822-FHT03E04. Classification (NCBI taxonomy): domain Bacteria; kingdom Pseudomonadati; phylum Pseudomonadota; class Betaproteobacteria; order Burkholderiales; family Burkholderiaceae; genus Cupriavidus; species Cupriavidus sp. GW822-FHT03E04. Next base: position 64,092 of record NZ_JBXANI010000008.1, read on the forward strand.
GAGACAGCGTTGATTTCGCCTTTTTCTTTTTTCCTCTTTTTCACTCACGAAACCGAACACCATGACAACTACCATCATCACTGGCTCGGCCTCCGGCATGGGCGCGGCCGTACGCCGGCGCCTGCTGGCGGACGGAGACAGGGTCATCGGCATCGACCTGCGCGATGCCGAGATCCAAGCCGACCTCTCCACCCGGCACGGACGCGAGGCCGCTATCGATGGCGCGCTGTCGCAGTCCGGCGGCAGGATCGACAGGCTGATCTGTTGCGCTGGTCTGGGCCCGCATGTCGATCCTGCGACGCTGGTCGCCTCGGTCAACTACTTCGGCGTGGTAGCCATGCTGGACGGCTTGTTCGCGGCATTGCGGCAGGGCAAGGCGCCGTGCGCCGTGGTGGTGTCGTCCAATTCGGCCACGCTGCAGTCCTGGGCAGGCAGCCCGCTGCGCGACGCCTACCTGGCGGGCGATGAGGACGGCGTGCACGCCCTGGTGCGCGCGGCGCAGGAGGCGGGTGGTGAGCAGGCCGCCCAGGCGGGCTATCTGGCGTATGCGAGCGCGAAGAACGCCGTCGCGGCAGCGGCACGGCAACGCGCCGCCAGCTGGGGGCGGGCCGGGGTGCGCCTGAATGTGATTGCGCCTGGCGCGGTGGAAACACCTATGCTGCAGGCTGGCCTGCGGGATCCGCGCTATGGCGATGCCATCCGCGACTTTCTGCCTCCCCTTGGGCGGCGCGCGCAGCCCGATGAGGTGGCCGCGCTGATCGCGTTCCTGTGCCGACCCGAGGCGGCATATCTACACGGCAATGTCGTGTTCATCGACGGTGGCGTCGACGCTGTGCAAAGGCCGCTGGAGTTCTGATCCGCACGGTCGCCGGGCCGGCATCCAAATTGGGGGGGGGCGGCCCGGCCGGTTGTCGGAAAAGTCAGTCGAGGTCGAGTTAGCGGGTGGCACAGCTTATCCCCGCCTTGCTTTTCGCTGTAGCGCTGGATGGTAGCGTGCAAGTAGGGCCCGCTGCGCCCGCATTCGCAAGGGGCATCCCAGCCGCTCAAGGTAACTTCGTCGCCGGTGATCAAGTCACCCCAGTAAGAATCCGGCGACAGATCAATGTGGCTATCTCTAGCGCTCCATCTCGACAAAAAGCGGAGCGCCTTCCTTTGGTGCCGGGCGTATTTAGGCAAACCGGCCTCCGTCCGTGATCACATCGACAGCATTAGCCGTGCCTCGTCGTTCAGGTCCGCGACGCGACGAACGCCTGGTCACTATGGCGATGCCAATCTGCCTACGAACACTATCCGTTGGGATAGTTCGCGGCAATCAGACTCGTGCGAAGAATCGTAAATTGCGCATACATGTCGTGCACCAGGTAGAGATCGCGGCGCCGAGTCCAGGCCTGCCCTGACTGTGGGTCATAATTCAACGGCAGGGCAACTTCCTGCGCCGCGTAAGCGTCCATGCCGCGCGCTTTGGACGTCTGTATGCATCGCTTCGCATGATCCCGGTGACCAACGACGGCCACTTTACCCATTGCTGTCGCTGTACCCTCAAGCGCGACAATCGCGGCTGCCACGCCATCGGTACTCAGGTAGGTAATAGAGCCATCCGCCGCGATAACGGGCTCGACCGAATGGAGGTCAGGCAGTTGGTATTTTGATGTCAGAAACCGTGCAATTTCCCATTGCGCGTATACCTTAACCGGCTTCATCTGGTAGATCTTGTACACCGCATCTGCGAGTGACTCATTGATAGGGCCAGGATCAGGCAGTGCGGCTTGGTTGGCGCCATTACTGGAGGTGTTTCCACTGGCAGCGTTGGGCCTGTTTCCAAAGCTGTAGGCAACAATTCGATCGACCTGTGCCGCCGGAATTGTTGGTAGATCCCAGGTGAAGCCGATGTCCATCAGGTAAGGCTGAATGACATTGGCGATCGACGCATCGGTCAGTTCCGTCGTCAGCTTTCCAATCATCTGCCTCTTGAGTTCAGTGTCGGACATTGTCGGAACATCTGTGACAGCGGCGTCACTGCCACCACAAGCACTCAGAGCTGTTGTCAGCAGCGGGAGCGTTACTGCGGTCGAAGTGGAAAGAAGAAATTTGCGGCGTGTAGACAAGAGAACCTCTAATTGGGGAGCGGGAGACTAGTTTTTTACCGCACCACCATTACAGGTTGATGTACCAATAGGTTGTGTGGGGAAAGAGCAGGTGTACCACATCATTCAACCGTTCGATCTTCTCTATGCCTTGCTCGTCCGCCAGCCACAATCCACTTACACATCCGACGTACCGGCTCGATGCCGTCCTGTGGCATTGCCGTATCCTCGAAGAGTGCCGCAGCGCCGAGCGAGGGCTGCTCGACCGGGTGAGAACATCTGCGGTATTGCCTCACGGAAATACCGCAGAATGGATTCGGAAATCCCCGATGTTTGGCAGGAGAAATGATAATCGGCCTGTAGGTGAGGTTTTTCCGAAAGGATCAATTACTTTCCCAATAGTGCCAGGAAGCCCACGATATCGTCGAAGGTCAAGGCATAGAGGTCTGCCATCTATTGCTGGCGGGCCTCGCCTTACCCATGACGGGGTCGGCGAGACCCGGGTGGAGGGGGCTCAGCGCAGGCGGATATCCACTCGTTCGATGGCGCCGTTAAACGGATAACCGACGGTGTAACGTCCGGCTGGCGAGCCGGTATCCATGCCAACGTCAAAGGTCTCGTCAGGAGAGAAGAAGCCTGGCGTGGTGACCGGCAGATGGCCACTGCCTACCGCCGTTCCGTTCACCAGAAGCGTGCCGGTGCCGCCCTTGGCATAACCTGTTCCCTCGTAAGCGAAGTCGAACTGCACAACGTTCCTCCCCGGTTGCAGCGGCTTGCTACCCGTAATCTCCATGCGCGCCACATCGAACACTTTCTGCACGTAGACGGGCTTGCCCTCATCGTTAAGGTAAAGGGACCAGCCCGCGGTAGTGCCACCCATGGTGGCAATGACACCATGGGCGCCGCCCTTGGGAACATCCACCGTGGCCACGATGCTGTACGAGCGGTTCTTGATCGCTGGCGCTTCAGCTTCAGGGATGCCCACCGCTCCCGCGAAGTAGCTGAACTCCGTGCGCTTACCAGTCAAGTTGGGCAGAGGCGTGCGGGAGCAGGCCGTATCCTGCAACGGTAGTACTTGATTCTTTGCTGCCTCTGCCAGAAACAACGCCTGCATCTCCTTGAGTTTCTCCGGCAATCTGGCCGCCAGATCGGTGGACTGGCTGAAGTCCTCGTTCAGGTTGAAGAGACTCCAGGTGTCGTCGGCGAGCCGTTTGCCCTGGCATGTGCTCGCCCACGGGTCTCGGTCCTTGTGCCGGGCCGAAGCCAACCAGCCATCGTGATAGATCGAGCGGTTGCCGAATACTTCGAAGTACTGCGTAGTGTGCTTCTCCGGCGCATTTTTATCGGCGAAGCTATAGAGCAGGCTCGTGCCGTCCATTGGACGTTGCTTGACGCCATTGACATCTGCCGGGGCCTTCAGTCCCGCCGCCTCAAGAATGGTTGGCGCCAGATCGTTCACATGAGAGAACTGGCTGCGCAGACCACCGTGATCCCGGATTCGTGCAGGCCAGGAAACCACCATACCGTTACGAATTCCGCCCAGGTGCGAAGCAACCGTCTTGGCCCATGGCAGGGGAGAACTCATGGCCCAAGCCCAACCGGCTGGATACTGCACATAGCTGTCCGGGCCGCCCAGGCTGTCGAGGCGCTTCACCAGATCGGCAGCCGGTGTCTCAGGCATGCCTTGCAATCTACCCATGTAGCTATCCCCGCCGTGGATGCCGCCTTCAAGGCTTCCCCCGTTGTCCCCCATCACGTAGATAAACAGCGTGTTGTCAAACTGGCCGCTCTCCTTCAATGATTGCACCAGGCGGCCAATCTGTGCATCGGTATGTGCGAGGTACCCTGCGTAGACTTCCATTAACCGTGCGGCGACCCGCTTCTGGTCTGTGCTGAGGCTTTCCCAGGCGGGGAGTTCATCCGGCCGCGGAGTCAGCTTTGTATCCTGCGGTACGACGCCAAGGGACTTTTGCCGGGCCAGAATCTCCAGCCGCATATCGTCCCAGCCCTTGTCAAACTTGCCACGGTATTTCTCGATCCATGCCCTGGGTGCCTGGAGCGGAGCATGGGTGCCACCTGGGGCGAAGTAGACGAAGAACGGCTTGTCGGGTGCGATCGAGTGTTGCGCATGCATCCAGTTGATGGCGCGTGTCGACAGGTCTTCGTTCAGGGTGTAGTCCTTCGAGGCTGTCCTTAGGACTGGCGTGGTGCCATCGTATAGCGAAGGATTGAACTGATCGGTTTCGGCGCCGATAAATCCATAGAATTTTTCGAATCCCTGGCCGGTCGGCCAACGGTCAAAGGGACCGACCTGTGATGCTTCCCAATCGGGTGTCAAATGCCATTTGCCAAAGGCCGCAGTGCTGTAGCCCTGTTGACGCAACAGTTCGGCGATGGTTGCGGAGTCCTTTTGCAGAACCCCACGATAACCCGGATAACTGCTTGGCGAGTTCAGCACTGCGCCGACACCGGCTGCGTGGGGATTGCGGCCTGTGAGTAGCGAGGCGCGTGTCGGCGAGCACACCGCAGTGGTATGAAATCGGTTATAGCTCAAGCCCTCACGGGCCAGGCCATCCATCGCCGGCGTCTTGGCCGGTCCGCCAAAGGTGGAGGCCGCACCGAAGCCTACGTCGTCAAGCAAGACCACTACCACATTTGGCGCACCGGCCGGCGCGTGCAGCAACGGCACGACTGGCGGGGTATCGCCAGGCTGCACCTCGTTGCTGGCAGCCCAGCCAAAACCGGTCGCGGCACAACTTAGGGCCAGGCACAACGCCGTGGCCAAACGCTTGCGTAGTCTGTTCATGATGATTTCCCGCGTCTCCTGTTTTTTTCGTTCTCGTCGATGCCTATTGCGCTTTCGCGTGGGCGTGTGCCAAAATTTCTGAGCATTCGATTGAATCAAATGTTCGAATGGAATTTAGCAAGCGCCGTGGACCGTCGTCAAGACAAAATTTCGCCGGCTACGGTCGCCGATTGCACGCTGCTCGGCGCCTTTGACTCAAAAGTCTCTGTTGCCAGACTCATTCGATCACTCAAACCATCTTGACAGGAGACCCCCAATGGAATCGTTACTCGCGTCACCCAATACAGCCGTGATCGTCACCGGTGGAGCGTCTGGGCTTGGGCTTGCCTCGGCCCGAGCATTGGCCGCCGTAGGCCGCGACGTCGCGCTGTGGGACATTCAGGCAGAAAAGGCACAAAACCGAGCATCGGAGATTGCCAAGGAATTTGGCGTTGCGGCGGTTGGTGTTGGCGTCGACCTGTGCGATCCCGGCGCGCTGCGGGTTGCGCTGAACGCAACCCGCGCGGTATTGCCCCGGATCGGTGGCTTGCTCCACGCGGCGGGCACGGTCGATACCGGGTCGCTCGAAGGCATCACTCCGGAAAAATGGGATGCTGGCATCCATGTTCACCTCCGCGCATTTGCACTGCTGGTGCAGGCGTTGTTGCCGGATCTGCGCGCCAATCCGGGGTCTGCGGTGGTCGGCATCGCGTCAATCAACGCCACCTTGGGCAATCACATCAACCCCATCTACAGCGCGGCGAAAGGCGGCATGTTGTCACTGATCCGGTCGCTGGCGGACGGCCTTGGGCGCGATAACATCCGCATCAACGCGATTTCCCCGGGCCAGATCTTGACGCCAATGCTCCAACCCGCCGTGGACAGTTTGCCGGCAGGAACCTTCGAGCGCCGCATTCTCCTCAGCCGACTGGGACAGCCGGAGGAGATCGGCCGCGTTGCGCGCTTCCTATTGTCGGACGAGGCGAGCTACATCACTGCGGCGGAGATCGTGGTGGATGGCGGCAACATCTCATCGCAGCGTATGTGAGTCGGCAGTAGTGCTGAACGTATAATCGGGCGCCACATTCATTGAGTCGTGCCCTGCCGCGCTGTTTCGCTGGGGGTATTGGCGTCATTGGCCAATCGCCCCCAGCGGGGCAGGCGGCATCCCGTACTACTTGTAATCGATGACATCTCCTACTGTAAAAGGCGAGGCCCGGGAACGCATTCTGCTGGCGGCCGAAGAGCTGATGGCCAGGTATGGCGTGGACGGCGTGTCGGCCCGCAGCATCAACGCAGCGGCTGGCGTTAGCGCCGGTATTCTCCACTATCACTTCGGCGGACTGGATAAGGTGGTGGACGCGCTGCTGGAACGCCATATGATGCCGTTGATGGCACAACGCCGTGAAATGTACGCTTCACTTCAGGCGCAGCCGCAGGTCACGCTGCGCGGCGTTGTGGAAATACTTGTTATCCCGCTTGCCAGGAAAATCATTGAAGAGGGCAGTGCGGGTGCACGCTATGTTCAGTTTTTGGCGCGCCTCCATACGGACCGCAACCCGAAGATCGCCGAGATATTCGAGCAGTCGTTTGGGGGCAACGCCGCCGCCTTGGTTGCAATGCTCCAGCGCATCCTGCCCGAAATCCCTATGGAAGTGCTCAGGTCGCGCCTGATTGTCTGTTCCCATGCGATGCTCCATAGTCTCGCCGAAATATCCGCTCGTCCCCAAGCGCTGATATCTCCAGGCAAGCCGCCGCGGGATCAGCTTCTGTGGAACCACGTGGAGATTCTGATCGAGTTTCTTTGTGGCGGGCTTGCGGCGCCAACCAGCTTGCACAGTTAAGGCGGCACATCGGGTTTTGTCCGACATGGCAGGCAACGGTGGCGGCGATCGAATACGGTAGTACCGTACGCGCGTGTGCCGCCACCAGGGGTGAGCGCTTCAGGCTAGTCAGCCTAATCGCAGGCCGCGTGTTTGAGGGCCAGGATTGACGGCTGCGGCGGGCTGGCCAGTCGCAGCCTGCTGCATTTGGCCGGCGCTGTTCTACGGCACAGCGTCCGGCCGGTTACGGGAGCCGTTACCAGATTGTCTTGACGTGCGGGTAGGCGCGGATCTTCTCGTCCTTCGTCACCAGCGGCACGGAGAACTTGCGCGCGGTGGCCACGATCATGCGGTCGGCGGGATCCTTGTGGAATACGCCCGGAAGTTCTACCGATTTGATGGCGATCTCGGTATCCACAGGCACTACGCGTACGGCTTCAATTTGCCCCACGGTGGCGAACCAGCTGGCCGCATCCATTGATAGAACAAGGCGCTCGCGTGCCACCAGTGCTGCGATTTCCCATGCGGAAATCGATGAGACGAGTATCTGGCCGCCGTCCAGTTCCTTCTCGATGCTCGCCTTCGCCTTCCTGCTCAGCAGCGGATCGCGACTCACCCACCAGACTAGCGTGTGCGTGTCCAGGACGATCACTGCGCCGCTTCCCAATCATCGGCGTCCACCGGCTCGGTCGGTGCGTTGTAGCGCACCACGGAATCGCGCAGGATTGCCAACGGGCTACGCGAAGTACTCCGATATGGCCGGACCTCGAGAACCGGCTTGCCGTGATTGGTCACCACCAGCGGTTCGCCCGAGTCCTCAACCTGGCGGAAGTACTCCAGCGCATGTGCCTTGAAGTCCGATTTCGAGACTTGCTTCTCCATCTCTGCTCCTGGTCATATGTCTATAGTCATATATTCTAAGCCAAGATGACCGGCAGACTTGAGCCTTCTTTTGACGGCGGGTGATGAAACAGGCATCTGCCCTGGCCACGGTAGGTGGCGAGGGCAAGTGCGGGTGCCGCCGCGTCCCGTCAAGCCAGCAACCCACGCTCCCGCGCCAGCGTCATGGCGGTGTCCTCGATCATGTCTTCCTGCCCGCCCACCAGGCGCTGGCGCCCCAGTTCGACCAGGATTTCGCGCGCGGGAATGCCGTACTTGGCCTGGGCGCGCTTGGCGAACAGCAGGAAGGACGAGTACACGCCGGCGTAGCCCAGCGTGAGCGCATCGCGGTCGATGCGGATCGGCTGGTCCATGATGGGCACCACCAGGTCTTCGGCCACGTCGGCGATGCGGAACACGTCCACGCCGGTCTCGATGCCCATGCGCTCGCAGACCGCCACGAAGACTTCCATCGGCGTATTGCCGGCGCCCGCGCCCAGCCCGGCGGCTGCCGCGTCGATGCGGGTGGCGCCACAGGCCACGGCTGCCAGCGAGTTGGCAATTCCCATGGCCAGGTTGTGGTGGCCGTGGAAGCCCAGCTCGGTTTCCGGCTTGAGCGCCTGGCGCACGGCAGTCAGCTTGGCGGTGACGTCGTGCGGCAGCATATGCCCCGCCGAATCGGTGATGTAGAGGCAGTTCGCGCCATAGGACTCCATCAGCAGCGCCTGTTCCACCAGCGTCGCTGCCGGCGCCATGTGCGCCATCATCAGGAAGCCCACGGTGTCCATGCCAAGCTTGCGCGCCATGCCGATATGCTGCTCGGAGACATCGGCCTCGGTGCAGTGGGTGGCTACGCGGATGGTGTGCACGCCCAGTTCATGCGCCATGCGCAGGTGGTCGATGGTGCCGATGCCGGGCAGCAGCAGGGCGGAGACCTTGGCTTGCTTCAGTTCGCCCAGCACGGCTTGCAGGTATTCCTCGTCGCTATGCGCGGGAAAGCCGTAGTTGACCGAGGCACCGCCCAGGCCGTCGCCATGGGTCACCTCGATCAGCGGCACGCCCGCGTCGTCCAGCCCGCGGGCGATCGTTTTCATCTGATCGAGCGAGATCTGGTGGCGCTTCGGGTGCATGCCGTCGCGCAGGGTCATGTCATGCACGGTAATGCGTTGGTTCATATCGGGCTCCTTATGCGGTAGTGGCCATGGCGGGCAACGCGCCGCGCAGCATGGCGGCGCCGATGCGCTCGGCGGTGCGCGCGGCGGCGGCGGTCATGATGTCGAGATTGCCGGCGTACTTGGGCAGGTAGTCGCCCAGGCCCTCGACTTCCATGAAGATGGAGACGCGCTTGCCGTCGAAGACAGGGCCGTTCTTGAGCGTGTAGCCGGGCACGTATTGCCGCACCTCGGCAATCATGTCGTGGACCGACGCCGTGATGGCCTCCACGTCCGGCTCGTCCTCGGTCAGGCAGTGGATGGTGTCGCGCATGATGAGCGGAGGCTCGGCCGGGTTGATGACGATGATGGCCTTGCCCTGCCGCGCGCCGCCCACCTGCTCGATGGCGCCGGCGGTGGTGCGGGTGAACTCGTCGATGTTCCGGCGCGTGCCGGGCCCGACCGAGCGCGAGGAAACGGTGGCGACGATCTCGCCATAGGCCACCGCCTGCACGCGCGACACCGCATACACCATGGGAATGGTCGCCTGGCCGCCGCAGGTGACCATATTGACGTTCATCGCATTGCTGCCAAGATGTTCGTCGAGGTTGACCGGCGGCACGCAGAATGGGCCGATGGCCGCCGGGGTCAGGTCGATCACGCGCACGCCGCGCGCGGTGAGCTGGTCAGAGTGCTCGCGGTGCACGTAGGCCGAGGTCGCATCGAAAGCGATGCGGATGTCGTCGGCGGCCAGGTGCGGCAGCAGGCCATCGAGGCCCTGGTCGGTCGTCTTCAGGCCCAGTTCGCGGGCCCGGGCGAGGCCATCCGAATTCGGGTCGACGCCAACCATCCAGACGGGTTCCAGGATGGTGCTGCGGCGCAGCTTGTAAAGCAGATCAGTGCCAATATTGCCGGGGCCGATCAGGGCGCACTTGATTTTTGCCATGGGGCTCTTTGCTTGGTTTGAGGGTGTGAGGGAGTTCAGGCGAATTCGGTGCTGCACGTGCCGATCCCGTCGATGCGCAGTCGCAGACGGTCGCCGGCAGCGACCGGAATCAGCGCCGCAAGGGAGCCGGAAAGAATGGTCTCGCCGGCAAGCAGTGGAATGCCGAGTTCGCCGAGCGTGTTGGCCAGCCAGGCCACCGCTTCGGCGGGATGGCCGAGGGCGGCGCTGCCCTGGCCTGTAGCGACAACAACGCCGTTCTTTTCAAGCGCCATGGTGCAGGCGGCAAGGTCGAGGCCGGCCGGGCTCACGCGCTCCTCGCCAAGCACGTAGACGCCACAAGAGGCGTTGTCCGCCACGGTGTCCTGAATACGGATGCGCCAGTCGGTGATGCGTGAATCTACGATCTCGAAGCAGGCTGAGACCGCCTCGGTGGCGGCCAGCACATCTGCGCGGGTCACACCGGGGCCGCGCAGGTCTCGTTTGAGGAAGAAGGCAATCTCGCCTTCGGCGCGTGGCTGGATCAGCGTGCTTGCGGGAATGGCCTTGCCGTCTGGATATTCCATGCTGGCCAGCAGCATGCCGAAGTCGGGCTGGTGCACGTCCAGCATCTGCTGCACGGGCAAACTGGTAACGCCGATTTTCTTGCCGCTGACGCGGTCGCCTTGTGCCAGCCGCTGCGCAACGAAATGCTGCTGGATGTGATAGGCATCGCGCACCGTGAGCGGGTGGCCACGTCCGCTCAAGGGGACGACTGGCACGCGGGCTGTCAGGGCTCGATGAAGTTCATCGCCGAATTCGGCGATCAGTTCGGGATCCATGGTCAGGCTCGATGTTAAGGGGGCAATGCGATGAAATTCGCCCCCTGGCCATGGCGGGAAGGGGGCGAATGAAGGCGTGCGGTCAGTGTCCAGCACCTCGCGCCGCGTCGGGCGAAAAGTAGGTCTCGTTGAACTCGGGGCTGTTGTTGAGCACCGGCATAGGCCCCTCGTTGGTCAGGCGGTCGGCGAGATACGCACCCGAGATCAAGTCATGATATGTGGTTGTGGTCGGGTAGAGGTTTCGTGCGTCATAGGCATAGACGGTTGCCGCCAGGTTGGTTCGCCACAACTGGCCGCGCGCATCATAATTGTCTGCAGCGAGGGCGGTCCAGCTGTCCTCGTCCAGGTAAAGCACCCGCTTGGCGTACTGATGCCGGAAGCCCTCCTTGAGGGTGGCTTCCAGGACCCATACGCGATGCATTTCATAGCGCATATAGTCCGGGTTGAGGTGGCCTTTGCCTAAGATGTCCTGGTACTTGGCCGGGCTCATCAGCTTGTAGTTGTTGTACGGCACGTAGATTTCCTTCTTGCCGACAATCTTCCAGTTGTAGCGTTCACCCGAGCCGTTAAACAGGCGGTCGTCGTCGAGCGTGCGGATTCCGCCTGCGCCGGAGGGCTGATCGAAGCCAAATTCCGGGGCCTGCCGTACGCGCCGCGTACCGGGGTTGTATTGCCACGCGCGGCGGGTATCGGAGCCTTCCTTGTCATAGAATTCGTGTCCGACAGACAGCATGCCTCGGTCGCGCAGGGGCAGGTCGGTCGCCGTACGGAAAAAGCCCCTGGTGTCGCTCTTGAGGTCGAAGTTGGCGCCATTTCGCGGCGAAAGGATCGAATAACGGACACGGCCCCAGGCGATGTTGCCGTCGCCGTATACGGCTGCCTGGTCGTAGGTGGCGGATTCGGTATTCATCGACGGGGAGTAGCGCAGGTTCCACATCAGTTCGAGGCCGCTCTTCGGGATCGGGAAGGGGACGATAGGGGGTGCATCCTTCAGTCCGTTACCGTCGGCCGTCATGCGGGTGCCGGGCGCGTAGGTGCGGATGTTCTTGTAGATCGTATCGTCGTAGCGGAAGTCGCGATGGGTCGGATATACCGGCATCCTGAAGGTATCCGGATACTTCTTGAACAGAGCCTTTTCGCCGTCGCTCAAGTGATCGGCGTACTTTGCCATGTTCTGCGCGGTGATCACCACGACCGGCTTTTCGCTGGCGTAAGGATCAGGGTAGCGCTCTCCCCGCTTCCACTGCACTCCGGGCGGTGCGCCCAGCCATTTCCCGCCCCAGGCGGGGATCTGCCCGTCCTTGCTGGCGGCGCGCTCGGCGCCCATCGGGGTCAGGTTTCCATCGAGTTGCTTGAGTTCGTCCGGCGTTACCGCGGCGTACGAGGCTGCCGCCAGCAGCACGCTGCTGGCCAGCAGCGTGCTACGGATCAAAAGATTTCTATGCTGTCGCATCACGGTCTCACTCCTTTAGAGAAATCTGGCGCTTGCGCGTGGTATCGCTGCCAGGTCAAAACGAATATTTCGCATTGAATGCCGCATAGCTGCGGTCGGCCAACGGTCGATTAACAATGTTCGCCGTGCCCAGGAACATCGCGTATGTCAGATTCAGTTCGAGGTTGTTCAAATACTTGAAGGTCACGCCGACGCTCGCGCGGCGGTCACCATACCCGGTCAGCGAACCGAAGGCGCCGGCCACGGCCGCCTTTCCGCTGAATTCATGCGCATACGTAAGCGGCACCGTCATGTCCCAGCCGTTAAAGATATTGAGATAGGCGAGCGACCAGCCAAGCTGCAGGGCCGCCGAGTTCCTGGTGTTGGTGAGCGTGCTGAAGCCATTGACCGGCGTGACGCTAAGCACATGCAGGTAGGCGATTTCGCCCACCAGGCTCTGGGAGCTGGCGAGGAATGTCGGTCCGATGGAGTAAATGGCCGACATCTGGCCCTGGACTGCCTGGCCGCGCGTTGCGGTGGCAGCGCCGTTGACATTCACCAGGATTGGCACGCCGTCTTTGTAGCTGACTTCACCCGCCACGTTGGCGCCGAGAAATTGCGTCGAGAAGCTTGCGCCAGTCAGATTGATGCCGCTGAAAAACTTCTGCTGATACTGCAGCGTCGGGAACAGGGTTGTCACGACATTCGGATTCTTGTCGTGGTAGCGCAATTGGTACAAACCAAACTCGGCGTCGAACGCGCGAAAGCGAGTACCTATGCCCCATTGGCCGGAGTCTGGAGGGTTGATATCCGAACCGCGCGGGATCTGTCTGCCACCCGGGCCGATGATGAATTGGGCACCCGGTCCAACCACGTCAGTGGTGCTGAAGTACGCGCCAGCGGGGTTGAGTTGGTTGGACTTGTAGGTGAACTGGTAATAACCAAGCAGGCTGAAGTTCGGATTCACCTCCCACTGTAATGAAGCTTGCGGCACCGGCAGCAGGATATCCTTGACCTCTGCCCCCGGTACAAACGACTTGGTGGCGTCTGCTGGCCCCTGCGCGCCAGCGATGTTGGGGAAGAACAGGCTCTCGCCCCATGCCACGACTTGGTTGCCCAGCTTGACGTTCAAACGAGTGGTGTCGATGTTGAAGGCGCCATAGGCGTAGGCATCCAGCAACTGAGCCCGCTGGCCGTTGTAGTAGCGCGCGGAATCCGTAAACTCGTTGAAAGGGCCGGAGTGGTTGACGGTGGCGGGTGCATTGTTGGAATTGGAGGTGCGATATGCCTGGTCGTAGAACACACTGCCGCGAAAGAACGCACCAAAATCGCCGCGCTGGAGATTGGCCTCGCCAAGCACGGTGGCGCGGTTAGCGATCATGTCGCCGCGCTTGAAGTTGCGGTCGCCATCGTCGCCGTTGATGTTGGACGGCGACAGCAGCGCGCCGCTCTGCCCGCCAGTGCGGACCGCTGCGCCGTAGGTGGCGGTAAAAGAGTAATTCAGCGACGTATCGTTGCCGAGATCGATGGTGTTGCCGGCCCAGGCCGACGGCGTGATCGCCGCGGCGATGGCCGAAACGATGGCGGCTGGCCGTAGCCTGCGTGTGCGATGCGGTGAACTGGTTCTTGAAGTCTGCACTTGTCTCCTCCTATGGTTTTGGTGATGCGCGGTGATGCATTGACTGGCATGTCCCGTGGCTTCTTCTTTGATGGGAAGCGTAATGAGCGAGGGAGGGCGCGGAATCGTCAGAACGGACTAGACGGTTTCCCCTAGGACCGCGCGTTCCTGCGCGTGCACGAGCGGCTAGTCCGAACGGAGGATGAGGCGCGGCGGCATGCGCGATAGCGTCGGGCATCGCCCCGCGCGGTGAGATCGCGGCGCGGGAATCACGGAGGAGGAATGCGATGCACAGTGAAAAGGGATCCATCGTTGCGGTGGTCACGGGCGGCTCGCGTGGCGCGGGCAAGGGCATCGCGCTGGCACTGGCGCAAGCCGGCGCGACGGTGTACGTCACCGGGCGCACCGAGCGCAACGGTGAAGCGCCGTTGCCTGGCACCATCCATGAGACCGCGCGCGAGATCGATGCGCGCGGCGGCAAGGGCATCGCGGTGGCCTGTGACCATCGCGACGATGCGCAGGTGCGCAGGCTGTTCGAGCAGGTGGGCGACGAATCAGGGCGGCTGGACATCCTGGTGAACAACGCTACCTTCCTGCACGACGAACTGATCGAGCCGGGCGGCTTCTGGGAAAAGCCGCTGGCCCTGGTGGACATCCTCGACGTGGGCCTGCGCTCGGCCTATGTGGCGAGCTGGCATGCAGCGCCCTTGATGGTCGCTGGCGGGCGCGGATTGATGGCGTTCACGTCGTCCTTCGGCGCGAACTGCTATATGCACGGCCCGGCCTACGGCGCGCAGAAGGCCGGCGTGGACAAGTTCGCCAAGGACATGGCGGTCGACCTGCGCCCGTACGGCGTGGCTGCGGTATCGGTCTGGATGGGCCCGCTGCGCACCGAGCGCACCATGCGGGTCTGGGAGCGCGAGCCCGGCAAATACGCTGCCTTTGCGCCGAGCGCGGAGAGCCCCGAGTTCACCGGCAAGGTCATACTCGCCTTGCATGGTGATGCCGCCGTCATGGAGAAATCCGGCCAGGTGCTGATCAGCGCCGAGGTCGCGCAGGAGTACGGCATACGCGATATCGACGGCAAAGCGCCCGTTTCCTACCGCTCGGTGCTGGGCGGGCCGGTGCAGGCGCATCCGGCCAAGGTCGAGTAGGTGCGCGCGGGGCGAGTCAGCCGCCTTGATGGATTGCCGCCTCGAGGAAGGCCGGACGCTCGCCGCCGCCGTCGATGACCAGGTTGGCGCCCGAGACGTATGCGGCATGCGGCGAGGCCAGGAACAGGCAGGCGTCGGCGATGTCGCGCGGGGCGGCAAGGCGGCCGAGCGGCACGGTATCGGCCACCCGCTGGAGCGCGGCCGCATCGCCGTAGTGTTGCTGCTGCGCGGTTTCGGTCAGCACCAGGCCTGGACTGACGGCCGTGACCCGCACGCGCGGGGCCCATTCCACCGCTAACGAGCGGACCGCGCTCAGGATGCCCGCCTTGGCCGCGCCGTAGGCGGCGGTGCCGGGGGAGGGCCGCAGCGCGCTGACGCTGCTGATGAAGATCTGCGTGCCACCACTGGCCTGGGTTTGCATGCGTGCGTTGGCGCGCTGCGCCAGCTGCAGCGGCGCCACCAGGTTCAGGCGGATGATCGATTCCAGCAGGCGCACAGAGGCGTCGGCAGCGAGCGCGAAGGGCGCGCCGCCGGCATTGTGGATCACGATATCGAGCGAGCCGGTGCTGTCCACGATCCGGCTCAGCAGGGCCTCCACCTGCTCGGCGTCGCGGATGTCGGCTGTGATGAACTCCGCCTGACGGGACTGCCCCTCGGCAGTCTCGGGTGGAGTGCGCCCGCAGATGAACACGCGGGCACCTGCTGCCAGGAAACCCTCGGCGATGCCACGGCCAATGCCGCGCGCGCCACCTGTCACCAACACCGTCTTCCCGCTGAAGTCGATTCCCGTCATCTCTGTTTTCCCTTGATCTCGTTGCCTTGCTGGTCAGTGCGATCTTAGGGAAATCCACGGTCCGCTTCGTAGTCTGAAAGGACGATGCCTGCCCCGTTGCGCATGCGCATGATGGGCCGGGTTCGTCATGACAACAGGGGAGACACCGATATGTCCAGTACGTCGCCTGCCGCAATTCCAGCCGGCCAAACCATCACTACGCCAGACGGCCTGCGCCTGCACTACCTCGATGCCGGCGCCGGCGAGCCCGTGGTGTTCATCCACGGCAGTGGCCCAGGCGCCAGCGGTCACAGCAACTTCAAGCACAACGCACCGGCTTTTGCCGCGGCGGGTTTTCGTACCGTGGTGGTCGACCTGCCGGGATACGGCCAGTCATCGAAGCCGGCGGATGTGGAGTACACGCTGGACTTCTTCGTCGCCGCGCTGCGCGCGCAGTTGCTGGCACTGGAGCTGCCGCGCTGCGTGCTGGTGGGCAACTCGCTGGGCGGCGCCATTGCGCTGAAATACGCGCTGGACTACCCGGAGCATGTCAGCCGCCTGGTGATGATGGCGCCCGGCGGCGTCGAGGACCGCGAGACCTATTTCCGCATGGAAGGCATCGAAAAGATGGTGTCGCTGTTTACCGGCGGGCAAATGAACCATGACACCATGCGCGAGCTGCTGAAGTTGCTGGTGCATGACGCCACGCTGGTTACCGATGCGCTGGTGGACGAGCGCATGGCCGTGTGCAAGGAGCAGCCGCGCGAGGTGCTGGCCACCATGAAGGTGCCCAACCTGACCGAACGCCTGGGCCAGATCGCGTGCCCGGTGCTCGGTTTCTGGGGCACGGAAGACCGCTTCAACCCGGCCGGCGGTGCCCTCAAGTTCCTGCAGGGTTGCCGCGATGCACGCTTCGTGCTGATCAATCGCTGTGGCCACTGGGTGATGGTCGAGCACAGCGACTACTTCAACCGCGAATGCCTGGCCTTCCTCGCGGATACGGCCGAGGCCGCCGTTTAGCCTGGCTGTCCGGCCGGCGTAGCGGCAGCGCAATGTAAAAGACGCAGGAGACAACATGGAAGATCCGTTCAACCTGTTCAGCCTGTTCCAGCGAGGAATGGAATGACCATCGACATGACCATGGCCGCGAACAAGAGCGCCGACATGAAGGCCACTTTGCTCGATTACGTGGCCGCTTTCAATGCCGCGGACGCCGAGCGCGTGGCGGCGCTGTTTGCCGACGACGCGACCATCGAGGACCCCGTTGGCGGCCCGGTGATAACCGGGCGGGAGAGCATCCTCGCCTTCTATCGTCACGCGACGTCGCTCGGCGCGCGCCTGGAAGTGGTGGCGGCGCCCCGGGGTTCGCACGGCAATGCCGCAGCCTTGTGTTTCGCCGTGTATGTGCGGATGCAGGGGCAGCCGGTTCGCATCGACGTGACCGATGTGATGACCTTCGGTGCCGACGGGCGCATTACCGGCATGCGCGCCTTCTGGGGGCCGGATGACGTGCATCCGCAGTAAGGCACGTGCCACGCGGCCATGGTGAGACGTCGCGCGTGTGATGCGGCGGTCACGCGAGAGCGCATCCTGGCCAGCGCTGAGTTGCTGTTCGAGCGCCAGGGCGTGCAATGCGTCACGCTGGAGCAGGTAGCCGGTGCCATCGCCATGACACGCGGCGCGGTCTACGGACACTTCCGTAGCCGCGCCGAGCTGCTGGCCGCCGTCATGGCGAGGGCGGAGGCGCATCTGGCCGCATGGCTTGCCGCCTTCGCCGGCAACGGCGGGGGGCTGGCCCGCCCGGATCTGGAGCGCGTGCTTGCGACGATGCTGCAGGACGAGGCGGTGCCGCGCTATGCAGGCATCGTCCTCGGCTTGCTGCACCACGCTTGCACGCCTGCGTGCGAGCTATGCCACCTGAGCGTCCGCATCCGTGCTCGTGCCAAGGTGCTGTGCGACGAGCTTGGCAGGTTGCTGGGCGAGCAAGACAAGGCCGTGCTGCTGGCGGCGCATCTCTGGGGCCTGCTTTGCGCCCGTTCGCTGCGACTGGCGCCGGTAGATCTGGCGGGGTGCGTTGGGCCGCTGCTGCGACTCTATGGGGACTAGCTGGCGCCTGCCTTGGCGCTTTGCCGGCTTGCCGGCGCGTGCACGGGCATACGGGATCGCCCCTAGTCTGCTTGGACGAGGACGTTTTTCGCTCCATTGCCTACCTTTGAAGCATGAGACCGTGCCGACGCAGCGATGCAAGAGCATGGCAGTGGGAAAAAATACAAGCCGGGAGGAGACCGTCGTGAAATCTGGAAATCGCATCGCATGTTTGTTGGGCGCCGGCGCAGTGCTGGCGGTAGGTTTCGCCGCTGGCCTGATCACGGCGTCGCCACCAGCCTGGGAGGACAGCGCGAACGAACGCGCATCGGCCGCCACGACGGATATCCGGGTAGCGGTGGATGCCGCGCCGACTGACTGCGATGATGCCTGCTGGCAGCGCCGGGGCGCCGAGGCCGTGATGCTGCTGAGTAATCGCCCACCGCAGTAGCCACCCGGTCCTGCCAGGGATCAAGCCACTTCCGCCACCCGTATCTCCGCCAGCAGCTTCTTCAACTCCGGCACGCAGGACCCGCAGTTGCCGCCCGCCTTCACGCAGGCGGTGACTTCGGCCGGTGTCTTCAGATCATGCTTGCGAACCGCATCGCAGATGGTGTTGCGCCCCACGCCAAAGCAGGAGCACACGGTGGGGCCGGCGTCCGCTCCCTTTTCCATCGGCTGGCCCAGCAGCAGGCCGATGCGATCGGCGTCTTCCAGGCGGTCCTTGGCGAACAGCGTGGACAGCCACGCGCGCGAGGGTAGCTCGGGGCGCGTGCACACGTAGATGCAGGCCTGCAGGCGGTCGTCGACCACGTGGCCGGCGTGGTAGATGCCGGCGGTGCGGTCTTCATACTCGATCCAGTCCGCATTGGGGTCATCGATGCCGAGCAACTGGCGGGCCCAAGCGGCGCGGTCAGCGATATTCTCGCGGCCGGCGAACTCGTAGCGCTGGAACTGGCGGCCCTGGACGCGCGTCCAGTAGGTCAGCTCGTCCGCCTTGAGGTCCTCGCGGCTCAACACGAAGCCATGCCACGACACGCGGAACTCTTCCACGCGCACCGGCGTGTGCTTGAACTCGGGCTCGCCGGAGACCGGGTCCACCACCGGGTTGACCAGCGCGCCCACGCGCGCGTCGGAGCTGAACTGGCTGTTCCAGTGGATCGGCACGAATACGCTGCCGCGCGGGATGCCGCCGCTGTGCTGCACCCGCGCCACCATGGCGCCCCAGCGCGTGGTCACGCGGGCCAGCTTGCCTTCGCTGACGCCGGATAGCAGGGCGTCCTGCGGATGCATGTCGACGAAGGGCTCGGCGATGTGGTCGGCCAGCTTGGGCGATTTGCCGGTGCGGGTCATGGTGTGCCATTGGTCGCGCACGCGGCCGGTGTTGAGCACAAGAGGGAATTCGTCGTCGGTGGCGTGGAACGGCGCGCGCGGCGCGGTGGCGATAAAGCGGGCGCGGCCATCGGGGTGGGCGAAACGGCCATCGGCGAACAGCCGGGCAGTGCCGCCGGACGCGTTGGTGAGGCGCCCCGGGGGCGTGGCCATCACCGGCCATTGCACCGGTGAGAGCGCGTCGAATTGCTTCTGGCTCATGCCAGCCAGCCCGGCGAGGTCGAACATGCGCGGCGCGTGGGCCCGATCGCTGCTGCCCGCGTTCCGGTACGTGCTCAGCCGCGCGTGCTCGTCGAAGATCTCGTGCGGTCCGGCAAAGCGGAATCCATCAAAGCCCATGCGCGTGGCCACGTCGCACAGGATCCGCCAGTCAGCGCGGGCCTCGCCGGGCGCGGGCAGGAAGGCGCGCTGGCGCGAGATGCGGCGCTCGGAACTGGTGACGGTGCCGTCCTTCTCGCCCCAGCCCAGCGCCGGCAGCAGGACGTGCGCGGCGTCGTTGGTGTCGGTGCGCAGCATGATGTCGGAGCTGACCACCAGTTGGCACTTGGCCAGCGCGCGGCGGGCCTGGTCGGCATCCGGCAGGCTGACCACCGGGTTGGTGGCGATCACCCACACGGCCTTGACCCGGCCTTGCTCGATGGCCTCGAACAGCTCCACCGCCTTCAGGCCTGGCTTGTCCGCGATGGCGGGCGAGCCCCAGAACGATTGCACGATTTCCCGGTGCAGCGGATCGGCCAGCTCCATATGGGCCGCCAGCATATTGGCCAGGCCGCCGACCTCGCGCCCGCCCATGGCATTGGGCTGGCCGGTCAGCGAGAAGGGGCCCATGCCGGGCTGGCCCACGCGGCCGGTGGCCAGGTGGCAGTTGATGATGCTGTTGACCTTGTCGGTGCCTGCCGACGACTGGTTCACGCCTTGCGAGAAGCCGGTCACCACCTTGGGCGTGGCGGCGAACAATGCGTAGAAGCCGCGCAGGGCTTCAGGGTCCAGCTTGCAGGCCTTGGCTACCTTGGCGATGTCGGCGCAGTCCGGGCCGGCAGCCGCCAGCGCGGCGTCCAGGCCGCTGGTGTGGGCGTCGACGAATGACTGGTCCACCGCGCCGTGCTGCGCCAGGTAGTGCAGCAGGCCGTTGAACAGCCAGACGTCGGTGCCGGGCTTGACAGGCAGGTGCAGGTCGGCCAGCTCGCAGGTGGCGGTGCGGCGCGGGTCGATCACCACCAGCTTCATTTCCGGCCGGGCTTCCTTGGCTTTCAACAGCCGCTGGAACAGGATCGGGTGGCACCACGCGGTGTTGGAGCCGACCAGCACCACCAGGTCGGCCAGTTCCAGGTCTTCGTAGTTGCCCGGCACCAGGTCCTCGCCAAAGGCGCGCTTGTGCCCGGCCACCGCCGACGACATGCACAGCCGCGAGTTGGTGTCGATATTGGCGCTGCCGATAAAGCCCTTCATCAGCTTGTTGGCAACGTAGTAATCCTCGGTCAGCAACTGGCCGGAGACGTAGAGCGCCACGGCATCGGGGCCGTGCTCGGCGATGATGTCCTTGAAGCCCTGGGCGACCTTGTCCAGTGCGTGATCCCAGGACACTGGCTGCAAGGCGCCGTCGGCACCGCGTACTTGCGGGTGCAGCAGGCGGTCTTCCAGGCCGACGGTTTCCGCCAGCGCCGAGCCCTTCACGCACAGGCGGCCCTGGTTGGAGCCGTGGCTGGCGTCGCCGGCCACCTCGACGCTGCCGTCGGCATGGCGGGTGGCGCGCACGCCGCAGCCCACGCCGCAATACGGGCAGGTGGTATCGGTGACGGTGACTGCGGCGTCGGCGGACAGCAGGGTGGGCGAACCGGTGGAGAGGATGACGGGGATATCGGACAGGTTCACGTTAGCGCTCGCTGCTGGCGGTCAATCGGGGACTAGGTCGTTCAAGCGTTCAAGCGTTCAGGCGATCGGGTGGTCAGGCTGCCATGGCCTCGCACTGTGCCTTGCCGAACAGCAATCTCTGGCGCATGGCGCCTACCGGGGCGCCGCTCTGGATCAGGTCGAAGTACCAGGGGCCGTCCTGCACGTCGCCGTACAGCACCGCCCCGACCAGCCGCCCGCCTTGCAGCACCAGCCGCTTGTACATGCCGCGGCGCGGATCGCGCATGACGAGATCCTCGCTGCCTTCGCCGCCGATGAAGTCGCCGGCGGAGTAAAGATCCACGCCAGTCACCTTGAGCTTGGTGGCCGTGGCCTGCTGCACATAGCGGCGATGCCCGGCGCCGGCCAGGTGCGCGGCGGCCACGCGCGCCTGTTCCCAGATCGGCGCGACCAGCCCGAAGGTGGCCTGCCGGTGCTGCACGCATTCGCCCACGGCATACACGCGCGGATCGTAGCTCTGCAAGGTGTCGTCCACCACGATGGCGCGCTCGCAGCGCAGCCCGGCCTGCTGGGCCAGTTCGATATTGGGGCGCACGCCGGCGGTCATTACCACCAGGTCGGCGGGGATCTGGGTACCGTCTTTAAAGCATACGCCGGTCACGCGGTCTTCCCCAAGGATGCCGCTGGTATGGGCATTGAGCAGGAAGCGCAGGCCCTTGCGCTCCAGCGCCTGCTTGAGCAGCGCGGCGGCGGGCTTGTCGAGCTGGCGCTCCATCAGGCTGTCGGCCACGTGCACTACGCTCACCTCCATGCCCTGGCGCATCAGGCCGTTGGCGGCCTCCAGGCCGAGCAGGCCGCCGCCGATCACCACGGCGTGGCGATGGTTGCGGGCCGCCGCCAGCATGGTTTCCACGTCCTGGATGTCGCGAAAGGCGATGACCCCGTCGAGCTGGTGGCCCGGCACGGGGATGATGAACGGCTTGGAGCCGGTCGCCAGCAGCAGGCGGTCATAGCCTACTTCGCGCCCGGATTGCGAGCGCACCAGCCGGCGGTGGCGGTCGATTGCCACCACCGGATCGCCCGCCAGCAGTTCGATGCCGTTCTGCGCGTACCAGTCGCGGGTGTTGAGCATGATGTCCGCGACCGTTTTCTCGCCCGCCAGCACGGGCGAGAGCAGGATGCGGTTGTAGTTGCCGTGCGGCTCGGCGCCGAACACGGTGATGTCATAGAGGTCGGGCGCGAGCTTCAGCAGTTCCTCGACCGTGCGCATGCCGGCCATGCCGTTGCCGACCACCACCAGGCGGGGTTTGGGGGGCGTGGTCATGCGGCCACCCAGACTTTGCCGTCATAGACGCGGGCCGGATATGCCGCGATGGAGTGCTCGGGCGCTTCCAGGCATTCGCCGGTCTGCAGGTCGAAATGATGCTTGTAGATCGGCGACGCCACCACGATGCGTTCGCCCAGGCTCCCCACCAGGCCGCGCGACAGCACGGCGGCGTTGGAGTTGGGATCGTAGTTGGAGATGGCGAACACCTGGTCGCCATTGCCGCCCTGATCGTCACTGTAGCCGGCGCCGACCCGGAACACGGCGATCTGTGCCTTGTCCACCAGTGCGCACACACCGGTATTGGGCACGATGTCGCGCAGGCTGCAAACGGCGGTCCAGGCTTCGGTATGGTGGGTGGGGCTCATGATGTTCTCCTTGGGCGTTGGCGCGAGATGATGGGGCGGGACGGTTCAGGCTGCCTTGACGATCACGGGGATCTGCTCAAGCCGGGATTTACGCAAGTTCCGTTCCTCCGGCGTGGCCGGGCGGATCTGGCCGCGCTCCTCCATGAAGACCAGGTTGTCGTCGCGCAGGTCGCTGTTGACGAAGTGGCGAAAGCGCTTGCGGGTTTCCGGGTTGGTCACGGCGGCCTTCCATTCGTCTTCGTAAGTGTCCACCACGTGCTGCATCTGCGCCTCCAGTTCGGCGCCAATGCCCAGGCTGTCTTCCAGCACCACGGCCTTGAGGTAGTCCAGCCCGCCTTCCATGTTGTCGCGCCACACGCTGGTGCGTTGCAGGCGGTCGGCGGTACGCACGTAGAACATCAGGAAGCGATCCACGTAGCGCAGCAGCGTTTCGCGGTCCAGGTCGCTTGCCAGCAGTTCGGCGTGGCGGGGCTTCATGCCGCCGTTGCCGCACACGTACAGGTTCCAGCCGCGTTCGGTGGCGATGATGCCCACGTCCTTGCCCTGGGCTTCGGCGCATTCGCGGGTGCAGCCGGAAACACCAAACTTGATCTTGTGCGGCGCGCGCAGGCCCTTGTAGCGGTTTTCGATCTCGATGGCCAGGCCGACCGAGTCGTCCACGCCGTAGCGGCACCACGTGGAACCCACGCAGGACTTCACGGTGCGCAGGGACTTGCCATAGGCATGGCCGGATTCGAAGCCGGCGGCGATCAGTTCTTCCCAGATCATCGGCAGCTCTTCCACGCGCGCGCCGAACATGTCGACCCGCGCCCCGCCGGTGATCTTGGTGTACAGGCCATACTTCTTGGCCACCTGGCCGACCGCGATCAGGCCGTCGGGGGTGACTTCGCCGCCCGGCATGCGGGGCACGACCGAGTAGGTGCCGTCCTTCTGGATGTTGCCCAGGAAGTAGTCATTCGAGTCCTGCAGGCCGGCGTGCTCTTGCTTGAGCACGAATTCGTTCCAGCACGAGGCCAGGATGCTCGCCACGGTCGGCTTGCAGACGTCGCAGCCCAGGCCCTTGCCGTGTGCCGCCAGCAGTGCGTCGAAGGTCTTGAAGCCGCCCACGCGCACCAGGTGGTAAAGCTCCTGGCGGGAGTAAGCAAAGTGCTCGCACAGGTGGTTGTTCACCGCCAGGCCTTGCTTCTTCATCTCGGCCTTCATCACCTGCGTGACCAGCGGTACGCAGCCGCCGCAGGTGCTGCCAGCCTTGGTGCAGCGCTTCATCTCACCGATGGTGGTGGTGCCGCTGCAGACGGCGGCGCAGATATCGCCCTTGGTCACGTTGTTGCAGGAGCAGATCTGCGCGGAATCCGGCAAGGCATCGGCGCCCAATCCCGGCTTGGCCTGGCCGTCGGAGGACGGCAGGATCAGGAATTCCGGCGACTCGGGCAGCTCGATCTTGTTGAGCATCATCTGCAGCAGGGTGCCGTATTCCTCGGCATCGCCTACCAGCACGCCGCCCAGCAGGTACTTGCCGCATTCGGATACCACCAGCTTCTTGTAGACCTGCTTGCGCTCGTCGGTGAACTGGTAGGAACGGCTGCCGGGTGCGTTGCCGTGCGGGTCGCCCAGGCTGGCCACGTCCACGCCCATCAGCTTGAGCTTGGTGCTCATGTCGGCGCCGGCGAACTCGGCCTGGTGGCCGAGCAGATGCCTGGCGGCCACGCGGGCCATTTCATAGCCGGGCGCGACCAGGCCGTAAATCTTGCCGTCCCACAGCGCGCATTCGCCGATGGCGTACACGTCGGGGTCGGAGGTCAGGCACTGGTTGTCCACCGTGATGCCGCCACGCTCGCCAATGGCCAGGCCGCTGGCGCGGGCCAGCTCGTCGCGCGGGCGGATGCCGGCGGAGAACACGATCATGTCGGTGTCCAGATGGCTGCCATCGGCAAAGTTCATGCGATGGGTGCCGTCTTCGCCGTCGACGATCTCCACGGTGTTCTTGCGGGTGTGTGCGGTGACGCCGAGTTCTTCGATCTTCCGGCGCAGCATGGCGCCGCCGCCGTCGTCCACTTGTACCGCCATCAGGCGCGGGGCGAATTCCACCACATGGGTTTGCAGGCCCATGTCGCGCAGCGCCTTGGCGCATTCCAGGCCCAGCAGGCCGCCGCCGATCACCACGCCGGTCTTGGAGCGGGTGCCACATTCCTGCATGGCTTCCAGGTCTTCGATGGTGCGGTAGACAAAGCAATCCTTGCGGTCCTTGCCGGGCAGCGGCGGCACGAAGGGGTAGGAGCCGGTGGCCATGATCAGCTTGTCGTAGGACAGCGTCTCGCCGGTGGAAACCGTCACCGTCCTGGCCGCGCGGTCGATGCCGGTGGCGCGCGCGTTCAGGCGCAGCAGCATGTTGTTGCGCTCGAAGAAGCCAGCTTCCACCAGCGAGAGATCCTCGGCGGACTTGCCCGCGAAGAACTCGGACAGGTGCACGCGGTCGTAGGCGGGACGCGCTTCCTCGCACAGCACGGTGACTTCGATATCTTGCGAGCCTGCCTCGGCCAGGCATTCCAGGAATTTGTGGCCGACCATGCCGTGGCCGATGATGATCAGTTTCATGATGGTTTCCTTGTTCTGTGGGGCCGCTGGTGCGTGTGCTTGCGTGGCGTTTTTGCGTCGGGCGGGCTCAGGAGCCGGCCAGCGCGTTGTCGAACAGCGCCTGCTCGCTGGCCTTGTGCTCCGCCGAAAAGCGCACGGCGATGGCGCACAGGGCGGAGACGATGGCCGCCGCGCCCAGCACGGTCAGCGTTTGCTGCAGGTTGCCGCCCAGGCCCTTCATCAGGAAGCCCGCCGCCACGGCGCCCACATTGCCGCCGGCACCAATGATCCCGGCCACGCCGCCCAGCGCCTTGCGGTCGATAAAGGGCACTAGCGCATAGGTGGCGCCGCAGGCCATATGGGTGAACAGGCCGAAGCCCAGCATGGCGGCCACGGCAGCCACGACGTGATGCGCCTGGGCAAACCACAGCAGGCCCAGGCCTTCACCCAGGATCAGCACGAACAGCAGCATGGATCGCGCATCCAGGCCACGGCGCAGCGCAGCCTTGTCCGACAGCCAGCCGCCCAGGGCACGGGCGAACAGGGCGAGCAGGCCAAAGCTGGCGGCGGCCAGGCCGGCGCTGCCGAGCGACAGGCCGAAGTGATCCACGTAATAGGTAGCGGCCACGTTGTGGATGAAGATCTCCACGCCGAAGCAGGCGCCGTAGGTGATGAACAGCATCCACACGCGGTAGTTGCCAGCAGCGGCGACAAAGCTGGCCCAGCCGCCTTTCTTGCCGCTGTCGATGGCGATGCCGCGCGCGCGCAGATCCTTGAAGTCGCCTTGCGGGCAGTCCTGCGTATAGCGCCAGTACAGCACCGCCATGATCAGCATCAGCACGCCCGGCACCAGCAGCGCCAGGCGCCAGCCCATGGTGTGGCTCACGCCCAGCATCAGCACGCCACCCAGCAGCAGCGGCATCAGCGCTTGCGCCGCGCCACCGCCGGCATTGCCCCAGCCGGCGGCTGCCGCGTTGGCGGTGCCCACCACGTTGGGCGCGAACATCACCGAGGTGTGGTACTGCGTGATCACGAAGCTCGCGCCAACCGCGCCAATCAGCAGGCGGAAGAACAGGAAGGCTTCATAGCTCTGCGCCATCGCCACGCCCAGCACGGGGATCGCACCGAGAGCGAGCAGGCCGGTGTAGGCGCGGCGGGGACCAAAACGGTCGCACAGCGGGCCAATGGCCAGCCGCACGAGAATGGTCACGGCCACGGCCGCGATATTGATATTGGCGATCTGGTCGGGAGTCAGGCCGAATTCGCCCTTGAGCACCGGCATCAGCGGCGCGCAGGCGAACCACGCGAAGAAGCACACGAAGAAGGCCATCCACGTCAGGTGGAAGGCGCGCATCTGCGGGGTGCGCAGGCTTAGCAGTTCGATGCGGGTGGCTTTGCCGGTCATCATGGCTCCATAAAAACAAATGGCGTCCCGCAATCCGGTCGTGAAGACCAGATCAGGGGACGCCGTTGTCCTGGTGGCAGCGGTGAAGACCGCTGCCACCCTGTGTGGGGTGAGCGGGCCGCCGTTGGTCCGCTCGCGTCTTGTTACGCAAGCGGTGTGCCAGGGCGGTTTGTGATGGATGAAGGGGTTTTTGCGCTGCGCGGGAGCATCAGGCCGGGAGGCGATGCGCCGAGGTGGGGCGGGGCGGCACGGTCATGGTGCAGTGCAATGGACCGGGGCGGTGCGCGCGGTGGTGCAGGTAGTAGCTGGTATTTTGGCTGTCCCGGCTCAGGCCGTGGATGCCGCGTGGTGATAGTTATGCCACTTCCGCCTGCGATGCCAAGCCCTTGGCTCCGAGCCACCAGAACCCGCACTGGACGCCACCGTGCCCAGGCGCCATCGTCAATTCGAGCATGTTCGAGTCAGATCGAGGCCGAATGACACACCGCCTCCACGCGATTGCCCGCCGGATCGACGAGAAACGCTGCGTAGTATCCGGCATGGTAGCCAGGCCGCAGGCCCGGATCCCCATCCGACGATCCCCCGGCGGCGAGGCCCGCGGCAAAGAACGCGTCGACCTGTTTGCGGGACGACGCCTTGAAGCACCAATGCCGCTTGTTTGCTTCGATCCTGCTCGGGTCGAGATAGACCGCCAGGCACGTCGACGCCGCATCGCTGGACGTGCAGCGCTCGCCATAGCCAAGCGCATCGGGGCGGTCATAGACCTTCGTTGCGCCCAACGTCTGCATGATCGCGTCATAGAAGGGGCGCGCTGCGTCGAGGTTGGGCACGCCGATTGAAACATGATCGAGAAGTTGCATTGGGTTTGGCTCTGGCTGGTTCCTGGGCTGTTGTTCTTGCGCGGGGCATAGGGATCGTCGCCGGCAAATCTGCCTTGCGAGAGCCTGAGGGACATTTCCCGGCGCCGCCGGGGCATGGGCTGAAGCGTCGAACGTCGAAGAATGGGCTCCCACTTTACAACCTGCCTGGGAATCCGTGTTCAGCCCGTTCACTGAGCTTTGGGCAGTGATAATCGACGTTCTGCGTGAGGTAGCGGCCAGGTGGGATCTTCCGTCCGGGATTCTTGGCAGGATGCGGGGAGGGGGACCGGGAAGCCGCACGTGGCCCCGCACTCGAACGGATGCCTGGATAGCGGAGAATGTGCCAGGAGCGCCAAAGGCAAACTGGCTTCTCAATTCGGGGCTTCATGTCTTACACACGGTTGCTGTGTAAAACTAGGCGGTCCCGCATCAAACGCATCAAACGCAAGAGCGACGAACCACCACATGGAAAACATCCCCCCAAGCGTCCTGATCCACGTCTACGCCGGAGAAGATGACGCGGAGCCAATGTTCGAAGAACTGCCCGCCCGCCAAATCGATGAAGACATCTACGAGCTTCTCGCCTCGCCCGGTCTCGCCTTGAATCTGGCAAGAGGCGACATCGTCTCCATCAAGAATAGAAACGCGCATGCCGAGGTCCTGTCGAGGGGCGGGAATTTCTGCGTTCAAATTTATGAGGATGAAGATATCCCGCAGGCAATCCTGTCACGCCTGGAGAAGGAGGTGGCAGCTGAGCTGGGCGGAACGCTGGATGGGATCAACGGCGGGAATCTGTCATTGACCATCCCATCCAAAAACGGGATGGACCGAATCCGCGACGTCTTTGACAGGTTTCGCGACCAGACCGGGATTCAGTGGTACTACGCGAACATCTACCGGAATCTGGACGATCCCGATGATGAAACACTGCTGGACTGGTGGCTGAAGGATTGACGGCCGATCGCGCGCAGGCTCACGCTTGCGTGGCAGGCGCTTGCGGGGATTCGCCTTCAGTCGCCGGCGCTGGCCGCCGGCTGGCGTGGTAAATCTCGATATCGTTGGGCCGCACCAACTGATCCGCATCATCCACCAGCGCCGCGCGCACGCGGCGCCCCTCCGGTGCGGTAAGCAACGTCACCGGCCCTTGGCCGCTGGCGGCCAGGTGGCGATCCCCCCATTGCATCAGCCCGATGATCACCGGCAGCAACTCCACCGCGGCGCGCGTCGGCCGGTACTCGAACCGTTCCCGCTCGCCCGGCTCCCGATAGCTCACCTTGCGCAGGATGCCTGCCTCGGTCAGCGTTTTGAGCCTGGCCGACAGCACGGCGGGGGAGCACTGCAGGCGCTCCAGGAAATCGTCGAAGCGCCTGATGCCGTGGAAAACGTCGCGCAAGATAAGAATTGTCCACTTCTCTCCAATCAGCGAGAGGGTCGCGGCAATCGAGCAGTTGCGGAGTTCTTGGGCGGTGAGATCCATCCGTTGAGCATAGCAGGCTAACTTCATTTGCAAAAGTCAGGGTATTGCCTATACTCCTGACTATGAAATATGAAGTCAGGAGCCGGACATGCAGCCTTCGAATCCTCCCAGCCTTGCCGGCCAATCCCGCCTGACCGGCGGCGGCCGGCATGCTGGCTGCCCGGAATGCGCCGAGACCTGGAAGTTGAGCGGTGGCGAGCGCGTGGTCGTGCGCGCTGTTCGTGCCGCTGATGCCGAG
This sequence comes from Cupriavidus sp. GW822-FHT03E04, assembly GCF_058801495.1. Classification (NCBI taxonomy): domain Bacteria; kingdom Pseudomonadati; phylum Pseudomonadota; class Betaproteobacteria; order Burkholderiales; family Burkholderiaceae; genus Cupriavidus; species Cupriavidus sp. GW822-FHT03E04. The sequence continues at coordinate 93,128 of NZ_JBXANI010000008.1, forward strand.
AGAGAGCGGGCCTTCGTCCAGGCCCTGTCGCGCGAGAGCCGTTATTACCGCTTCCTGACCGGCGGACGCGTGTCCGACGAGGTAATCGACCTGTTCATCGAGAGCAACGCCGGCCTGGCGCTGGTGGTCACGGCGGAAGTGGAGGGGCTGCCGATGATCGTCGCCAACGGCAACTACGTGGTGACGCGTGGCGAGGATGGCGACGTTGGCGAGTTCGCCGTGGCGGTGGCCGACGACTGGCAAGGCAAGGGTATCGGCCGCCGGCTGATCCGGCGCCTGCGCGACGCGGCGCTGGGCGCCGGCCTGCACCTGCTGCGCGGGGATGTGCTGAGCGAGAACCGCCGCATGCTGGCATTGATGCGGGAGTTCGGCTTCTCCACCCGGCGCAACCCGGAAGACAGCCTGCTGTATGAGGTCAGCCTGGTGCTGGGCGAGCTGGCCGGCTACGGCGCGCAGCAAGCCGTGGCGCGGCTATCGGCGGCCTAGGCCTCGGCGCTTGCGCGCTTGCGCGATCCGGCTGTCATCGTGCACCCCACCGACGCCGTGATGATGCTGCCAATCGCCAGCCATTGCTGTGTGTTCAGCGTTTCGTGCAAAAACGCGAGGCCTGCCAGCGCGCCCATGGCGGGTTCCATGCTGAGCAGGATGCCGAAGGTGCGGCGCGGCAGCCGCTTGAGCGCCACCATTTCCAGCGAATAGGGAATGGCGCTGGAGAGCAGGCCAACCGCCAGCCCTGCTGCCAGCAGCGACGGGCTGAACATGGCCGCGCCGGCATGCGCCAGCCCGAAGGGCAGCACGACCAGCGATGCCATGGTCAGCCCGAGCGAGGTGGCTTGCCCGCCGTGCGCGTTGCCTGCCATCTGCCCGAAGATGATGTATAGCGCCCAGCCCACGCCGGCCGTCAGCGCGTAGCCGATGCCCACGGGATCGAGCGTGGCAACGTTCTCCCCAAGCGGCAACAGCAACAGCAAGCCTGCCACCGCAAAGGCAATCCAGAGAAAGTCGATGGCCCGCCGTGACGACGACACGGCGACCGCCAGTGGCCCGGTGAACTCGATGGCAATCGCCAGCCCGAGCGGGACGGTGCGCAGCGACATATAGAACAGCAGGTTGGTGGCGCCCAGCGCCGCGCCGTATAGCGCGATCACACGGGCGTTGGCCAAGCTTAGCGGCATCCGCCAGGGCCGCCACACGCATAGCAGGATCAACGCCGAAAAGCTCACCCGCAGCGCCGTGGTGCCCTGGGCGCCAACCTCGGCAAACAGGCTCTTGGCAAACGACGTACCGACGCAGAGCGAAGCCATCGATCCGATCAATGCCAGCACGGCGATCAGGGTGGCACTTTGTTTCAGGCGATTCAGCGGCAATTGCGACTCTCAGGCGATTCTGCGAGCCCGAATCTTGAACGATCCTGGCCCGGCTGGCTAGGCTGCGATGTGCTGCAAGCGCACCGCGTAACGCTCGCCCGCGGCAGCCAGCGCTTGGTCATCCAGCTTGCCCGCCTCATAGAGCAGGAAGGGCTCGGACCACGGCAGGCCGCAGCGGTTGGCGGTGGCCTGCAAGGGGCGCAGCAACTCGGCAAGCGCAAACAGATTGACGCCGCCTGGCCCGTAGGCTTGCGGCACGTTGCCAGCGGTGGCGGCTACCAGCATGGGCTTGCCTTCCAGCGCGCGGCCCTCGGTCTCATAGGCGATGTAGAACATGCGGGTCAGCACGGCGTCCTGCCAGGTTTTGAGCAGCGCGGGCGTGGCATACCACTGGAGCGGGAACTGAAACACGATGCGGTCCGCGCCAAGCAGCCGGCGGACTTCGGCGTCCACATCAATGGCGCCGTCCGGGTAGAGGGCGTAGAGGTCGGCGATTTCTACGCCGGGCAGTGTGCTGGCCGCATTGCACAGGGCGCGATTGGCCTTGGATTGGCCGAACTGGGGATGGAACAGCAGGATCAGGGTCTTGGACATGGGGGGCTCCGGTTGGTAGTGCCGTGGTGCGTGCCGTGGTGATGTCTCAAGGATGCCGCTTCACACCAAATCATTCCAATGGATAGTTTGTATGCTCTATTATCCGTTTCATGAATTTACGTGCGATCGACCTCAATCTGCTGACCGTGCTGGACGCCTTGCTCGACGAAGCCCATGTGTCGCGTGCCGCGCAGCGTGTCGGGCTGTCCCAGCCAGCCGCCTCCAGCGCGCTGGAGCGCTGCCGCCATCTGTTCAAGGATCGCCTGCTGGAGCGTGCGCCTGGCGGCATGCAGCTCACGCCGAGGGCGCAGGCTCTGCGCGCGCCGCTGAAGCAGGCGCTGGCCTCGGTGGCGACGGTGATTGGTGAGCCTGAGGTGGATCTGGCGAGCTTGTCGCAAACGGTGCGCGTGCGGATGGCGGACCATCCCGCCGTGCTGGTGGCGCGGCAACTGCATCGGCAACTGGCGCGCAGCGCGCCGGGCGTCAATCTCGTGCTGCAGCCGTGGCAGGGTGCCGATGCTGCGCTCGGGTCCCTGGCGCGAGGGGACAGCGATCTCGCTGTATCCGTGTTTCCCGCCGTGGGCGCGGATTTTCGCCGCCGGCCGTTATTGCGCGAGCACTACGTGGTTGCCATGCGGCGGGGCCATCCCGCGGCCACCGGCTTTGGCCTGGAGCGCTGGCTGGAGTACCCGCATGTGTTGGTATCCGGCCGTGGCGATATCCACGGGCCGCTGGACGATGCACTGGCCGGGCTGGGCCTGGCGCGGCGCGTCGGCATGGTGGTGCCGAGCTTCATGATGGTGCCGCCGCTGCTGGCCGATTCCGACCTGATCGCCATGCTGCCCAGCCGCTGCCTGCCCGAGGACCCGGCACAGGCCCTGGCGACGTTCGCGCCGCCGGTGGCGGTGGAGGGTTTTTCCCTCCACCTGGCCTGGCATGCGCGCCGCGACGATGACGTGGCCGTGCGGCATGTGGCGGGCCTGATCGAAGGCCTGCTGGCGGCGTAGCTTAGTAGTTGAGCGCCACGTTGAGCATGACCGTACGGGGATTGCCCACCGGCACGATGTTGTTGCTCAGGCCGCCGGCGTAGTACGCCTTGTCGAACACGTTCTTGACGTTGAGCGCGGCCTTCCAGTGCGATGCCACATAGCCCACGCCAAGGTCCGCCACCGCGTAGCCGGGCACGGTGTAGTTGAAGGTGTAGCCGCGCTTGGCGCTCTCCGCGCGCATGCCGGCGCCGGCGTACCAGCCTGCCAGCGGCCCGCGGAAATGCTTGGTGCCCCAAAGCGAGACGCTGTGCCGGGGCACGTTGTTGAGCGGCTTGCCCACATTGGCGGCAACCGTGTCTTGCGTGACCTCGCTGGCGATGTAGGCATAGGCGCCCGCCAGGCTCCAGCCGCCGCCAAGATCCGCCGTCAGCTCTGCCTCCAGCCCGCGCGTGCGCTGCTCGCCCGTGGCAATGCTGAAGCCGGTATTGACCGGGTCCGAGCTCAGCACGTTGCGCCGGGTCAGGTCGAAGGCAGACAGGGTCAGCAGGCCGCTCTTGTTGGGCAAATCGAACTTGATGCCCACCTCGGCCTGGCGCCCCGTCTCGGGCTTGAAGGTGCCGCCTTTGACGTCAGTGCCGCTATTGGGCAGGAACGAGGTCGCGTAGCTGACATAGGGACGTGCCCAGCTGGTCAGGTCGAACATCAGCCCGGCGCTGCCGGTGATGGCCCGCGCGGTGTCGTCCAGGCGCGTGGCGGCCAGGCGGTCCGTGGTGCTGGTGCGGGCGGTGTCGTGGCGCAGGCCGGCGGTGAGCAGCCAGCGCTGGGCAAACCGCACCTGGTCGCGCGCGTAGAAGCCGAGCGTGCTGACGTTGTCTTCCTGGTTCAGGCTGTAGGCGCTGGGGCAGTTCACGGCCGCGCCATAGACCGGGTTGTAGACGTTCAGCGCCGCGACGCGGCAGGTGCGCTGCAGGCGGCTCTCGTTGCTGCGGTTGTAGTCCACGCCGAGCGTGATCTCATGCTGCTGCCCGGCAAGCTCGAAGCGCCGCTGCAGGTTGGTGTCCACGCCGATGGTGGTGCCGGAGAAGTCCTGCTGCGTGCCGCTGCGGTTGAGCAACTGGCTGTTGACTGCCATGGTGCCGCCCGCGATCAGCGTGCCGGCCAGCGACAGCGTTTGCCAGCGGAAATTCTGGTTCAGCGTCCAGCCGGAATCGAAGCGGTGGGTCAGCGCATAGCCCAGCCGGTTCTGCTCGCCGTCGTATGGCGCCAGGCCCGGCTCGCCGGTAAAGCGGCTGTTGGGCAGGGTGCCGTTGCGGTTGGCAGTGATCGTGCCATTCACGGGCAGGCCTTGCTGGCGCACATATTGCCGCTCGTTGTGGCTCGCCAGCAGGGTCAGGTCGGTGCGCGCGCCCAGGTCCAGCGACAGCGACGGCGCGATATAGCGGTTGCGGTAATAGACGTAGTCGGTCGCGTCGTCGCTGTTCATCGCCAGGGCGTTCACGCGCAGCGCGGCCTTGCCGTTTTCCGACAACGGCGTGCCCACATCCGCCGTGGCCTGCCGCAAGCCGTAGTTGCCTACCGTCAGCCCCAGTTCGCCAAACAGTTCGGGCCTGGGGCGCTTGCTGACGATATTGACCATGCCGCCCGGCTGCACCTTGCCGAACAACACCGAGGCCGGGCCTTTGAGCACTTCCACGCCCTGCGCGCCGAACAGCTCCTGCGCCACGCGGTTGTTGGACTCGACCAGCAGGCCATCGACAAAGACGGATTCCGATGCGCGCTGGCCGCGGATGATGAAGTCGTCCCAGCCGCGCCGGCCGTAGACATTGGTGACCACGCCCGCGGAATTGGCCAGTGCGTCACCCAGGGTTTGCGCTTGCTGGCTGTCCATCAGGTCGCGCGTGATCACGGTGATGGACTGCGCGCTGTCCGCCGCGGACGTGCCGGACTTGGTCACGCCCGCCGCCCGGCGCGTGGCAAAGCCGGTGTCGGCACGGGGGTCTTCGGCGGCGCTGACCGTGACGGACGGCAAGGTGGTCTCGGCGTCCGGGGCGGCCTGGGCCATGGCAGGGGAGAACAGGCAGCCCAGGGCGGCCGGGGCAATCAGTTGGCGAGTGAGCATGGTGCTGCGAGAGTGCGGAAAGCGCCGGATTGTAAATGATAATGATTATCGTTTGTTGGGTTTTGCAATGAAATCGGGCCGTGCTTAGCCGGGGACGGCGGTGCCGAACGCATGCGCCGGTTTTGCGCCTCGCCTTCCAACGCGCTTTCCACCTCAAGCGCGGCAGACTATGGTGACTAGGAGGCAAGAGCCCGAACAGGAGAACACCATGGCATCGTCAGCATCCCCCCGCCGCATCGTGATTACCGGCGCCGGTGGCGCGCTTGGCCGCGCCGTTACCCAGGCGTTCGCGGACGAGGGGGCGCGGCTGGCCCTGATCGACCGCGACGCGGCAGTGCTGCGCGCGCACGCGCCGGTGCCCGAGGCCGCGGACTGGCACCTGTTGCTGGCGGCGGACGTGACCTCGACGGACAGCATGGCCGTGGCGGCGCGCAGCATCCTCGACGCGTTCGGTGGCGTGGATGTGCTGGTGCACGTGGCCGGCGGCTTCGAGATGGGCGAGCCCGTGCATGCGCTCAGCCGCGAATCCTGGATGCGGATGATGGATCTGAACGCCTGGTCGCTGGTGGCCGTGACGCAGCATCTGCTGCCCGCCATGCTTGCGCAGGGCGCCGGCAAGGTCGTGGCGGTGACCGCGCGCGGCGCCGCCAACGGGGCCGCCGCGATGGGCGCCTACTGCGCGTCAAAGAGCGCGTTGCAGCGTCTGGTGGAGAGCTTGTCGCATGAGGTGCGCCGGGCTGGCATTAACGTCAACAGTGTCGCGCCGGGCACGCTCGACACCCATGCCAACCGCCAGGCCATGCCCGCCGCCGATCCCACCGACTGGGTCTCGACCGCGTCGGCGGCGCGCGCCATTGCCTTCCTGGCCTCGGACGCGGCGCAGGCGATCCATGGGCAGCATGTGGTGCTGGATGGGCTGAGCTGAGCGGCGCAACGACGCCAGCATCTTTTGGAAACGGCCTCTAAGCCTTGCGCTGTGCCAGCGGCAATGTCGCCAGCCGCTCCAGCACGATGGCACGCATGCCCGCCGGCGCCGGCAACTGCTCCAGCAATGCCGGCCAGCGCTCGTGCGCCATCGCCACAGCGTCTTTCACGGCGGCGGTGGCGATGCGCTCGGCGATCCGTGCCTTGCGCGCGAACTCGCGGTAGGTCTGCAGGGTTTGCTCGCGCTGCTGGCGGTCGATGGCCACATTCTGGCCGAAGCCGGCAAAGCCCGGCAGGGCGGCCACGCTGACGATGTCGTAAGCGGGCGAGAGCTCGGGCGCGACGCCGTTGCGGTACAGGAAGGAGAAGTTCTTCAGGTGGGCATCGCTGTTGCCCAGCAGGGTATTGATGGCTTGGCGGATAAAGAACTGCCGCACGTCTTCGATGCCGCGCACGCTCAGGCGCTCCAGCAGTTGCACCAGGGCGGCGTAGGCGTCATGGCCGCCATACTTGCGGTTGGGCATGCGGGTCAGCAACTGGCAGCCGTCTTCGGCATGCACGCGCCCGCCGGGCTCGCGGTCGAAGCGGTCCACGGCGAGGAAGTGCAGGCCGGTGCCAAGGGCCTCGGCCAGCCCCTCGACCTCGATGGCGGCAAGCGGCACGGGCCGGCACGGCGCCACCGCCACGCCAGCGGCCTGCGCCAGCTGCATCGACACGTATTCGTTGAAGACCTGGCTATCGTCATTGCGCGCGGGCAGCTTGGCGATCAGGTCGGAGAGATGCCCGTGGGTGGGCATGGTGTAGCGCTTGCCGGCATGCGCGGTGGACAGCGCCAGCTTGTTCTGCACGCCCGAGACCGAGGCCGCGCCTTCGGTGGCGCCTTCGATCACGGCAATTTCCAGGTTGTCCGCTCCGCCCGTCACGCCGACGGTGCGCACGTGCTCGGGCAGGGCGTCGATGGGCGCGGGGCGCACCACCACCGCGCCCGGCAGGTCGTCGCCGGCGGCGGCCAGGATGCCGAAATCGTCGCGGTCTTCGGGATGGTGGCGCGTGGCCTCCAGGCGCTTGCGCAGCTCGCTCTCGGGCAACAGCCCGGCGAAGTAGGGCGGCAGCGCCGCGTTGGTGTTGTACAGCGCGGGATGGAAGGGGTTGGACAGCACCGAGGCGGTCAGCGTGTCGTTGCCGGGGAAGGTCAGCGAAAGGCTGAGCGTGGGCCGCAGCGGGTCGCCGCGGAAGGCTTCCGCCGGCACGAAGCGGCAGGTGCGCCCGACCTCGCACAGATGGCCGCACAGCACGCCGTGCAGGTGCACTTCCAGATAGCGGGGGCGCAGCCCGGGGCTCATGATTCCTGCTCCAGGAACATTTCCACCGAGGTCTTGGCCTCGCGGTCCGGCCCGCTGTCCTTGCCCTCGACCAGGCGCTTCACGGCGAGCAGGTGCTCGCGTGGCACCAGGACCCATTCCGCATCGAGCGCGGCACCCACGGCTTCGAGTGTGGAGGCGCGCACATCGCTGCGGCCGCTCAACGCCGTGGTCAGGTTGGACGGCGCCATGCCGATCAGCCGGGCCACTTCCCCCAGCGTGGATTTGCGCGTGGCTCGGCGTGCCTGGAGCTGATCAAAGAATGATGCCATGACATGTTTTCACATCGAAGGATATGAAATAGCATAGCACACGACGGCATTTCTTATGTTATCGCATAATTTATGTCAAATTGATATGTCATAGCATGAGTCTGCGCGATCAGGCCGCCTTGCTCTGGTCTGCCGCTTGCCCTGCGGACGCCAGAATGCGGAAGCGGCCCAGTTCATCCGGCGCGCACTGTGCAATCAACCCGGTTTCCCAGGCCAGGTAGGCACGCGCGGCGTCCTTGTTGCCCTCGTGCCGGTCGTGCACGAAAAACAGGTAGTCGATACGCGCTTCCGGCGGCAGCCCCACCGGCTCGGCCGCCTCGGGCAGCCCCGCGGCCTGCCAGGTGCGGTAGCCCTCGGCCAGCCGGTACACGTGGCGATAGCCGGCGGCCAGCAGATCCTGCCCGGCTAGGTTGGCGATGTGCGGCTCGCTCGCGATCAGGATGACCGGCTGGTCGTGGGTGGCGCCAAGGCGCTCGAGCGTGGCGGGCAGGCGCGGGCGGATCGACCAGGTGGCGCCTTCGGCATGGCCGCGGGCGTACTCGGCGCTTTCGCGCAGGTCGATGCGCAGCGCGTCAGGCGCCTGCGCGTGCAGCGCGCGCAGCAGGTTGGCGTCGAGCACCGGCAGGGCGTGGGTGGGCAGGGTGCGCGGCGGCGCGCTCGCCTTGATGGCGGCGTTGACGCCGTGCGCGAGCACGGCGCTCTCATAGCCCAGCTGGTAAAGCCAGCTGGCCACCACCGGTGCGCGCACGCCATCGTCGTCGAACACGATCACGCGGCTGCCGCGCACGCCGATGTACTGGTCGGTGGCCTGCACCAGCTGGCCGCCGGGCGCGTGCCGCGCGCCGTCGATCGAGCCTTGCGCGAATTCCTCGGCAGTGCGGATATCCAGCAGGTAGGTGGTGCGGCTGTCGTCGTCCAGCCACTGCTGCGCCTGCGTGGCCGACAGCGCGGGCAAGCCAGCGCGCTGCAGCAGCCGGGCCGAGCGAGCGCGCGCCTCGGCCAGCTCGCTGGCCGGCGGGGCCGCCGGGTAGCGGCGCTGGCTGCCGTGCTCGAGCGCGTGGTCGGCCAGGTACCATCCCTGCGTGCCGTTCTCCAGCGCCAGCACGGGATTGGGCAGGCCAAGGTTGCGCAGCGTCTGCGCGCCGATGATGCTGCGCGTGCGCCCGGCGCAGTGCACCACCACGGTGGTCTGTGCATCCGGCAGCAGTGTCGCCAGGCGCAGGGCCAGCTCGCCGTTGGGCAGGCTGTGCGCGCCGGGGATGGTCATCTTCTGGTGCTCGGCAAAGGTGCGGCCATCCACCAGCACCAGCGGCTCGCCGCTGTCGCGGCGCGCCACCAGTTCAGCAGCGCTCAGGCGCGGCGTGTGCTGCTGGTGCTCGACCAGTTCGCCAAACGTCTTCGATGGCACGTTGACGCCCTTGAACAAGGTGTAGCCGGCTGCGGCCCACGCCGCTGCGCCCCCCGCCAGCAGCGTGAGATTGCTGTAGCCCAGGCCAGCCAGGCGCTGTGCCGCCAGCTCGGCCACGCCGTCGCCGTCGTCGAACAGCACGATGCGCTCGGCCAGGCGCGGCGCCAGGCGGGCAACATCCAGCTCCAGCCGGCTGTAGGGCAGGGGCACGGCGAAGAAGGGATGGCCCTCGCCATATTGGCCGTGCTCGCGCACGTCGAACAGCGCCAGGGGCTGGCCGTCGTTAAGCCAGCCGCGCAAGGTGACGGCGTCGATGGATTGGGTCATGGCGTGCTCCGCGTGAACAAGGGATGGGGCTGTTGTCTTGGCCGCAATGTCAGGCCGCTGCTTTCTCGCTGCGGTTCATCTGGGTGGCGTTGTAGTTGACGATGCGCCCGGTCTCCAGCTCCACGCCGATGCGCCCCGTCAGCGTTTCGAGTGGACGGCCGTAGAGGTGGAAGTGCAGCGTGGGGGCCTCGCCCACCACGTGGATGCTATGGATGTCCTGCGGCAGGAAGCTGATCGGCGTGCCCGGGCGCACCACCAGCTCGCGCTCCAGTTCGATGCTGGCCCGCTCGGGGTTGCTGCCGTCGTCGGTGCGGCGGTAGACGCGGTTGAGCTCATCGCCTTGCACGGCCACGATGACGGCCCACGTGTCATGGTTGTGCGGAATGGTCTTCTTGCCCGGCACGATCGAATTGAGGTAGAGCGCTGGCAACTGGCCTTCTCCGCTCAGCCGATAGCGGGTAGAGGTGGTGGTGCCGTCGCTGGGCGGCGGGAAATCGGCAAAGCCGAACAGGTCCTTCTGGTCGGCCAGCTTCTGCAGGGCGGCGGTGACCTGCCCGAGCGTGGCGCGATCCACCTCGCGCTGTGCCGTCAGTGCGCTGACTTCGGCGAGGGTGGCGGCAATGGCCGCATTGCGCTGGTTTTGCTGATCGGTCTGGTTGGTCTGATTGGTCTGGTTGGTCTGGGTCGTCATGGGGGGAGATCCTGTTATGAATACGATGCAGTGGCAGGTGGCGGCCGTGCTCCACTCTACGGAGTGCGGGACCCGGGAAGAACTAACAATATCGCCGATGCATATTCGGTTTTGATCTGGTGCAAGGCGACATGAGGCCTGCGGCGTCGCATTGCGCATTGCATCGACTATCGCATCACGCATTGCATGACCAACGGCGGAAAGATTCGTTGCCGCGGCGCGGGGCCGGGTCCTAGAGTAGGCCGCTAGAGGTGAGGGTGTTCACGGCCAAGCCGGGCAACCACCAAGCCGCCGCCCTCCAATGAGAGAACTAGCATGAGCCAACCACTGCACGAACGCCTGCAACCCTATCCCACGGAAAAGCTGCAGGCGCTGGCGGCGCAAACGCCCCTGCGCACCAGCCTGCCGCCGATCAGCTTCAGCTGGGGCGAGCCGCAACATGCCACGCCGCACCTGGTTGTGCAGGCGCTGGCGGAACACGCCGGCAGCATCGGCCGCTATCCCAAGGTGGCTGGCAGCGACGCGCTGCGTGAGGCCATCGCCGCCTGGGTCGCGCGCCGCCACGGCGTGGCCGGCCTCGACCCGGCGCGCGAGATCGCGCCCGTCAACGGCGCCAAGGATGGTTTGTTCAGCCTGGCGCAAGTGGTGCTGCGCGCCAACCGGCCGCAGCATGGCGCGCCGGTGGTGCTGGTCAGCAATCCGGGCTACCAGGTCTACGAAGGCGCGGCGCTGCTGGCCGGCGCCGAGCCGTATTACCTCGACATCGACCCCGCGCAAGGGCTGGCCGCCGCGTTCGACGCGGTGCCCGCGCACATCTGGCCGCGCGTGCGGCTGGCCTACCTTTGCTCGCCGGACAACCCTTCTGGCCGCGTCTACGCGCTGCCCGACTGGGAGCACGTGCTGGCGCTGGCCGAGCGGCACGGCTTTCATATCGTGTCGGACGAGTGCTACTCCGAGCTGTACTTCGACGAGGGCGCGCCGCCGCTGGGGGTGCTGGCCGCGGCCCAGGCGCTCGGCCGGGACCGCCAGCGCATCCTGGCCGTGGCCAGCTTGTCCAAGCGCTCCAACGCGCCCGGCCTGCGCTCCGGCTTTGTGGCAGGCGACGCCGATGTGCTGGAGCGCCTGCGCTTGTACCGCAGCTATTGCGGCGGCGTGCTGAGCCCGGCGGTGCAAGGTGCCAGCATCGCAGCCTGGCAGGACGAGGCGCACGTGGTGGAAAACCGCCGTCTATACCGCGAGAAATTCGCCTTCGCCATTCCGCGGCTGCAGCAGGTGGCCCGCCTGGTGCAGCCGCAGGCGGGTTTCTTCGCCTGGCTCGACATCCGCGCCAGCGGGCTCGACGATGTGGCCTTCACGCGCGAACTGCTGGCCGAGCAGAACCTTGCCGTGGTCCCGGGGACCTTCCTGGCACGCACGGTGAATGGCCGCAACCCAGGCGCGGGCCATGTCCGCATCGCCCTGGTGGCCGCCGCCGAGGAATGCGCGCAGGGCGTGGAGCGGCTGGTGGCCTTTGCCCGCGCGCGGCAACCCGCGGCGGCATGATGTCCGCGCCAGGCACGGCATAACGATCTGCGATCTGATTCGTTAGCGCCCGGTGCAACTTCTTTTAGGCTTCAACCTGCCCAGCATTTTCAAGAGCTTCTCGCCATGACCATTACCGACTTGTCCCAGACCTTGGCCGATACTGACGCAAACGCCGACGCCACGGCCGTTGCCGACCACGTAAGCGGCGCTCGCGCCGCGGCGGTCGCCGCCTTCATCGCCCGTGCCCGAGAGATCGTCGGCGGCCACGCCGCCGACAAGACGCCGCTGGCCGCGATCGCCGACGAACTGGTGGCGCTGGCTGGCCAGGCGCATCTGTTCCCGCCGGCGCATTTCCCCGTGGATGCGGCCAGGCCCGCCGCGATCTACCGGCTGGCGGAAGACCCGGACGGTCGCTTCGCCTTGTTCGCCTCGGCTGGCCTGCCGGGCAAGGCACAGCCGCCGCACGACCACACCACCTGGGCGGTGATTGCCGGTGTGCGCGGCGTGGAGCGCAACGTGATCTTTCATCGCAGCCAGGGCAGCAAGCCCGGGCTCGACACGCTGGAACCGCTGCGCCAGCTCGATGTACAGGCAGGCAATGCCATCACGCTATCGCCCACCGATGTGCATACCATCGAACTGATCGGCGACACGCCTGGCCTGCACCTGCACTTCTACGGCCTCACGCTGCCCCGCCTGAGCGAGCGCGTGAAGTTCGACCCCGCGCCCGAGGGGGGCACGCAATACAGCTACCGCACCTTTGCCGCGCCTGCGCTGATCCGCCATCCGCTGGTGAGCCCGGCCGCGCTCAAGCGCGCCATCGCCCAGGGGGAGGAACTCGCCGTGCTGGACGCGCGGGAAGAGGGTGCTTTCTCGCGTGAGCACCTGTTGTTCGCCGTGCCCGCGCCGCTGGGCCGGCTCGAGACCACGATCGACCGGCTGGTGCCGCGCCGCACCACGCGCATCGTGGTGACGGATCTGGTCGAGGATATCGCCCACGCGGCCGCGGCCAAGCTGCTGCGCTTTGGCTATACCAACGTATCCGTGCTGGAGGGCGGCACGCGTGCCTGGCAGGCCGCTGGCTATGAAATCTTCAGCGGCACCAACGTGCCCAGCAAAGCCTTCGGCGAAGTGATCGAGCACGAGCTGCACACGCCGTGGATCACCGCCGAGGCGCTCAAGCTGCACCAGACGCGTGGCGACAACGTGGTGGTGGTGGACAGCCGCCCCTTCACGGAATTCCAGAACATGAGCATCCCCGGCGCGGTGGACTGCCCGGGGGCTGAGCTGGTCTACCGCATCGGCGAGATCGCACCCGATCCCGAGACGCTGGTGGTGGTCAATTGCGCCGGCCGCACGCGCAGCATCGTGGGCGCGCAGACGTTGATCAACGCCGGCATTCCCAATCGCGTGGTGTCGCTCAAGGACGGCACCATGGCATGGCTGCTGACCGGCTACCAGCTCGACCACGGCCAGACCCGTTTCGCGCCACAGCCCGGCGAAGCCGCCCAGGCCGCGGCGCGTGAACGGGCCGCCCGCGTGGCGCAGCGCGCTGGCGTGCAACATATCGATGCGGCGCAGCTAGCCGCTTTTGCGCAGCAGGCGGATGACCGCACGCTGTACCGCTTCGACGTCCGCTCGCCCGAGGAATACACCGCAGGCCACCTGCCGGGCTGGCGCAGCGCCCCCGGCGGCCAGCTGGTGCAGGCCACCGACGCCTACGCCGGCACCCGCCGCGCCCGCATCGTGCTGGCCGACTGGGATGGCGTGCGCGCACAGATCACGGCAGCCTGGCTGGCCCAGTTCAGCGGCCACGAGGTCTACCTGTTCCGCCCGGCACCGCTGGCACCGCGCGAATCCGGTCCCGAGCCCGTGCGCGTGCTGCGCGCCTCCGAGGCCGAAGCGCCGTGGATCGAAGCCGCATCGCTGTCCACGCTGCAAGCGCAGGGCGGGGCAACGGTGGTGGACGTGGATAGCAGCCTGGCATTCCGACGCGGCCACCTGCCCGGCGCATGGTTCGCCACGCCGGAGAAGGTCGCGCTGGCGCTGGAGCATGCCAGAGCCGACCACATCATCGTGGTGACCTCCTCCGACGGCGTGCTGGCGCAAGCGGTAGCGGCCGAGTTGCGCCGCACCAGCCAGCGCGACGTACGCGCACTGCTCGGCGGCAACGCACGCTGGCAAGCGCTTGGCCTGCCAACGGAATCCGGCGAGGCCGGCACGGCCGCCGCAGCGCGAATCCTGACCGGCGACGAAGACGCGTGGTACAGCGCCTACGCCTACGAGGATGAAAGCCGCCGGAAGTCCGAGATGCACGCCTACCTGAACTGGGAAATCGGCCTGGTCGATCAACTCGAACGCGACGGTGATTTGCCGGTGCGGCTGGTGGATTACAGCCAGCAGTAGGCGCGAAAGGCATCGCTTCGGCCAGCGCCCGCCCTCTCCCCCGGCCCCTCTCCCACAAGTGGGAGAGGGGAGCCAACCAACGGCAACAGAAACGACATCGTCAGCGCACCGATTCGGTGTAGCCGTGTTTCCCGCCCGAAGGGGCGGGAAACACCCCAGCGCGATGCGAAGCGAGCCGTCAAGGTGTGCCAAGGCCGTATGGGGCGCCTCGGGATTCGGCGAAAAGAGCGGAAAAGAGGGACCCATGTCTGAGTATCGCCTTAAGGCGATGCGAGTTTGGGTCCCGGCCGCTCTTTTCGTCGAAGCCCGAGGAGGTAGTCGCCCCATCCGGCGCGCCTTCTTTGCCTACTTTCTTGGCAAGACAAGAAAGTAGGTCTGCCGCCCCGCAGGGGTGGTGAAACTGCAGTTGCCTTTGCCGTTGACTTACCTCAACGACACAACGACACAACGACACTTACCGCAACGACATCCCCGAAGCCAAAATCACCGAAGCATACCTAGGCAAATCCCGAGCCAACGTAGCATCCAGCTCCTGCGCCGAAGACCCCACCACAACATACCCCGCATCCTCCAGCTGTCCCCGCGTAGCCGGCACATCAAGCACAGCCGCAACATCCCGGCTAATGCGATCCACCACATCAGCAGGCGTAGCCGCAGGCGCAAGCAGCCCCTGCCAGCTTTCCACCGCGAAACCCGCAGCACCTGCCTCCGCCATGGTCGGCACCTGTGGCAGCGCCTTCGAGCGATAGGGCGTGGTCACCGCCAGCGCAGTCAGCCGGCCGGAGCGCACGTAATCGGTCACCGCCGCGAGCGTGATCAGTGTTGCGTCGATATGCCCGCCAAGCAGGTCCACCGTGGCGGGCGCGCCCCCGGCGTAGGGAATGTAGTTGACCTTGATGCCGGTCTGGCGCGATAGCATTTCATGGGCCACGTGGGCAATGCCGCCATTGCCCGGCAGGCCAAGCGTGACCTCGCCGGGCTTCTTGCGTGCCAGCGCGATGTAGTCCTGCAGGTTGCGCACGCCAAGATCCGGCCTGGCGACCAGGATCTGCGGATTCACCACCGCCTTGCTGACACCGCGAAACGCGCGGCTCGCATCGTACGGCAGCGTCTTGAACAGCGAGGCGTTCAGCGTCACGCCTTCGCCACCCAGCAGCAAGGTGTAGCCGTCTGGCTTGGCCCGCGCCACCTGCGCGGCACCCAGGGTGCCGCTGGCGCCCACCACGTTTTCCACCACCACGGGCTGGCCCCATTTCTCGCTGAGCTTGAGCGCCAGCGTACGCGCGAGCTTGTCGGCGCTGCCGCCGGGCGCCACCGGCACCACGATGCGCACGGGACGCGCGGGGAAGGCCTGCGGGGCCTGCGTGGCATAGCTGTGAAAGGGTACGCCAGCGATGGCCGCCGCCGCAGCGGCGACGGGCAGGCAGAGAAGGGAGCGGAACAGGGTGCGACGTTGCATGACGGTAATGCCTGAGGCGAATCGAGCGCAAAGCTTAGAAAGCGTGGCCCCTGCGGCCAACGAATCTTTCCGCGCATGGATATGCGGCCGCGCTGTGCTGCCACGGGAAACGGAATGCGCATAACGATTGGCTCTTTTATTCGTTCCGTGCCCGGCGGCGCTTGCGTACAGTTTGTCGGCTGCATTGCACTAACCACGACTTAGCCAACAAGAACTCGAACACACCATGACCCGCACTCTTTCGCTGCGCTCCCCGCGTCCTCTCGCCTTCGCTGCCGCCTTGCTGGCCGGCACTTTCTTTGCCGGCGCCGCGCAGGCCGACGCCACGCTCGACAAGATCCGCCAGCGCGGCAAGATCGTGGTCGGCATCATGCTGTCCGGCAGCGCTTTCGGCTCGATCGATCCCGCCACGCAAAAGCCCGTCGGCTTCAATGCGGACCTCGCGCAGGACCTGGCCAGGCAGCTCAATGTGGAGCTGGAAACGGTGCAGGTGCAGCCGTCCAATCGCGTGCAGTTCCTGCAGCAGGGCAAAGTCGACGTGCTGATCGCGGCGATGGAATACAACGCCGAGCGCGGTGAGCAGCTGGGCCACGTGCCTACGCCTTACTACCGTGTGGGCGGTGCGGTGATCGTGCCCAAGCAAAGCGATATCCGCCGCTGGGAAGACTTGAAGGGCAAGACGGTGTGCATCTCGCAGGGCAGCAGCTATACGCGCCCGGTGCAGGTGGAATACGGCGCCATCCCGAAGGGCTTCAAGGGCTCGGCGGAATCGCTGCTGGCGCTGCGCGGTGACAACTGCGCCGGCGCCGTGCACGACAACACGCTGCTGCAGCCTCTGGTGCGGGGCAACCCGGAATGGCAGAACTACCGCATCGTGCTGCCTGAACTTAATCCCGCGCCGACCGTGATCTGGACCCGCAAGGGCGAGCAGGACACCATTTCTGCGGTGGACCGCATCGTGCAGAACTGGCATCGCAGCGGCTGGCTGGTTGCCACCGAAAAGAAGGCCGGCATTCTGCCGCCGTCGCCGGCGCTGACCGAGCTGCATGACAAGTTCAAGGGCGGCCGTTCCTGATGGAAGCAGCGATTGCCTGGTGGATCGATGCGGCACACCGCATCGGCCTGAACTACGCGTTCCTCGCCGATGCCTATGACCGCGCCTCCTTCGTGCATGGCGCCTGGGTAACCATCCAGCTGGTACTTTGCACCCTTGCCGGCAGCCTGGTCGCCGGAGTGGGAATGGCGGCGGCGCTGACCTCGCGCAACGCGCTGCTGGCCGGTGCCACGCGCGCGTTTGTGGAAATCACCCGCAACACGCCAACCCTGGTACAGCTCTACTGCGCCTTCCTGGTTCTCAACATGCTGATCACCCATGCCTTGCAGGACGCGCAGCGGACCAATCCGCTTACGCCGTTCCTGTGGGTGGTGGTGGTGCTGTCGCTGCACAAGGGCGTGTTTCATGCCGAAGCCTTGCGCGCTGGCATCGAGGCGGTGCCCAAGGTCACGCTGGAGGCGGCGGCGTCGCTCGGCTTTGATCGCCGTACTTTGCTCTGGCGCGTGCAGTTGCCGCTGGCGGTGCGCTTTGCCCTGCCTGCCCTGGTCAACAATTCCGTGGAGCTGGTCAAGGCCACGGCGGTGGCGTCCGCGATTGCGGTGGGCGATATCACCTACGCCTCCATCATGATCTGGACCCAGCGCGACAACGTGCTGGAACTGATGGTGCTGTTGCTGTTGTTCTTCGGCCTGCTGACCTGGGTGGTCAGCCAGGCGGGCAACTGGCTGGAACTTCGACTAAGGATGCCCGGCTATGGCGAGCGCTGATTCCACTTTTCTCTCCGCGCCCGCAACGTCGCGCGCCGGTCGTTATGCGGGGCTGCTGTGGCTCCTGCCGCTGGTGGCGGTGGCGCTCGCGGCGACCCGCCATCCGGACCTGGCCCGCGCGCTGGCCAGCGCCTGGCAATGGTCGCCGGCGCTGGTGCGCGGCTTCCTGGTCAATATCGGCGTGAGCCTGCTGGCGATCCTGCTGGGCACAGCCGGCGGGCTGCTGGTCGGCGCCTTGCGCTTGTCGCCGGTGGCGCTGCTGTTGCGCCCGGCGCATCTATACGTGCAGGTGTTCCGCAATGCGCCCTGGCTGGTGCTGATCTACTTCTCCACCTACGTCTTCCCGTTCGAGGTGAATATCGGCAGCCATATCGTGCCGTTCCCCGACTGGTTCAAGGTGGTGGTGGGGCTGGCGCTGCCGGCCAGCGCCAATGTGGCCGAGGTGCTGCGCGGCGCGGTGCAGTCGATCCCGCTCACGCAGTGGGAGGCGGCCAGCTCAATGGCGTTCTCGCGCTGGCAGATCCTGCGGCTGATCATCGTTGCGCAATGCGTGCGCCGCATGCTGCCGCCGTGGATGAACCTGTACGCCACGCTCACCATGGGCACCGCGCTGGCCTCGCTGGTGGGCGTGCACGATCTGCTCGATACCGCGCAGATCGCCAGCAATACCGTCAACCAGACCGCCTTTACCGTGCTGATCTATTTCACCGTGCTGGCGATGTTCTTTGCCTGGTGCTACCCGATTTCGCGCTTCACCCGTTTCCTGGAACAAAAATATGCTGTTGCCTGAACATAACGGCGGACCCGTGTTGTCCGTGGTCCCCGAGGCTGCCGCGCCGCTGGTTGCGCTCAAGGACGTGCACCTTGCCTTTGGCGGCAACCCGGTGCTCAAGGGCATCGACCTGGAAGTGCGGCGCGGGCAGGCGGTGTCCATCATCGGCCCGTCCGGCTCGGGCAAGTCCACCATCCTGCGTTGCCTTACCGGCCTGCTGGAGCCGCAGCAGGGCACGGTGACGGTCGGCGGCGTTGCAGTGCGCGAGCTGCGCAGCGAGGCCGAGCGCATTGCGCTGCGCAAGCGTGTGGGCTTTGTCTTCCAGCAGTACAACCTGTTTCCGCACCTGACCGTGCTGCAGAACCTCACCATCGCGCCGTTGCGCGTGCTGGGGCGCGGCCGCGCCCAGGCGGAGGCCACGGCCATCGCGTTGCTGCGCAAGGTGCGCCTGGCCGACAAGGCCGGCGCGTATCCGGGCGAACTCTCCGGCGGCCAGCAGCAGCGCGTCGCGATTGCCCGCGCGCTGGCCATGGAGCCCGAGCTGATCCTGTTCGACGAGGTGACCTCCGCGCTGGACCCGGAGACGGTGGGCGAGGTGCTGACCGTGATCGGCGACCTGGTCGAGGAGGGGCTGACCTGCCTGCTGGTGACACATGAGATGCGCTTTGCCGAAGAAATCAGCGACGAGGTCTACTTCACCGAAGGCGGGCGCATTGTCGAGCATGGCCCGGCCAGCCGCATTTTCAGCGCGCCGCGCAGCGAGCGCACGCGCGCCTTTCTCAACCGCTCGCTCGGCGCGGCCCCGCGTGCGCAGGCCGATCCCTTCGTCTTCTCCTTCGACAAGCTGCGCTTCGCTGTCTGAGCGCGGCGCAAGCCACCATCCCAATCCAGGAACCATGAGCCATCATCGCGATACCCAACTGATCCACGCCGGCACGCCGCCCTTTGTCCAGGGCCACGGCCCGGTCAATGTGCCGGTGGTGCGCACCAGCACCGTGCGCTTCGAGAACTCGGACGCCTATGACGATATCCGGGCCCGCCATGCGCGCGGCGAGCGTGTCAGCTCCTATGGCCGGCAGGGCATGGATACGCACCGCGCGCTGGAAGACGCGATTGCCGCGCTCGAAGGCGGCAACCGCACCTTCCTGGCGCCCTCGGGGCTGGCTGCGATCTCGCTGACGTTCCTCGCGCTGCTGTCGCCGGGTGACCATGCGCTGGTGGTGGACAGCGTCTACGCGCCGGTACGCAGGCTGGAGCAAACGCTGCTGCGCCGCCTGGGCATCGAGGTCAGCTACTTCTCTCCCAGCCAGGACGATCTGGACGCGCTGATCCGCCCCAACACGCGGCTGCTCTACCTGGAGTCGCCCAGCTCTCTGCTCTACGAGGTGCTGGACCTGCCGCGCCTTGCGCAGATCGCGCACCGCCATGGCGTGGTGGTGGCCACCGACAATACGTGGGCTTCCGGCCATGTGCTGCAGCCGCTCGCGCTCGGCGTGGATGTATCGATCCTGGCATCGACCAAGTACATCAGCGGCCATTCCGACCTGATGCAGGGCGCGGTGGTGGTCAAGGACGAGGGGCTGGCGCGCCGCATTGCCGATGCCTACGATGGCTTCGGCCTGGCCATCAGCGCGGACGATGCCTACCTGGCGCTGCGCGGCATCCGCACGCTGGCCGTGCGGCTGGCCCAGCACCAGCGCAATGCCTTGGCGGTGGCACAGTTCCTGCAAGCGCATGAGGCGGTAGGGCGGGTGTTCTATCCGGCCTTGCCCTCGGACCCCGGACACGCGCTGTGGCTGCGGGATTTCTCGGGCGCCAACGGGCTGGTCTCGTTCGCGCTGCCCACCGCCGATGTGGCGGCGGCGCGCAAGCTGGTGGATTCGCTGAGCCTGTTCGGGCTGGGGGCTTCGTGGGGCGGCTATGAAAGCCTGGTGCAGGTGGCAGCGCCGGAGCGCCTGGCGGAACATTCATACTGGCGTGGCGCCGAGCCGGTGATCCGCCTGCATATCGGCCTGGAAGCACCGGAGGATCTGATCGCCGACCTGGCGCAGGGACTGGCAGCGACGGTGCAGGCATCCGTGCCGCAACGGCGCGCGGCGGCCTGAGTCTGCGCGATTTGCGGCCATTCGCGAGAGGGCGAGGCCGCTAAAAAAAGAAGCGGGACGGGAATTCGCCCGCTTCGCAAAAAAGCCAGTGTCATCGTTGCGCTGGCTTTCAGTACCCGCTTGCGTGGCGACACCGCATGGCCCGTCGGACCGCGCGGTGTCGCCTCTCGATACCGGCCGCTGGTAGTGCCACGGCCGTCAAGGCTCAGATTGCCCAGCCGCCGCCGTAGAAAACGGCCAGCGCCAGCGCGATGCCCACGGTGCCCACATTCAGCTTGCGGTATTCACCGGCCACGATGCGGCCGATCACCAGGGTGCAGAAGCCCAGCATGATGCCCGTGACGATATTGCAGGTCAGCACGATAAAGACCGCGCAGACCAGGCCGGCCATGGCGTCGACCATATCGTCCATATGCAGCTTGCTGACGCTGCTGAGCATCAGCAGGCCCACATACATCAGGGCAGGTGCCGTCGCGTACGAAGGCACCAGCCCGGCCAGCGGCGAGAAGAAGATCACTGCCAGGAAGAGCAGGCCGACTACCACCGCGGCCAGGCCGGTCTTTGCGCCGGCGGCCACGCCAACGCTCGATTCGATGTAGGCCGCAGCGGGCGCGCCACCGAAGAAGGCCGAGAAGATCGAGCTGAGCGAGTCCGTGGTCAGGGCACGGCCGCCGTTGGGGATCTGGCCCTTCGCATCGAGCTGGCCGGCCTGGCCCGCGACGGCGCGGATGGTGCCGGTGGCGTCGAACACGGCCGTCATCACCAGTGCCAGCACGCTAGGCAGCACCGTCAGCGACAGCGCGCCCTTGATGTCCATCGCACCGATCAAGGAGGCATGGCCCGGCGCGCTCAGCGCGGGTAGCGCGAACACGCCAGTGAACTTGACGGCGGGATCAAAGGCCAGGCCCAGCGCGGAGATGGCGACGATCACCAGCAAGATGCCGCCCGGCACGCGGCGCCGTTCCAGCCCGAAGATGGCGGCCAGGCCGAGGATCGACATGACGACCGGGAAGGC
This sequence comes from Cupriavidus sp. GW822-FHT03E04, assembly GCF_058801495.1. Classification (NCBI taxonomy): domain Bacteria; kingdom Pseudomonadati; phylum Pseudomonadota; class Betaproteobacteria; order Burkholderiales; family Burkholderiaceae; genus Cupriavidus; species Cupriavidus sp. GW822-FHT03E04. The sequence goes on from NZ_JBXANI010000008.1 coordinate 114,282, forward strand.
GGTGATCTTGCCCAGTGTGACCGGCAGGCCGGCGCCGGGGTTCTTGATTACCAGCCCCACGTCGTTGGATGCAATCAGCAGCAGGAACAAGCCAATGCCGATGCCCGTGCCGTGCGCCACGCCGGCCGGCAGGTTGCGCAGGATCCAGGAGCGCACGCCGGTCACGGAAATGGCGGTGAAGACCACGCCCATCAGGAAGATCGCGCCAAGCGCAACGGCTGGGGAGAGCCCCTGCCCAAGCACCAGCCCGAAGGCGGTGAAGGCGGTCAGCGAGATCGCGCAGCCGATGGCGATGGGCAGCTTGGCCCACACGCCCATCAACAAGGAGCCGAACGCCGCGGTCAGGCAGGTTGCGACGAACACGGCGCTGCCATCGAAGCCGGCCTTGCCGAGCATGCCCGGCACGACGAACACGGAGTAGACCATGGCCATGAAGGTGGTGGCGCCGGCCAATGCCTCGCGGCGCCCGGTGCTGCCGCGCTCGCTGATCTGGAAGTAGCGGTCGAGGAAGCCCTTGGCTTCCATGGATGCGATGGCGTCGATGGCCTTGGCCTCGATCGCGTCGGTGCCGGGGGCGGTGGCACGGCCGGGGAACGGCTGTTCAAGCATGGCGGAGTGTCTCCTTTGTGGTGCGCTGGGGCGGCGGCTACGTCGCTCATACCCAGGCTGTCTCGCTTTTTCGTTGTCGTTGCCGAGGCCGTCATGCGGGCCGCTGCGCACAAGGTCTGTGTCGCATTCGGCACTGCATGCAGCCCGGTACGCCGCTGTCGGCCGCTTGCTCGCCACTCCGTGCTGGCGCTGCCGGTCCGACATGGCGCAAGACTAAGGGAGGGGCAGCATTCGTTCATAACGGCCGGAACATGGCTGACATTGGGAATTGAATATGAGTGGCCGGTTGCGCTGGCGGCTGGCGGGGCGTTCGGAAAAGCGCGGATTGTGGCTGGACGCGGGCAGGAAGGCAACTACCAATGCGGCGATTGTGCGAATGCCGCCCAAATTGTCATGACTGCCGGGACATTGGGTAAGGGGTGGGGTGGCGGGCGCGGCAACTAGACGTACTCGTCTCTTCGCCCCTACACTGCATGGCCGCTCCGGCACATCGAGCGCCTCCACCTAGCCAAGCCATGCACGCCATGCAAGTGACCTTCCGTTGCGATCCGCTGCTGCAGGACAACCTCCCGCGCCCGCAGCCTGCCCAGCAGGCGCTGCCGGACTGGGTGCGGGCGATGCGTCCCAAGGCGTTCTCGCCCCTGCACGGCAGGGACATCCGCACCATCAAGCAATGCCCGCCGTTCATCGATGCCATGACCCATGGCTTTGTGATTCTGCTGCCATGCGACGTGCGCGTGGAGCGGGGCGTGTTCTCGTGGGATTGGGACTTGCCTGAGCCGGGCATCGACGGCCATCCGCGCGCGCCGCTGAGCTTTCACGTGCCGGAGCAACTGGGCGGCACGCCACTGCACTCGGATGCCGTCGCCCTGAAATTCAACAGTTTCTGGATCATCGAGCTGCCGCCCGGGTGGTCGCTGCTGGCGATGCATCCGGCCAACCGCTGGGATCTGCCGTTCCACACGCTGAGCGGCCTGGTCGATGCGGACCGCTTCCACGACGTGGGCATCAATTTCCCGGCGCTCTGGACCGACGCGGAGTTCGACGGCGTCCTGCCCAAAGGCACGCCTGTCGCGCAGTGCTGCCCAGTGCCGCGCGCGGAGCTTGAGCTGTCTTTCGGCACGATCGACGCCGAGGGCGCCGGGCGCTACGAGAAGCTGGCGGCGGAGGTGCTGACCACGCCCGGCGTGTACCGCAAGCGCTTTCGCGCGCCGCGCGAGCGGGGCGGTCACTCCTGAGTGCTGCCCGGGTTGCCCGGGCTGCCGAGGCTGGCCAGCAAGGCACGCAAGGCGCCGAGGTCGGCCCATAGACGGCCGTGCGGTCCCGAGCACAGCGCCTGCGCAATGCGGCCGAAGGTCTCCGGCGCAACGAGGTAGGCGTGGGCATAGGCGGCCAGGGCCGCATCCGGCTGGCCGTCTGCCTGCAGCACGATGCCAAGGTTGACCGCCGCCGGCGCAGCGTCCGGCTGGCAGGCCAGGGCGCTGCGCAAGGCGGCCTGCGCGCCGCGCAGGTCACGCCGGTCTTGCCGCACCAGCCCAAGCTGGATCCAGCCGTCGTAGTCATGCGGATGCGCGCCGACGAGGGCTTCCAGCGTGGCTTGCGCGGCGCTCAGGTCGCCGAGTTCTTGCTGCGCGATGGCCAGGTTCAGGCGCGCCTCCCGGCTGCGCGGCTCCAGCGCGACGGCACTGGCAAAGGCGCTGGCGGCCTCGGCCTTGCGCCCGAGCGCATGCAGCACTTTGCCCCGCTGGAACTGCGCGCGCGCGATATTGCCGTCCAGCGCCAGGGCGCGGTCCAGCGCCGCCAGCGCGGCTTGCAGCTCGCCGCCTCTGCGCATCGCTTCCGCCAGTTCGATCCACGCCGGCGCAAAACCCGGTGCCCGCTGGATCAGCAGGCCCAGTTCCGCCACGGCGTCCGCCGCTCGGCTCTGCAACCTGGCGACGCAGGCGAGATAGCTCGGCTCCAGGGCATTGCCGCTGAGTGCGCAGGCGCGCAGCAGGGGCGGCAGCGCCTCTGCCGGCGCGCCATCGGCCAGCGCCGCCCGGCCGGCGATCAGCAGCGAGGGCAGGTGATCCGGCCGCAGCGAGAGTCCCTGCGCGATATGGCGCCGCGCCAGCGTGGCATCGCCACGCTGCAGGGCAATCTGCGCGCTCAACTGGCACACGGCGGGATGCGCCGGATAGCGGCCGATGAGCGCGGCCGCATAGCTGGCGGCGGCATCGATGTTGCCCTGGTTCAGATTCGTGATGGCCGCCGTCAGCCCGGCCTCCAGCTCAATGGCCAACTCAACTGCCAGCGCGGCTTCGGGCGCGCTCGGGTCCGTACTCGGCTTGGTCATGGCAAGCGGCGTGGTTGCGGTGGCGCAAGCTTAACCGGTCTGGCCGGCACGCGGCGTGCTTATGCCTGCTTCATTCGCCGCTATCCAGCGCTATCCAACGCCATCCAACGCCATTCAACGTCAGTCAATGTTGGCATGCTGGCCAAACTCCTCCAGCAGGCTTGCGCGATGCTCGTCCAGCCTGGGCGAGCGCCGGAAGCGGCTCGCGCCTGCCTGGCTGCCGATCTTGATCGGGTTGCCGGCCAGGGTGATCGGGCGGTCCTCGCCGATGCTGGCTTGCAGCAGCATGCCGCGCGCTTGCACATGTGGGTCCTGCACGATGTCGGCCACGCTTTGCAGCGGGCCGTGCGGCACGCCGGCGCCTTCCAGCGTGGCCGACCAGGTGGCGCTGTCCGCATCAGCCAGGCGCGCTTCCATGCAAGTCTTGAGTTCGGCGTGGTGCTGGTTGCGCGCCACCACGGTGGCAAAGCGCGGGTCGGCAGCTAGCTCCGGCAGGCCGAGCGCGGCGCAGAGTTTCTGGAACAGGGTGTCGTTGCCCGCTGCAATCACGATGAAGCCGTCAGCGGTCTTGAACATGTCGAACGGGGTGATGGAGGGATGGCGCGTGCCCAGCGGCGCGGGCACGGCGCCGGTGGCGGAGTGGCGCGCGATGGCGTTTTCCAGCAGCGCGACCTGGCAATCGAGCATGCCGATATCGACGCGTTCGCCAAGCCCTGTGCGGCTGCGCTTGAGCAGCGCGGACTGAATGCCAATGGCGGCATACAGTCCCGCGCCAAGGTCGCCGATGGACACGCCGACCCGCACCGGGTCGCCGCCGGTCTGGCCGGTCACACTCATCAGGCCGCCCATTGCCTGCACCACCATGTCGTAGGCGGGCCGGTCGCGGTAGGGGCCGGTCTGGCCGAAGCCCGAGATCGAGGCATAGACCAGGCGAGGGTTGGCGGCGTGCAAGGCTTCCCATGTAAAGCCGAGCTTTTCCATGACGCCGGCGCGGAAGTTTTCCACCAGCACATCGGCGCCGGCGATCATCGCCGCCAGGACTTCACGGTCGCGCGGGGATTTCAGGTCGAGCGCGATGGATTCCTTATTGCGGTTGACCGAGGCGAAGTACGCCGACTCGCCATCCACGAACGGGCCTACATGCCGGGAGTCGTCACCGCCTGCGGGGTTCTCAATCTTGATCACGCGCGCGCCGAGGTCGGCCAGCATCATGGTGCAGTAGGGACCAGCCAGCACACGGGTCAGGTCCACCACGGTAAAGCCCGCGAGCGGGAGGTTTGCGGCATTGCGAATCATGGAAATCCTTTTGGGCCGGGAGGCCCGGGGTACATCGAACGAGTGCGGGAATGGCGTGCGGCTCAGTCGATCCTGGCGCCGCTGCTCAAAGTCAGGTCTGCCACGGTCTTGCCTTCGCGCTGCGCGAACTGCCGGAACTCCGCGGGCGATGCGGACGGCGAGACTTCCTCGCCGCGGCTGGCCAGCCTGGCCCGCAATTCCGGTTTGGCCAGTGCCTTGGCGGAAGCGGCGAAGAGTTTCTCGATCACGGCGGGCGGTGTTTGCGCCGGGGCAAACAGGCCGTACCAGTTGGTCACGTCGTAGCCTTTGACGCCGGCTTCGGCGATGGTCGGATAGTTCGGCAGCACGGATGAGCGCTTGGCGGAGGTGACGGCTATGCCGACCACCTTGCCGGTATCGATCATGGCCTGCACGGAAGCCGGCGTGGCAAAGGTGAACTGCGCATCGCCGGCGGCCACCGCCTGCGCGGACGGCGCGCCGCCCTTGTAGGGCACGTGGGTAAGCTGGACGTCGGTCAGCTTGGTGAACTGCACGCCGGCCAGGTGCGTGATCACGCCGTTGCCGGAGGACGAGTAATTGAGCGCGCCGGGGTGCTGGCGGGCTTTCGCCAGCAGGTTGGCCACGCTGGTGATGCCGGATTCCTTGTTGGCCGCCAGCAGCAGCGGCGAGACGGTCAGCCGCGTGATGGGCGCAAAGTCCGTGGGCTCGTAGCGGATGTTCTTGTAGAGCACCTTGTCGCCGCCCATCAGGCTGGCCGAGGCGATATACAGGGTGTAGCCATCGGCCGGCGCCTTGGCCACGGTCTCGGCGGCAATGGTGGTGCCCGCGCCAGGCTTGTTGTCGACGATAACCGGCTGCCCGAGTTCCTTGGAGAGCGCGTCGCCGTACAGCCGCGCCACGTTGTCGGCGCCGCCGCCAGCGGGAAAGCCGATCACCACGCGGATCGGCTTGATTGGGAAAGCGTCCGCCGCCAGCGCGGGGCCGGCCAGAGCGGATGCGGACGCTAGCAGGAACAGCAGGGTTGGGTGCCGCTTGATCATCGTTGTCTCCGGGTTTTGTTTTTTGCTTTCTGTGTTCTGTGTTCTGTGTTCTGTGTTCTGCTTTCCGCGGCGCGCCTACCTGCCGGTGAATACCGCGGCGCGTTTCTCGCGCCAGGCGGCTGCGCCCTCGCACAAATCCGCCGACGCCCCGGCCCGCGCGATCTCGCGTTCCAGCGCGGCCGTGTCCAGCGCGCCGCGCGCGATCTGGTTCAGTGCCTGCTTCATGCCCAGCAGGGCAATGGGCGCCATACCGGCGAGCGTGGCGCTGAGCGCGTCGACGCGATGCGCCAGGGTGTCGGCCGCGACGATCTCGGTCAGGAAGCCCACCTTGAGCATTTCATTCGCATCGAGCCGGTCAGCCGTCAGGAAGAGGCGCTTGGCGGTGTCCACGCCCAGCCGGCTGACATAGCGCTCCAGCCCGCCCCGGTAGAAATGCAGGCCGAGCCTGGCCGCTGGCATGAACATGTCGCAGTGGGGCACGCCCACGCGGAAGTCGCAGGCCAGGCACAGATCCGTGGCGCCGCCATAGACGCCGCCGTTGACCGCCGCGATGGTGACCGGGCGAGCGGCTTCGATCAGGTCGATCATCTCGCCGAAGGCCGGCGCCCCCGCCTCGTCGGCATTGGCCAGCGCGCCGATGTCGTAGCCGCTGCAGAAATACTTGCCGGTACCGGTGAAGCGCAGAACCAAAACACTCTCCATCGCATTGATGGAGTTGATATGCTCGCGAAGTACCAGCAAATCACGCGGACTAAGCCGATTCGCCACTTCGGGACGTTCAAAGGTGATGGTTGCAACGCTTCCGTCGATGCTGAGCCGGGGTTCGCCGTGTATTTGCATATAAGATTGATGTTTAGATATATTGAGGTCTATTCTAGATATGCCAAAGGAAGCATCAAATCGAGGTTTACCCGTGCAGTCACTCCAGGACCGGATCCGGGAGGCGATTGAGGAAGAGATTCACGCCGGCAAGCTCAAGCCCGGATCGCAGCTGGACGAGCGCGCGCTGGCCGAGCAATTCGACAGTTCGCGCACGCCGGTGCGGGAGGCATTGCTGATGCTGGCGGCGCAAGGCCTGGTGACGATCGTGCCGCGCGCGGGGATCTTCGTGCACAAGCCAACCGTGGCCGAACTGGTGGCAATGTTCGAGACGCTGGCTGAGATGGAGGGCGTGGTGGCCCGGCTGGCAACGCAGCGCATCAGCGAGGCGGGCAGGGCGGCGCTGTCGTCGGCGTTCGAGCATGGCCGGGCTTTTGTGGAGGCGGCCGATACGCCGGGCTATGTGGATGCCAACCGTGATTTCCACGAAGTGCTCTATCAGGCTACGGCCAACCCTTATCTGGCCGAGCAGATTCGCATGCTGCGGCGGCGGCTGGCGATCTACTGGCGCCATCGCGAACTCATCAACCCCGCTCGCGTGCCGAGTTCCTTCCAGGAGCATGGCGTGATCGTGGCGGCGGTACTGGCGGGCGATGCGGACGCAGCGGCTGACGCGATGCGCGCGCATCTTTCGGCGGGTGGCAAGGCCGTCGCCGATCTGGTGTTGCTGGCGCAGGACGCTTATGACGAGCCGGCCGCCACCGCGGGAGGGCGCTGAGCCAACCGCGCCGCGCCGAACGCGCTGGCGCGGCAACTGGTAGCATCGCAGACGGCTTGTCTGGCACCTGCGGGCGCCCGGCAACATCTGGTCAAGGAGGCGGCGGCGCTGCCTCCGCTTCTCAACGCTGTTTTCCCGAGTCTCCCGCTTCGTGTCCGCCGAACCCTATTTCTACGAGCCCGCCAACGGGCATGGCCTGCCGCATGATCCCTTCAACGCCATCGTCGGGCCGCGCCCGATCGGCTGGATTTCGTCGCGCGGTGGCGATGGGATCATCAACCTCGCGCCCTATAGCTTCTTCAACGCCTTCAACTACACGCCGCCCATCGTGGGTTTTTCCAGCATTGGCTACAAGGACAGCGTGCGCAATATCGAGCAGACCCGCGAGTTCTGCTGGAACCTGGCCACGCGGCCGCTGGCCGACGCCATGAACGCGAGCTGCGCGGCCGTGCCGCCGGAGGTCGACGAGTTCGAGCTGGCAGGGCTCACGCCGGTAGCGTCGCGCCTGGTCGCGGTGCCGCGGGTGGCGCAAAGCCCGGTCTCGTTCGAATGCAAGCTCACCCAGCTGATCCAGCTCGAAGGTTTCGACGGCAATAAGGTGCCGACCTGGCTGGTGTTGGGCGAGGTGGTTGGCGTGCACGTGGACAAGGCGCTGTTGAAGGACGGCATCTATGACACTGCCGCAGCCCGGCCGATCCTGCGCGGCGGCGGCCCGGCCGACTACTTCGAGATCGGGCCCGAGGCGCTGTTCCGCATGCGGCGCCCGCGCTGAGCACTTCCTCGGCGCTGATGGCGGATTCCAGGCCGGCTGATCGCCGGCTTTTTCACGCCTGCAGATTCGCCTTGACAGACAGACCTGTCTACCAAAATAATGTAGACAGGTCTGTATCATTTTGGGTTCGCCGAATAGGCTACAGGCCGCCTTTTTCAATTCACTGCTGTCGCAGCCAGGAGAAGTCGATGTCGTCCAACCCCGAAATCCGTCCGCCCGTGCCCCCGTTCACCCGTGAAACCGCCATCCAGAAAGTTCGCGGCGCCGAAGACGGCTGGAACAGCCGCGACCCTGAGCGTGTGGCCCTCGCCTACACCGTCGACAGCGCGTGGCGCAACCGCGCGGAGTTCGTAAACGGGCGCGAGGCCATCGTCGGCTTCCTGGCGCGAAAGTGGCAGAAGGAACTGGACTACCGCCTGATCAAGGAACTGTGGGCTTTCGACGGCAACCGCATCGCGGTACGGTTTGCGTACGAGTGGCATGACGATTCGGGCAACTGGTATCGCTCCTACGGCAACGAGAACTGGGAGTTCAACGAAGCTGGCCTGATGCAGCGGCGTTTTGCGTGCATCAACGATGCGCCGATCAAGGCGTCCGAGCGCAAATTCTTCTGGCCCCTGGGGCGCCGGCCGGACGACCACGCCAGCCTGAGCGATCTCGGCCTTTAAAGGCCATTTCAAAAAGACAAAAAGACTCTGGCGTCGTTGCGCGGCCTTGGCCGATCCACTTGTACTGTCTGCGGCCGCGCGCCTGGCCAGAACCGTTTCGCTTCAAGTTGAAACGGCCTCTTAGTCCGCACGGCCCGATCGGGGATAATCGCCCCACTTTCGCGCCACTTTTCGCAGCAAGGAACACTTCAGCCATGGCCACGCCTTCCGCCCGCGAGCGCATCCTGGATGCCGCCGCCCGCCTGTTCTACCAGGACGGGCTGCGCGCGACCGGCATCGACAAGATCATTGCCGAGTCCGGCGTGGCCAAGATGTCCCTGTACCGGCATTTCGCCTCAAAGAACGAGTTGATCGCGGCCTTCCTCGACCGGCGCCACGAGAGCTGGATGCGCTGGTTCGAGCAGGACGTGGAAGCGCGCTTTGCCGCCAGCCCCGGCCTGGAGGTCATCGCGCACGCGCTGGCCGACTGGTTTTCCGACGAGGATTTTCGCGGTTGCGCGTTTATCAATGCGGTGGCGGAGGCGGGCGCCTCCGGCGAGGGCACTCAGGTGGCGCAATCCGTGGCGCACAAGGCGGAACTGGCGGCCTTTATCGGTTCGCTGGCCAGGCGCCTTGGCCTGCCGGAGCCCGATGCCATTGCCGAAGAGGCGATGCTCTGCGTGGAGGGCATGATCGTGCGGTACCAGATGACGGCCGATCCGGGCGTGGTCGACGCAGGACGGCGGTTGCTGCGCCGGTTGCAGCAAGTGCGTTGAAGGCGGGGCGTAAAGCCCATTTCGGGGCGGCAGTTACAGCGGCGCGGGCTGTGTCTGGGGTGCCTGCGCTGGCTGCGTTGACTGCGCTGGCGCGGCGGGCTTCTTGTCGTTCGTGCCGCTGTAGGCGAAATACTTGGCCTTGGCGCCCTTGGCCCAATACGCCAGGGTGAACTGCTTGCTGTCGCGCGCGTAGAGCATCTCGAGGCTGCCGTTGGCTGCTTCCCACTCGGCGTAGCCGTTCTCGGCACTGGGCTCGGTCTTGCGTTTGGACTCGTAGCGGGCGTCGAGCTTCTTGCTGACGTCATCCAGCGCGGACCGATCGAACGTCAGTGTGACGAGCGCCACCGTGTCGCCCGCGTCGCAGTTCACGATCGCGCGGGTCAGGCCCGGCAGATTGAAACGGTCAAGGTGCTTGAGCTCCACCGTGTCCCCGCCGGCCCACGGCGTGGTGCCTGTCTTGACGCGATTCGGGCCGGGCGTCATCCGCGCGCACTTGGTCTTGCCAAGTTCAAGGCCGAGGGGGGCCGCATCCTTGCCGGGCGGTTGTGCGTGGGCGGCGATCGACGCGAACAGGAGGGCGGCGAGGAGGGGGCGCTTCTTCATCATGGTTTTGGCGAGATTCGAGATCTCGAAACGAACATGAGCGCGATTTTAAGGCCTGCCGCCGCGAGGATAGGTACTTCCGTAGTTTGGCCCAGTGTGTTGAGCAAGCTTTGACGCCGCCGCCGTTTGTGTTTCGCATGGCGCATAGCGCGTTCCGGGCGCGCGATTCGCGGCCGGAACGCGTAGTGTGCAGCGGCGTTGACGCGTCATGCGCCGTAGTAGAAGGCGCTGCGCACGGCGTCGATCTGCGGTTGCAGGCTGGCCTGAGCCTGCGGTGGCATGCTTGCCGCGTCCCCCTTGGCTGCCGCGGCAGCTTGCGCGGCTACCTTGGCTTCGGCCGCTTGGATGTCCTGGGGATAGGTCGCGTCGTCGCCGTGGCCCGGCTGGTAGCCGGCTTGCTCCAGCCGGATCAGGTCGGCGCGGACTTCGGCACGGGTGAGTGGCACCTGCTCGCCTTGGGCGAAGGACAGAGCCGGCGCTGCCAGGGCGCAGGACAGCAAGACTGTGCGAACGATTGCTTTCATGGTGCGTTACCTCTTTCAGTTGGAAGGGCCCGGTGTGGCTGGGGCCGCTGCGCTTTCATCGAGATGATGAAAGGCTGTGACCAGTATTGGTTTGGCACGGTGACCTCGGCCTTACCATCTCATTACAATCCCGTCATGCACCGCTGATGCTGCCAATGCCGCTATGCCGCTATGCCGCTATGGCGCCACGGCAGTCCGTTGCCAGCCGCCGCCCAGTGCCTTGACCAGCATCACACTCGCGATCAACTGGCGTCGGTGCACCAGCTCGGCAGCCCGTTCGCTGGCAAGCGCGGTGCTCTCCAGCACGCTGACATCCAGGTAGGCCACCGCGCCCTTGCGGTAGCGGTCCAACCCCAGCGCCAGAGCGCGCTCGGACGCTTCGGTGGCGGCTTGCTGGCTGGTGGCCTCTTCCTGCAGCGCATGCAGCGCGGCAAAGTTGTCTTCTACCTCCTGGAAGCCGCGCAGCACGCTTGCGCGATAGTCGGCGGCACTGGCGTCGAACTGGGCGCGCGCGCTGTCGGCCACCGCCTGGCGGCGGCCACCGTCGAACAGCGTGGCGGCCAGTGCGGGGCCGATCGCCCAGAAGCGGCTCGGCGCGGTCAGCCAGCTGGCCAGGCTGGTGCTCTCCAGCCCGCCACCGACGGCGAGCAGCAGGCTCGGGAAAAACGCGGCGCGGGCTACGCCGATCTGCGCATTGGCGGCTGCCACGCGGCGTTCGGCGGCGGCAATGTCGGGGCGGCGCTCCAGGAGCTGCGAGGGCAAGGCGGCCGGCAGGGTGGGCAGCACGGCAGTATCGGCCAGTGGCGGCAGCGAGAAGCGCGCTACGGGCTCGCCCAGGAGCGTGGCGATGGCATGCTCCAGCTGCGTGCGGTTCAGGCGCAGGTCGGCTAGCTGCGCCTTGGTGCTTTCGAGCTGCGCCTTGGCTTGCGCCACATCGCCTTCGGTGGCGATGCCGCCACGGTAGCGGTTGTCGGCCAGTTGCAGGACCGTGCCGTAGGCGTCGACGGTGCGCCTGAGCAGGTCGATCTCCCGGTCGGCCGAACGCAGGCCGAAGTAGTCGGCGGCCAGTTCGGCCTGCAGGCCGAGGCGCACCGCCGCCACGTCGTCCGCACTGGCCTGGGCGCGCGCCTCGGCTGCATCCACGCCATTGCCGATGCGTCCCCACAGGTCGGGTTCCCAGGAGGCGGTGAGCCCTAGCAGGTGGTCGGGCTCGGTCTTGCCGGCCAGCGAGCGGCCAACCACATTGGCCGAGGTATGGCTGCTGCTGGTGCTCAGCCCGGCGTTGATGGTGGGAAAGTAAGCCGCATGCGCGGCCCGGGCCTGGGCACGGGCGTCTTCCAGCAGGGCCACGGCCTTGCGCAGCGTCTGGCTGGAAACGTCGATGCGGGTTTCTAGCGCGTTGAGCGGCGCGTCGGCATACACGTGCCACCAGTCCGGCGCGATGCCCGCCGGGCCGCCCGGATGCGCCGCGCTGGCGCCGGCTTCCTTGTACGCGGCGGGCGTGTCGACAGTGGGTGGCTGGTAGGCCGGCGCGGTGGCGCAGCCTGTGAGCAGCGCTGCCAGCGCCAACGAGGCGAGCGACGCCGCCAGGCGGCGTGGCCGGGCTGCAGGCACGCGGGTTTGATGAGAACGCTTGGGAGTTTGCATGGCAGGCCTACTTAGCCTGGCTGGCCGTGGTTGCCGGCTGGATGGCCGGCGTGGCCGGCGTATTGGGCGCATCCGCCGCCACCCGGACCCGATCGCCCGCCAGCAGGCCGTCTCCGGGGTTGACCACCACCTGTTCGCCGCCCTGCAAGCCCTCCGTGATCTCCACATGCGAGCCAAAGTCTCGGCCCAGCGTCACCAGCCGGATCGCCAGCATGCCGTTCGCGCCCACCACGGCCACGCAGGTGCCTTGCGGGCGGAACATCAACGTGTTGGCCGGCAGGGTCAGGCCGGCCCTTGCTTGCGGCGCGCTCAGGTGGACCTCGGCATAGGCGCCGGGCAGGATCCGTCCACCCGCGTTGTCCACGTCCAGCTCCACGCGCAGGCTGCGCGTGACGTTGTCGATGGCGCCGGCATTGCGCGCCACGGCAGCGGCAAAGCGCTGGCCGGGGAACTGCGGCAGTGTGAGCCACGCCTGCATCTGCGGGCCGACCATGCCGCTTGCATCCTGCGGCACCTGCACATACACACGCAGCCGCGTGCCGGCGGAGAGATGGAACAACTCCCGGCCGGGTCCGCCGGCGCTGCCGGCATCGATCAGCGCGCCGGTGTCCACGTTGCGCGCGGTCACCACGCCGTCAAAGGGCGCGCGGATCTGCGTGTACGAGGCGAGTTGCGCCAGCCGTGCCGTGTTGGAGCGGGCGGAGGCCAGCGTGGCGGCCTTGGCCTGCATGTCGGCCATCTTCTGGTCGGTGTCCTGCTGCGGCACCGAGCGGGATTTGAGCAGGTCTTGCCAGCGCTCGGCGGTGCTTTTGGCCAGCGCGTAGTTGGCCGCGGCGATGGCTTCGTCGGCGTGCGCTTGTCGCAGCTGGTCGCTGACCTCGGGCGCGTCGATCTCTGCCAGCAACTGGCCTTGCTTGACCGGGGTGCCGATGTCGGCGTACCAACGGCGCAGGTAGCCGTTGACGCGCGCATAGACCGGTGCGTCCTGGAAGGCGCGCACGTCGCCCGGCAATGTCAGTTCCTGCAGCGCTGGCGCGCTGGCAGGCCGCACCGTCGAGACGGTGGTGGCCAGGGCTTCGGCGGTGCGCGCGGCCAGCGTGGCATGGGCATGCAGCCTGGGGAGGATGCCGGTGGCCAGCGCGCCGCCAAGCACTGCCAATACCAGCAAGCCCAGCAAGCTGGCTCGCAGGCGGCGCGTGCGCGCGGGTGCCATGCCTGGGGCGGCGGCGACGTCGCTGGATGGGGACATGGGGGGAGCAGGGAGAGTCATGCCGGGCCTTTCTGGTCGAGACCGAGAGCGGGATGCAAATCAGGGACAGGGATAGGGGCCGGCGCACGAGCGGCAAGCCACCGGTGCAGCAGCGCGAACAGGGTGGGCACCAGCACCAGCGTGGCGACGGTGCCGCAGGCTAGCCCGCCGATCACGGCGCGGCCGAGCGGGGCGTTCTGCGCGCCGGCATCGCCCGCGCCAAGCGCCATCGGGATCATGCCGATCAGCATGGCCAGCGCGGTCATCACCACCGGACGGAAGCGCCCGATGCCGGCCTGCAGCGCCGCCTCGAGGGGCGCCACGCCCGCCGCGCGCAGTTCGCGCGCCAGGCTGACCACCAGGATGCTGTTGGCGGTGGCGATGCCGATGCACATGATGGCGCCGGTCAGTGCTGGCACGCTGATGGTGGTGCGCGTGACAAACAGCATCCACGCCATGCCCGCCAGCGCGCCTGGCAGGCCGCCGATGATGGCCAGCGGGTCAAGCCAGGACTGGAAGTTCACCACCATCAGCAGATACACCAGCACCACCGCAATCGCCAGGCCGCCAAGCAGCCCGGCGAAAGAGGCGTGCATGGTCTGCACCTGCCCACGCACCACCAGCTCGGAGCCGGGCGGCAGCGTCTTGCGCGCGGCATCGACGATGCGGCCGATGTCGCCCGCCACCGCGCCAAGATCGCGCCCGCGCACCGAGCCGAAGATGTCGATCACCGGCTGCACGTTGTAGTGCGACACCACGCCTTGCTGGCTGGACCGCACCACGTTGCCGAGCGACCCGAGCAGGTCGCCGCCGCTGGCGGAGCCTGGCGAGGCGGCGCCAAGTCCCATCGGAATGTTGGACAGCGACTGCAGCGAGCCCATGGCGGACTGCGGCACCGACACCATCAGCGGATAGCTCACGCCGTTGCGCGGATTGAGCCAGAAGTTGGGTGAGGTCTGGCCGCTGCCGGAGAGTGAGATCAGCAGGTTCTGCGCCACCTCGCGTTGCGACAGCCCGGCCTGCAGCGCGCGGGTGCGGTCCACATTCACCGTCAGCGCGGGCTGGTCGTCCGGTTGCTGGATATGCACATCGGCCAGCCCCGGCACCGCGCGCAACTGGCCAACCAGTTTCTGCGCCACCGCGCGATTGGCTGCCAGCTGATTGCCCACCACCTGGATATCGATTGGCGCCGGCAGCCCGAAATTCAGGATCTGGCTGACGATGTCGGCCGGCAGGAAGGAGAAGCTCACGCCCGGGAATGCCTTGGGCAGCAGGGCGCCCAGCTGGTCGACATAGGCCGCCGTGGCGCCATGGCCCGGCTTCAGCGACACCAGGATCTCGGCGTCGGCGGTGCCGATCGGCAGCGCGGAGTCATAGGTCAGGTTGATGCCGCTGACAGGCAGGCCGATGTTATCGATGATGCCGGCCACCTGGTCCGGGCCGATGGCCGCGCGGATACGGTTCTCCACCGCATCGGCGATGCGCGCCGTTTCCTCGATGCGGGTCCCCGTGCGCGCGCGCATGTGCAGGCGGATCTCGCCACTGTCCACGCTGGGGAAGAAGTCCTGCCCCAGGAAGGGCACCAGCGCCATCGAGGAGGCACAGCAGGCCAGGAAGGCGGCGGCCAGCCGCCTGGGGTGGCGCAGTGCTGCAGCGAGGGTCGCGGCGTAGCGCGTGCGCACGCCTTCGAACCCGTGTTCAAAGCGCGCCTGCAGCCGCGCGCAGGCGCGACGCAGGCGGCCGGTTCTGCGCGTCTGCGCCGCGTCGTTGTGCCCGTCGTCGCGTTCGCCACGCAGCAGGTAGTGCGCCAGCGTGGGAATCAGCGTGCGCGAGAAGAAGTAGGACGCCGCCATGGCGAACACCACGGCCTCGGCCATCGGCACGAACAGGTAGCGCGCCACGCCGGTGAGCAGGAACATCGGCAGGAACACGATGCAGATCGACAGCGTGGATACCAGCGTGGGCACGGCGATCTGCGCCGAGCCTTCCAGGATCGCATGCTCCAGCGGCTTGCCCAGCTCGCGGTGGTGGGTGATGTTCTCGATGGCCACGGTGGCGTCGTCCACCAGCACGCCCACCGCCAGCGCCAGCCCGCCCAGCGTCATGATATTGAGCGTCTCGCCGAGCGCGCTGAGCGCCATCAGCGCGGCCAGCACCGAGAGCGGGATCGAGATCGCGATGATCAGCGTGGCGCGCCAGCTGCCCAGGAACAGCAAGATCATCGCTGCGGTCAGGCAGGCGGCGATCAGCGCTTCGTGCAACACGCCGTGGATGGCGGAGGTAACAAAGACCGACTGGTCCGACACCGGCTGCACCCGCAGCGAAGACGGCAGCCCGGCCATGATGCGCGGCAGCATGGCCTTGACCTGGGCGATGATGGACAGCGTGGAGGTGTTGCCGCTCTTCTCGATCTCCAGCAGCGCGGCGCGCTTGCCGTCGCGGCGCACCACGTTGGTCTGCGGCGCGTAGCCGTCGCGCACCTGGGCCACGTCGCGCACATAGACCGTGCCGCCGGGGCCGCTCTTGACCGGCAGGTTGTTGAGGCCGGCCACAGTGGCGGTGCTGCCGTTCAGGTCGACCCGGTATTCGAGCGCGCCGATCTTGGCGGTGCCACCGGGCAGCACCAGGTTTTGCGCATTGATGGCGTTGACCACGTCCAGTGGCGCCAGGCCGCGTGCCTGCAGCGCGCGCGTATCGAGATCCACCATCACCTGGCGCACCTTGCCGCCGTAAGGCAGCGGCACCGACGCGCCCTGCACGGTAGCTAGCTGCGTGCGGATGAAATTATTGCCCAGGTCGTAAAGCTGCTGCTCCGGCAGTTGGTCGCTGGCCAGCGCCAGCCGCAGGATCGGCACGGTGGAGGCACTGTAGCTCAGGATCAGCGGCGGCGTGGTGCCCGGCGGCATGTTGCGCAGCATCGATTGCGCACCCGACGAGGTCTCGGCAATCGCGCGGTTGATGTCGGCGCCGGGATGGAAGAAGATCTTGATCACCGCCACGCCGGCGAGCGATTGCGACTCGATATGCTCGATATCGTCCACGCTGTTGGTCAGCGAGCGCTCGTAGCCGGTGACGATGCGCCGCGCCATATCCTCGGCGGACAGGCCGTTGTAGGTCCACACCACGCTGACCACCGGGATGTCGATGGCCGGAAAAATGTCGGTAGGCGTGCGCAGCAGCACCAGCGGGGCAGCAAGCAGCAAGCACAACGCCAGCACCACAAAGGTGTAGGGGCGGCTCAGCGCGAGCCTGACAATCCACATGGTGTGCACTCCGGGATGAGGGGTGGGGGCCGCGACGACCGCTTTGTTGCGGCGTCAGCGGTGTGCGATGGCCGCATTCTAGGAAGCCAGGGGAGCCGGTAATGCTGTCGAATCGATTACAGATTTGTCATTCAGGAGCGCCACGCCAACGGCTATCATCCGAGCATGCAAGGCGCCCGAAGCGCGCCCTGCCGGTACAGGCCAGGCGAGGACGGACATGAGAATTCTGGTGGTGGAGGATGAGCCCAAGACGGGCGAGTACCTGCGCAAGGGGCTGACCGAATCGTCCTTCGTGGTCGACCTGGCGGTGACCGGCGCCGATGGCCTGCACCAGGCGCTGGAGGTGGTGTACGACCTGGTCATCCTTGATGTGATGCTGCCTGGCATGAACGGCTGGGACGTGCTCAAGCAACTGCGCGAGCACAAGGACACGCCGGTGCTGTTCCTGACCGCGCGCGATGAAGTGGAGGACCGCGTGCGCGGGCTGGAGCTGGGCGGCGACGACTATCTGGCCAAGCCCTTCGCCTTTGTCGAGCTGCTGGCGCGGGTGCGCACCTTGCTGCGGCGCGGCCCGGTGCGCGAGGCCGACCGCATCGAGATCGAAGACCTGGAGATCGACCTGATCCGCCACCGCGTGACGCGCGCCGGCCGGCGCATCGAGCTGACGCCGCGTGAATTCTCCCTGCTGCATTTCCTGGCGCGCCGTCACACCGAGGTGCTGAGCCGTACCCAGATCGCCTCCCATGTCTGGGACATGAACTTCGATAGCGATACCAATGTGGTGGATGTGGCGGTGCGCCGCCTGCGCGCCAAGATGGACGACGATTTCCAGCCCAAGCTGATCCACACCGTGCGTGGCATGGGCTATGTGCTGGAGCGCCGGGAACCCTGATGCGCAGGCTCTCGCTCACTGCCCGCCTGGCGCTAGCCTTTGGCCTGGTGGCCGCGATCGTGTTCGGCGGCGCGGGCGCCTACCTCTACCGCGCGCTGGCCATGCAGGTGATAGAGCGCGACGACGCGGAACTGCTGCGCAAGGTGGCGCGCGCGCGGGCCGAGCTGATGGAGCAGGGCGCCCGGCCCGACAGCGACTGGCGGGAAGTGGCCGGCGTGGTGTCGGGCAACGATGAGTTTGCGCTGGTGGTGCGCGCCGCTGGTGGCGCCGTGTTGCTTGCGGCCAATGCCGGCGAAGGGCCGCCCGCCTTGCAGCCGGTGGCGCCGGATGCGCAGCTCGGGCCCGAAGCGATCCGTGCCTGGACCACGCGGCAGGGCTACCCGGTGCACGGCGTGCAGGCGCAGGTCCCAGTCGGTCCAGGTACTGCTGGCACTGGCGCCGTCACGCAGACGCTGGCCTTCACGCTCTACCAGACCGCCATCTCCCGCACCACGTTGCTGCGCGCATACCGCGCGAAACTGCTGTTGACGGGCCTGCTGGGCACGCTGGCCGTGGCCGGGCTTGGCTACCTGGTGCTGCGCGCCGGCATGGCGCCGCTGCGGCGCATTGCCGCCGGGGCATCGTCGGTCACGGTGCGCCGGCTCGAGCTGCCGATCGACCCGGCGCGGCTGCCGCCCGAACTGGCGGAACTGGCTGCGGCCCTGCAACAGATGATGGACCGGTTGCGGGATGGGTTCGAACGCTTGTCCCAGTTTTCCGCGGACCTGGCGCACGACTTCCGCACACCCATCGGCAACCTGCTCGGGCAGAGCCAGGTCGCGCTGTCTAGCGAGCGCAGCGCCGACGAATACCAGGCGCTGCTGGCGTCCAATATCGAGGAATATGAACGCCTGGCCCGCATGATCGAGAACATGCTGTTCCTTGCGCGGGCCGAGAACGCCCGCGTGGCGGTCAACCCGGTGCGCCTGGACCTGGCGCGCGAACTGGGCGCGCTGTCCGACTATTTCGAGGGGCTGGCGGAGGCGAGCGGCGTGGCGATCGCGGTGGATGGCGGGGGCGCCGTGCTGGCCGATCCGCTACTGCTGCGGCGCGCGGTCAGCAACCTGGTGGCCAATGCCATCCGCTACACACCCGCCGGGCAGACGGTGGTGATGGCGGCGCGCACGGGCCCCGCAGGTAGCCGTATCGAAGTGCGCAATCCTGGGGCCGGCATCGCGCCGGAACACCTGCCAAAGCTGTTCGATCGCTTCTTTCGCGGCGATCCTGCCCGCGCCAACTCGGGAGAGTCGGCGGGCATCGGCCTGGCCATCGTGAAGTCCATCATGGACTTGCACCATGGGCACGTTGAGGTGGAGTCCGAAGTCGGGGGAACCACAGTCTTCAGGTTGCTGTTTCCGCCGAGCTTGGCGGATCCCGCGTCTTAGGGGGCCGCTGCCGGCGTTACTGGCGCAGCGACGTGAGCAGCCGGATGCCGAGCAGCGCCATCACCCCGCCGGCCGCGCGATCCAGCCACAGCTTGAAGCGCAGGTAGAAGGCACGCGGCCTGGCGGAGGAGAGCGCGATCGCCACGATCGCGTACCAGCCAGTCTCGATGGCAAAGACCATCAGCGGCAGCGCCAGCAGCAGCGAAGGCGGCACCTGGGCGGGCAACAGCGCGGCAAACACGCTGGCGTAGACCACCGCCGTCTTGGGGTTGCTCAGCTGCGTGGCGAAGCCGCTCAGCAGGACACGGCCGCGCCCCGTGGCGGGCGTTCCACCGCCTTCTGCTTTGCCGGCCGCCATCGCCAGGGGCGCGCTGGCGCCGCGCCAGATGCGCACGCCCAGATACACCAGGTAGATGCCGCCGCCCACCTTCATCGCCATGTACAGCCAGGGCACTGCCGTCAGCAAGAGCTTGAGCCCGAGCAGCGCAGCCGCCGCAAACACCACGCCGCCCAGCCCCATGCCCAGCGCCATGTAGAGCGCATCGGCGCGGGAGCGGGCAATGGCGGCGCGGGCCACCATGACAAAGCTCGGGCCGGGGCTGACCGCGCCGAGCGCCAGCGCGCCGCCAATGGCCAATGTGGATGTGAGTGCGTCCATGGGATTGTCTCGTCAGGAAGGAGGGGATCCGCTGCGGGCCAGCATGAGGCCGTTGCGCGTGGCGAAATGGTAGCAGCAAGACGCACGCGCCGCCGGCTTCGGCAGGCCCCGCTCAGTTCGCCCCGAATCCCGCCCCGCTCAGTGCCGCAATCGTCTGCGCCAGCTCCTCGCGCAGTGTCGCCACGAGTTGCGCTGCCGGCAGGGCGCGCGCCAGCGGCGCGGCTTGCCCGGCCCATTGCGCGGCGTAGTCCGCGTTGCCGCGCGCCTTGGCCGCCGCATGCAGGGCCTTGCCGGCGTCGTAGGTGATGGGGTAATCGGGGATCGCCGGGCGGTCCGCTGCCTCGCCCAGTTCCGTCAGCCGGTTGACGAAGCCGCGCGCGGCCCGGCCGGAAATGGAGCGGGTCAGCGTGGTGCTGGCAGGCCGGTCCGCCAGCAGGGCGGCGCGGTAGGGCGCGTCGGCCACGGTCTCCGGGCAGGCCACGAAGGCGGTGCCGAGCTGCGCGGCCTGCGCGCCCAGCGCCAGGGCCGCCGCAATGCCGGCGCCGTCCATGATGCCGCCGGTGGCGATCACGGGCAGGGCGGTATGGCGGACCAGCAGCCGTACCAGCGCCAGGGTGCCGAGGCCTTCGTCATGCCCTTCGGGCTTGAACGTGCCGCGGTGGCCGCCGGCTTCCACGCCTTGGGCAACGATGGCATCGACGCCGGCAGCGGCGATCTGCCGCGCTTCGTCCAGGCTGGTGGCCGTGGCCATCAGGAAGATGCCGGCGGCGTGCAGCGCGTCGATCCAGGCCTGCGCCGGCAAGCCGAAATGGAAGCTCACTACCGCGGGCCGCTCCTCCAGCAGCATCGCGAACATGGCGTCGTCGGCGACAAAGCTGGTGTAGATCTCGCGCAGGCTGGCGGGCGGCGTGGCGCCGAATTCGGCGAAGCTCGGCGCCAGGTAGGCCAGCCATTGCGCCTCGCGCGCGGGGTTGGCGACGGCGGGCGCATGGCAGAACAGGTTGATGTTGAAGGGCTTTTCCGTCAGCGCACGGGTTTCGCGGATGGTCTTGCGGGCGCCCTCGGCGTCCATGGCGCCGACGCCGAGCGAGCCCAGGCCGCCGGCATTCGACACTGCCGCGGCAAGCGCCGGTGTGCTGACGCCTGCCATTGGTGCCTGGATGATCGGGGTGGCAAGGCCGAGCCGGGAGAGCAGCGTGCGTGGTTGCGTGGCGTGGATGGGGTCGGTCATGACGGGCTCCTCGTTTCTTCGGTAATGGGTGGATCTTGTGGGGGTGGATTCTGTGGGGTGGGTTCCGTGCCGCGCGCCGGGCATGCGCTGGCCTTCACAGGAAGCAGAAGACGGCAGATGCCAGCAGCGCGGCAGCGGCGGCGGCAAGCGGCCCGCTGAAGCTATGGCTGTGCGCCATCAGCGCATCGGATACCAGCGGGCCGGCGATCTGGCCTACGCCATAGGCGGCGGTCATGATGGCAAGCAGGTTGAATGTCACGCGGTGGGCCGCGCGTTTCGCGGCGGGCATGGCGATGGTCACGGTGCCAACGAAGGTGCCGCCCACCAGCAGCGCGCTAGCCAGGTAGGCCACGGCCGAGTGGCTGAGCGCGGGCAGGATCACGCCCACTGCCTGCACCAGCAGGTTGAGCGCGAGCGCACGCCGCGTGCCAAGGCGCTCGTGCAGCGCATGCCAGAGAAAACACGAAGGTGCCGCGCCAAGCCCGAACGCGGCCCAGATATGGATCGGGTCGATGTGGCCGAGCGCGTCGCGCACAAAGAGCGGCAGGTAAGTTGCCGTGACAATGTAGCCGAACCCCGCCAGCCCGTAGCTGGCCACCAGCGGCCACGGACCAGGGCCGTTGGCATTGGCCTCGTCCGTGGCACTGGCACTGGTAGCGGCATGCGGCTGGGGTGCCGGCACGCGGCCCGCAAGATAAGGCCATGCGAGCAAGCTCAGCACGGCGGCGCCACCGCCGATGGCCAGCCACAGCAAAGGACTGTGCCAACCGGCCAGGTTGCCGGCGGCAATGAGCTCGGCGGACAGCAGGATGCCGGCACCGACGCCCGAGAACAACAGCGGCGCGCCATGCGGATGCCCTACCACCTGGAACAGCCACACGGACGCGCAGATCAGCGCGATGGCGCTGAGCACGCCCGCCAGGAAGCGCACGCCGATAAAGAACCAGGGCGCGGCCGGCACGGCCAGCGCCAGCAGGCACAGGGCCGTGCCGAAGAGCGCGATGCGGCAAAAGCGCGGCGCAACGCGCTGCGGCATGCGGCTGACCGCGAGGGCGCCCACGAGATAGCCTGCATAGTTGGCGGATGCGGTCAGCGAGCCGGCACTGACGCTCAGCAGGCCGTCGCGCACCATCAGCGGATACATGCCGGTAAATGCAAAGCGCCCGAAGCCCATGCCCACCGCCAGCACCAGCGCGGCGGCCAGTGAGGGCATCCATGGCGCCATGGTCTTGCCGAAGGATTGCGGCGCGGCTGTGACGGTCCGGATCCTAGCCATGCTGCAGCTCCTGGAGAAACGCCGCGTATGCCGACGTGGCAAAACCCGAACGGCGCACCAGCAAGGTGTGCGCGACTCGCACGGGCACGGTTTGCAGGCTTGCGGCATCGGGGTGCAGCGCCAGCAGCGACCTCGGCAGGATGGCCACGGCCGAGCCCGCCGTCACGCAGGCGAGGATCGCGTGGTAAGACGCCAGTTCCAGCACGTTCAGCGCCAGCCGTGGGCCTTCGCCGCTGGCGAGCCAGTCCTCGGCACACAGGCGGTACGTGCAGCCGCGCGAGAACGTGGCCAGGCTGCGCAGCTTGATGTCCTGCGGCGTGCGCACTGGCGGATGGCTGTGCGGCAGCACCAGCAGCAGTTCTTCAGAGAACAGGAACGTGCCTTCCAGGCCGGGGCCGAGTACGTCCATGTCTAGCGTGTCCGGCGCGCCCTCGGAGGGATGGGCCACCACGGCGCAGTCGATGCGATGCGCCAGCAGTGCGTCGATCAAGGCTTGCGTGGTGCCGGTCTGGATCTCGATCCGCACGTCCGGCCATTTGCCGTGATAGCGCGCCAGCGGGCGGGGCAGCCGGCTGGCGGCCGAGCTTTCCATGCTGCCCACGCGCAGCGTGCCCGAGGGCGCATCGCTGCGCATGGATTGGCGGGCCTCTTCGGCCAGCGCCAGCAGCCGCTCGGTATAGCCCAGGAAGCGCTGTCCTTGCGGCGTCAGGGTCATGCGCTTGCTGTCGCGCAGGAACAGGGCGACGCCGAGCTCCTCTTCGAGCTGCTTGACGCGCGTGGTGACATTCGACTGCACGCGGTCCAGGGTCTTGGCCGCCCGCGTGATGCTTTCTTCAAGCGCAACGGCTCGGAAAATCTCAAGTTCGGCCAGGTCCACGGCAATCCTTTGATTGAAATAGGTTCTTAAAAAGAGAACAAATTTCAATTAACTATCATAGATAGGGAATGATAAGTCAAGAAAGCCATGATGGCAGCGGGGTGAGGCGAAGCGGGAAGCATATTCCGGCGAGCAATGCCCCGGCCCTCCGTGTACCCAAGGCGCGGGACTAATGCGGATCCTGGTATTGCGAGGGTTGGGGTTGCGCGGGTTGCTGCTGCGAATGCCGTTGCGCCGGTGCTGGCCGCGCCAGGAGCGCACGGATCGACGCAAGGTAGCGGTCGCCAACCTCCCGGCTGGCCCGGTTCGACTGGGCGCGCAGGGTGCGGCGGGCCGGTGGCGTGATGTTCAGGCTGCGGCAGATCGTTGACAGGTAGGGCTTGCGGTCTCCCGCCAGCCGCTGTGCCGCGGCTTGTACCGCCGCGTCGCCTACGCGTTCGCGCAACCAGGCCAGGACCTGCCTGTCGTATTCGTTCTGTACCCGGACCAAGTGTTCCATGATCGGCTCCCGTAGATACTGTTCATCCATACAGTTACTGTGAATATATACAGTAATCTGGTTTTTTCAAGGATGAATGCCGAGGACCAGATACGGGCCACCGTCCAGGGGGCTACAGGACCATGCAGGCGGCAGCGCTGGCGCCGGCGCGTTGCGCCAGGCAGGCGGGCCCGGCGGGCGGCATTTCCAGGTGGCAGCGCTGGCTCACAGGCAGGTTATCTTCCGGGGGCTTGCCGGCTGGGGGCGCGTCATGCCGCGGCGGGTGGTTGTCGCGCAGGGCCGGATGGTGCTTTTCCACCCAGCGCGCCGCTCTCCAGAGCGCGAAGATGCAGGCAACCGCATAACTGCAGTAGATGAGGATCAGCATAAGCACCTTGCTTCGCGCCCGCTTGGGGGCGAGTAGTTCAAGAAAGTGCGAGTATGCGCAAGATCACTCTCGATGCGGTATCACTCGATTGGGGGGAGCCCGGTGGTTGCGCGGGCCGTAAGGCCAGGCGGGTGGCCGATCTGGCGGAAATGCCGCAGTGGGAAGAGAGACAATTGTTTGCAGTTCAGGCCTGATCTTCGCCTGGCGTATCGGCGCGGTACTCAAGCAGGTCGCCCGGTTGGCATTTCAGCGCCTCGCAGATTTTCTCCAGCGTATCGAAACGGATGCCCTTGACCTTGCCGGATTTCAGCAAGGAGAGATTGGGCTCGGTGATGCCGATGTACTGGGCGAGCTCGCGCGATTTCATCTTGCGCTCAGCAAGCAGGACGTCAAGCCGGACGAGGATAGTCATAGGGTCAGGGTGCCTCAAACGCAAACGCAAACTCAAACAAAGCTCTCATTCTCCAGCGCGACGCGCGCGGCCTCGACCATCGCCCAGGCGATGGCCAGCAGCAAGCCGCCCAGCAAGCCCAGCATCACGTCGCCGAAGGTGATGATCACCACCATGTAGGGGCCGTTGGCAACCGTGCTGGCCAGGGTCATGGCCAGCAGTGTCTTGGTGAGCGGAACCACCAAGCTGAACGCCGTCACCACCAGCGCCACGCGGCGCAGGCGCACGCCCGTCTCCAGGGTAAGGACCGCGCCGCCCGCCAGGGCCGCGAATAGCCTGTGCGCTTGCATCAGTCCACTGACCAGCAAAGCCGTGGCCACGCTCGTGATGGCCAACCCGAGCAGCCGGTACGGCATCGACACCAGCAACTGCCCGCCTGGCGCAGGCCCGGCCAGGAACGCGCGCAGGTTCCGGTCCAGCTCCGCATCGGGGAGCAAGAACCAGAAGGCGAACAGGGCCGCCGTCACCACGACGGCGCAGCACAGTGTCAGCCACTGCATGCGGCGCGCGATGACGCTAACGCGCGTTAGCGCGCCATCAGCGGGCAAGGGAAGGGAAAGGGGGGTCGGCATGCCGGTCTTCTGAAGGGATTGCGCATGGCAAAAAATTACTGTAAAACAGCAATGTGTTATCGTTTTACAGTAATTTATATTCGTCGGAGATTAAATTATATGCGTTTTATAGCCTTCCCTGGCCGCCTCTTTCCCATCGCGCCTGCTGCCATGTTGGTGCTTTTGTCGGTTGTGCCTGCGCATGCCGCAGCCGAGGAACTTGCCGCCAACTATTGGTACGTCGGCGGCGACCTCAATATTGCCCGCGACAAAGTCAGTACGAGCACGCCCGGCTGGGCGGGCGGATCGTCCAACAACGTTGGACTTGGCTTGCGGGGCGGCTATCAGTTTTCGCCCTATGTGTCGGTCGAAGGCTCGCTAGCCAGCCTTGGCCGTGTCGTGGCCAAAAATGGCAACGCCAACGACAAATTCGACGTGAACGCCTTGTCCGTCAACGTAGTGGGCCACCTGCCCCTGACCGAGCGTTTTTCGCTGCTGGGCATTGCCGGGGTCAACTATATGCATGGCCGGCGCTCGGGCGATCTCGAATCGAGCAACAAGTCGCAGGGGCTCATCAGCCTGGGGGTGGGCGCGTCCTATGCGGTCACGCAGAACTGGCGCTTGCGGATGCAGTACATGAATTACGGCAAGCTCAGTTGGAAGGGCAACGATGCTTCGGTCAAGAGCCAGGCCGTATCACTTGGCGTGGACTACCTGTTCCGCTGAGGCAGGCGCACGGGCCCGCGGCGCTACCAATACTTCAACACTTCAACACTTCAACACTTCAACACTTCAATACTTCAATGGCTATGACCATCAGGACAATCGCAGGCGTTGCATGGACCGCCGCAAGCTGCGCGCTGGCCGGCTGTGCGCCAACGCAGCTTTCCAGCCCGGCCGCATCGGCGGTCAGGATCACCCACAACGAGCCTGCCGCGGGATGCACCTATCTTGGCGACGTGACCGGCAGCCAGGGCGATTTTGTGCGGGGCGCCATCACGGCCAATGCGGATCTGGAAACCGGTGCACGCAACGACATCAAGAACAAGGCGGCGGCAATGGGCGGCAATCTGGTGTACCTGCTCACCCAGCGCGCAGGGCAGACCGGCGGCAAGGATCGCCTGGAGCAAACCAATGTGACCCTGTCGGGCAACGTGTATCGCTGCGCGTCCCCAGGCGCGCGCTAGCGCGCCGAACAGGGATCAGGCCAGCTTCTGCTTGAGGATGTCCTGCGCGGATACCGGCTGGCGGCCCCGCTTGCGCCGGTAGTTGCCGTCCGCGTCCATTTCCCAGGTGTCGCGGTTGTCCTTCAGGTAGACCTTCAGCCCCTCATCGATCACGCGATCCTTGAGGGCTTTGTCCAGCACGGGGAAGCACACCTCGATGCGCCGGAAGAAGTCGCGGTCCATCCAGTCGGCGCTCGATAGCCGCACGTCTTCGGCCTTGTCGTTGTAGAAGTAGAAGATCCGCGCATGCTCCAGGAACTGGCCAAGCACGGAGCGCACCCGGATATTCTCGGACAGGCCCGCAATGCCAGGGCGCAATGCGCAGGCCCCGCGCACGATCAGCTCGATCCGCGCGCCATCGCAGGATGCCTGGTACAGGGCCTGGATAAGCTTGGGCTCCAGCAAGGCGTTCATCTTGGCGATGATCAATCCCTTGCGGCCAGCCTTAGCGTGCTTGCCTTCGCGGCGGATGGCATCGAGCAGCGCCGCGTGCATGGTGAACGGCGATTGCCAGAAGTGCGCCAGCGTGCCGGGGTGGCCGAGTCCGGTCAACTGTGAGAACACGTTGGCCACATCGTCGACGAGCGCTTCCTTGCAGGTAAACAGGCCGAAGTCCGTGAAGCTCCTGGCCGTCTGCGAGTGATAGTTGCCGGTGCCGATATGGGCGTAGCGCCTGAGCTTTTTCCCTTCGCGCCGCACCACCAAGGCCATCTTGGCGTGGGCCTTGTAGCCAACCACGCCGTATACCACGTGCGCGCCCGCTTCTTCAAGCTGGGCTGCCCAGTTGATATTGGCCTGCTCATCGAAGCGGGCGAGCAACTCCACCACCACGCTGACTTCCTTGCCTCTGCGCGCGGCGCCGATCAGCGCCTCCAGCAGGGCCGAGTCGTTGCCGGCGCGGTACACCGTCTGCTTGATGGCCATCACCTCCGGATCTTCCGCGGCCTGGCGGATGAAATCCACCACGGGCGAAAATGACTGGTACGGCTGGTGCAGCAGGATATCGCCGTCGCGGATGGCGCGGAACATGTCGGGCTGGTCCTGCAGCGCCTTGGGCAGGCCGGGGCGGCATGGCGGGTACTTCAGGTCATCGCGGTCCACGCTGTCAGGAACCGGCAGCAAGCGCACCAGGTTGACCGGGCCATTCACCGAAAACACCTCGGCATCTTCCAGGCCGAACTGGTTTTGCAGGAAGCGGGTCATCTCCTCGGAGCAGTTGTCCGCGACCTCGAGCCGCACCGCATCGCCAAAATGCCGCTGCGGCAGCTCGCCCTGCAGCGCATCGCGCAGGTTCTTGATTTCTTCCTCGTCGACGAACAGTTCGCTGTTGCGGGTGACGCGGAACTGATAGCAGCCGCGCACGCGCATGCCGGGAAACAGCTCGCAGACGTGGGCATGCAGGATGGACGACAGGAACACGAAGCCGTGTTCGCAGCCGGAAATCTCCTTGGGCAGTAGGATCACGCGGGGCAGGGCCCGGGGCGCCTGCACGATGGCCGCGTTCGCCTCCCGGCCAAAGGCATCCTTGCCTTCGAGCTCCACGGCGAAGTTCAGGCTCTTGTTGAGCACACGTGGAAACGGGTGCGCCGGGTCCAGGCCGATGGGGGTGAGCACCGGCATCAGCTCGCGGAAGAAATAGCTGCGGATCCACTCGCCTTGTTCCTGCGTCCAGTGCGGACGGCGCAGGAAGCGGATTCCCTCTCGGTCCAGTTCCGGAACCAGCACTTCGTTGAACAGGCGGTACTGTTCCGCGACCAGCTTGTGCGTGCGGGCGCTGACAAGCGCGTAGATCTGCCGCACGTCCAGTCCATCCGGGCCGGTGGTCGCCGGCGCCTGCAGCTTGATCTTCTCCTTCAGGCCGGCAACGCGGATCTCGAAGAACTCGTCCAGGTTGCTGCTGAAGATGCAGAGGAAGCGCAATCGCTCCAACAACGGAATGTCGTGGTTCTCGGCCTGGGCAAGCACGCGCCGGTGGAACTCCAGCTGGCTGGCCTCACGGTTCAGGAAGAGCTGCCGTGCGTTGGCGCCGAGGTTTGTGCTGGCACTGGCGAGGAAGTCCGACGGGGCGCCGTGAACGTCACTCGGTGCCAGGGGGAGGGAAGGGGCGATCTCAAGTGGAGCTGCCGAGCCTTCTTCCATGATTCGCTTCAATCCTTCTCTGGGAATGGATCATCGTGCACCGATGACCTGTTGGAAAGATAGTACCGCGCGCCGCGCCGCTTGAGGAGTGGGCGCGGTGCACGTTTCCCGATCTGAGGCAGGGCCGTGTGGCTGGCGGGCCACGGACAGATGCCGGGGAGGGGCGTCCGGTCGTGGCTGCCTTGCGGGAAAACCCTGCTGTGAGTGAGGCACTGCCCCCGGCCCTGCAGTCAATGGGAATTGCAGCTACCCTGTCGCGCAGTGATGGACTGACACCGAGAAAACACAATGCAAAAGACGCTGAAAATCGATTTTGTCTCCGACGTCGCGTGCCCGTGGTGCGCCGTAGGCCTGAGTTCGCTGCAGCAGGCGCTGGCGCGGCTTGGCGATGCCGTTTCGGCAGACATCACGCTTCGCCCATTTGAACTCAATCCGGACATGGGGCCAGGAGGCGAGTCGATCCAGGATTACATGGCACGCAAGTATGGCCGCACCGAGGAGGAAATCGTGCAGAGCCAGGCCATGATCCGCCAGCGTGGCGCCGACGTCGGATTTGAGTTTGGCTCTCGGACCCGCGTATACAACACGTTCGACGCGCATCGGCTATTGCATTGGGCAAACCTGGAAGGGCGCCAACTGCCGTTGAAGATGGCGCTGTTCCGTGCGTATTTCACGGAGTCCAAGGATTCCAGCAATCATGAGGTCCTCGTCGAGGCCGCGGCTGCAGCCGGCCTGGACGCCGACAAGGCACGCAAGGTGCTATCGGGCGACGCGTATGCGGCGGAAGTCCGTGAGATGGAGAAGCACTATCAGGACATGGGCATCCGTTCCGTGCCTTCGATCATCTTCAATGACCAATACCTGGTGAGCGGCGGGCAGCCGGTGGAGGCGTTCGAGAATGCCATTCGGGAGGTGCTGGCAAAAGGCTGAAGGGGCGCATGACTATCCTGGCGCCTGCGCTAAGCCCGCAGCCATGGACGCCCCGCGCACGGGGTCTCGGCGCGTCGCGCGGGCTGAGGAGATCGAGGCTTGCTTCCTGCAAAGCGTTGCCTTTCTGCATACGTACTATCACCTAATGCTGCGTTGCGTCATTTCCTTTGCTATGATTGGGGAAAACCCGATAAGGGTTATCCCTGAAAGGAAGAAAGCCATGGACACGCAAAGCGACATCAAGATGACCGACCAAATGGAACGCGATCTGATCGAGCGCGAACTTGGTCCCCGCAGCCCCAGCCTGGTGGCAGACGTGAAGCGCGCCATCTTCGCCGTCCAGCATATGCTGAGCCGCCTGCAGAACCAGGCGCGCAAGGCAAAGATCGTCTACGCGAACGGCTGATCGTTCAGGTAGCGGCATCGCATCGCGGGAGGTGTCTCCCGCACAGCAAGACCGGCCTATACGCCGCTCCGCCGGAGCGCAGCGTGGGCCGGTTTTTTTTATGGGTGTCTCGCGGGCCGGAACCGCGGCATATTCGCCGCGGGACGTTGCGCCCGCGCATTGCATTTGCGGCGCATCCGATAGCTCCGGTGCTCATCCCCCCGTTGGGCGATTGACGTCTTCCTGCGAGACGATTCCCCTTCCCTCCATCACCCAGCGCGTCGGCGGTTTCCCAAACTGCACCCCAAACCACCGCGTGAACGCGCTCACCTCTGAGAATCCAAGCAGATCCGCCGTACGCGATATGGACTGCTGCTGGCTCCGCAGATAGCGCTCGGCCAGTTCGCGCCGCACCTGATTGACCAGGCCCGAGAATGTTTCCCCACGCTGCTCCAATTGGCGCTGCAGAGTCCTCGGGCTGACACCTAGGTTCTGCGCAACCTGTTCCACCGCACTGCGGCCGCGCGGCAGTAGCAGGTGAATTGCCCGTCGTACGTCAGCCGCTAGGGAGTGCTCCTTCGAGGGCGATTGAAGGTCAAGTAATTCCCTGGCGTATCTGGCCAGGCTGGCATCCGCCAGGGGGTTCACGCGATCCAGATCCTGGCTCGACAGGACCAGGCCATCGAATTCGCAGCCAAATTCGACCTGCTGGCCGAACAGGCGACGATGCACCCGCAGGTCTGCAGGGGCCGCATGCGAAAAGTGCACGCAGCGGGGTTTCCATTGGGCGCCAAGTATGGCGCGGATCAGGCAAAGCACCGCGCCTACGGTCAGCTCCATGGCCTGCCGGCCGGGTTGCTGCCTGCCGGTCAGCAACGTCACTCGCAAGACCGCGATATTCGCATGCTCGGTGAACTGCGTCGCGACAGAGTCGCTGAGCAGGTGGCGATAACGCTCGACCTCTGCCAGTGCATCCCGCAGTGTGGGCTGATGCTGCAGCGTCAGGCTGACCGGGCCGAAGTCGGAGAGCCGCCACGATTCGCCCATGAGCAGTCCGAGCGAATGGCATGCAGTGATCCGCGCGGATGTCTCCAGAACCTCCGCAAGCCGGAATTCGGGGATGCGCAGGTCGGGCGTGTGCAGGCATTCCCGGTCCAGACCGACATGGGAAACCATCTGCACCGGGTCGATACCCGCGGCGCGAGCGATCCCGGAGTACTTCGTGAGGGAGGCGCTGCGAACCAGGACCGTCATAGGAGGCTCTTTCTGAAGAGGGATAGTCAGGTTGATCGAAGGCCTGCGCAATCTACTGATGAAGCCACCGTCGCCTTGCTGCCAGTGTCGGTCATGCACTGCATACGCCGCCGGCGCGGCGTCTGCGTGCAGTGAATCAAGCCGGGAATCGACTGTCATGGATGGTCAACTTCTGGCGTGGCTTGTCAAAGGTCCTGCGCATGCGAGAGCCGACAATCAACCCAGGCTACCGAATGATAGTGGCGGCAGCAATAGACGACAACAGGAGACGGAATTGGCAAAAGCCGCTCGCATGTACGAGGTGGGGGGGGCAGAGGTCCTCCGATACCCAATGGCACTGACCCTGTGCCGCAGCCCAACGGCATCGGGATCCATCAGCGCCATGCGCTGCAGGATGCGGTCCAGGCGCATCGGGACCTGGAGCCGCGCAAGACCACCGGCTCGTCAATCTTTGTAGTGTAAAGGGAGCTTTCCATGCACGTAGAACCTATTACCTGCACCATTGGTGCCGAAATCGGCGGCGTCAACCTGGCCGATGCAGCGCGCGATAGCGCGTTGCTTGCCGAGATCAAGGCGCTGCTGCTCAAGCACAAGGTGCTGTTTCTGCGGGACCAGGATATCAGCCGGGCCGATCACGTGGCCTTCGCACGCCGTTTTGGCGACCTGGAGGACCACCCCGTCGCTGGCAGCGACCCGGATCATCCCGGCCTGGTACAGATCTATCGCAGCGACAAGCGCGAGAACTACGAGAACAGCTACCACACCGACGGCAGCTGGCGCGAAACCCCGCCGATGGGCTGTGTCCTGCGTTGCATCGAATGCCCGCCGGTCGGCGGCGACACCATCTGGGTGAACATGGCCGCGGCCTACGAGAACCTGCCCGAAGAGATCAAGGAGCGCATCGCCGGCCTGCGCGCCAAGCATGGCATCGAACATTCATTCGGGGCGGCGATGAGCCAGGAAAATCGCGCCAAGCTTGCCGCGCAGTACCCCATGGTCGAACATCCCGTGGTGCGCACGCATCCGGAGACCGGCGAGAAGGTGCTCTACGTCTGCGGCTTCTCCACGCATTTCGCAAACTTCCATACGCCAGAGAACGTGCGCTACGGACAGGACAAGACCCCGGGCGCGAGCCATCTGCTGAACTACTTGATCAGCCAGGCGGCGATCCCCGAATACCAGGTGCGATTCCGCTGGCAGCCTAATAGCGTGGCCATTTGGGACAACCGCTGCACCCAGCACTACGCGGTACAGGACTACTGGCCGGCCCCACGCAAGATGGAGCGTGCAGCCATCATCGGAGACAAGCCGTTCTGAGGCGCGCCAGCCGCCGCCAAGCCTTGCCCCACCTTTATCAATGGAGACATGCCGTGAACTACCTCGATGGATCCCTGTTCCCCGAAAACCAGCAGCCGTTGATCATCACTGCGGCGCCCTACGCACCGGGGTGGCTGCCGTCCGATTTCCCGGAAGACATCCCCGTGACGATGGAAGACCAGATCCAGAAGGCCGTGGATTGCTACAACGCCGGCGCGACTGTGCTGCACCTGCATGTGCGCGAGCTTGACGGCAAAGGCTCGAAACGTCTGTCCAAGTTCAACGAGCTGATCGCCGGGGTGCGCAACGCTGTGCCGGAGATGATCATCCAGGTGGGCGGGTCGATCAGCTTCGCACCCGAAAACGAGGGGGCCGCCGCCAAGTGGCTGTCCGACGACACCCGCCACATGCTGGCCGAACTTGATCCCGTTCCGGACCAGGTGACCGTCACGGTGAACACGTCTCAGATGAACGTGACGGAGCATGCGGAACTTGCGGATTTCAAGGGTACCTCGCGTGAGAACCCTGCGATCTTCGACGCGTACAAGGAAATGACGGTTCCCGCCCAGCCCGGCTGGGTCGAAGAGCACATCCGCCGCCTTACCGCAGCCGGCATCCAGAGTGCCTTCCAGTGTTACAACATCAATAGCTTCGAGTCCGTGGAGCGGTTGATTCGACGTGGCGTCTACAAGGGCCCGCTGGTCATGAACTGGGTGGCAATCAGCGGCGGTATGGATGCACCCAGCATCTTTAATTTCGCCAATATTGTTCGTGCCGTCCCGGATGGTGCGGTGCTTACCGTTGAAAGCTCTGTGCGCAACGTGCTTCCTGTCAACATGATGGGCGTTGCCTTGGGCTTGCATGTGCGCTGCGGGACCGAGGACTGCCTCTGGAACCAGTCGCGCACGGCCAAGATGAGCACGGTGAAGCAGATTGAGCAGCTGGTGCGCATCGCTGGCGAATTCGGCCGCAAAGTGGCAACGGCCCAGGAAGCGCGCGAAATCCAGAAGATCGGCGTGTTCTATGACACGGTCGAGGAGACGCTGGCTGCCAATGGTTTCGCGCCGAACCGCAATGGCGGCAATCAAGGCTTCCTGCGCAAGGCCGCCTGACTCAGGCCGGTTGGAACTGACCGGCAGGTGAGGGAGTCCGCGCGCTTGCGCGGCGCGGTGCCAAGGGGCACGCCTGCATATCAAGACAGACAATCTCATTGCGGTTATTTTGTTTATGTCGACAATAAAAAACATGACTGCTATGATCGTGCCGAAGATAGCCTGGGCAGGTAGAGATGGCTCGTCGCGCAGCTGGCCTCGGTGAGGCCGACAGCACTTGGCAGGCTGGATAGCAGTCAAAAAAATGGGGGAGACGATGTCATTACTAAAAAAGCTGCTCGCAGCTGCGTTGTGCGCCGAGACAATCATTGCCTTATGCGCGCCAGGCCTGGTCCAGGCACAGGAAGCCTGGCCGGCGCGCCCGATTCAAATGATCGTGCCGTCGTCTGCCGGATCGGGAACCGATGCGCTGGCGCGGGTCATGGCGCAGCGCCTTTCCGAATCGCTGAAGCAGGCCGTGGTCGTGGAGAACCGGCCGGGTGGCAGCGGGGTGATCGGGACCAACGCCGTCCTCAAGGCGGCGCCGGATGGCTACACGATTCTCTACACAACGGCGTCCAACATGGTGGTTGCGCCGGCAGTCATCAAGTCCATTTCCCAGGAGGCACGAAAGAGCCTCATGCCGATCGCACAGACAGCGGTGGGTGGGGTGTTGCTGCTGGTGAGCCCGGATCTGCCGGTCTACGACTTGCCTGGGCTTATCGAGTTCGTGAAGGCGAATCCGGATAAGTACAGCTATGGCAGCTGGGGCACCGGCTCGTCCGCGCACTTGACGATGGAGTGGTTGAAGAAGCAGACCGGCATGAAGACCGAACACGTTGCATATCGGACCTCCAGTCAACTGCTTACCGAGCTCTCCTCGGGTGTGCTAAAGATCGGCTGGACCGATCCCAGCGTGGCGGTTCCGTTCCTGCGTTCGGGGAAGGTGCGCGGCATTGCCATTGTGGGCAACGTGCGGTCTCCCCAGCTTGCCAACGTCAAGACGATGGGTGAACAGGGCTACAAGTTTGGCACGGTGGGATGGTTCGGCATGTTCGCGCCGGCGGGAACTAGTCCGGTGATCGTGAAGCGGCTGGCGGATGAGGTCAACAAGGTACAGGCGTTGCCGGAGATCGCGGCCCTGATGAAGAGGCAGAACTTCGAGCCGCCGCCGGTAAAGTCCTCCGCGCAGTTGGGCGAAATTGTCCGGGACGATATGCAAGTCTGGACGAAAATCGCCAACGACGCAGGGATCAAGCTTGAAGAATAGGATACGGCTCCCGCCGGGGGGGCTAAGGAATGATTGCGTGAATTGCTCTGAACGCTCGGGTGCGGTCCCTGCCTCTACATCGTCGCAAACTCTGCGCGTTGACTTCTACCTTGACCTGATATGCCCCTGGTGCTGGATCGGGTTGCGTAATCTGCGTTCAGCATGGGCAAGCTTTCGACAGCAGCATCCCGGATTGGCGCTGGAGACGATATGGCATGCCAATGCTCTGCTGCCGCAGATTCCTGCGCAAGGCATTCCGTACCAGGCATTCTATGAGGCACGGCTCGGCGGCCAACGGGCTGTGGCGATGCGCCGCGCACAGATCTGCGCTGTGGCTGAATCGGTCGACTTATCATTGAACTTCGAGAGCATTGAGACCTTTCCGAATTCGGCGCTGGCATGTGCCTTGGTCAATGCGGCCCAGTCCAATTTGGTGCCGGAGGCCATGTACCAGTTGGTAGAGTCCATCTATCGCGCATTCTTCTCTCAAGGGCAAGACATCGGTTCAACGCAGACCCTGCAGGCCCTGGCTCAAGCGTCTGGGTTCAACTGGGATGCCAGGGCATCCTCCGCGCCCCAGTCCTCAATGGGGGCCGAGCATACAGGAGGGGTTCCTCATCTCGTCTTCAATGCACAGTGGCCGGTTACTGGCGCGGTTCCAGCAAGCGAGTTGGTTCGCATCATGAAGCAAGCCGTGGTGGCCAAGCGTTTGAACAGCGAGTGCGAATCCAATGCCTGATCCCGAATGGATTCTGGTCGGGCCTGCGGAGTCACTGGCTCCAGGCGCACGCAAATTGGTCTTCTTGCAAGACGGTCAATCGGCAATCGTGTTCAACCTTGGCGGCCAGTTCTTTGCCATGGAAAACAGTTGCCCGCATGCGGGAGCTTCCATGGCGGGAGGCTCGTGTGTTGAGCACGTCATCAGTTGCCCTTCACACGGCTTGCGATTTGACATTCGCAACGGCCAGTGCATTTCGTCTTCGAGCTTGCGTATCCGCACCTATGAGGTCGTTGCGGCGGACAAGCAACTCTGGCTACGTACGCCAGAACTCAATCAATGAGATTTCCCTAAAGCAGGCGGACATTAACCTGCGTCAAGAGAAGGAATGAAGATGACCAATGGGTTCGATACGGAGTTCTTCGCCGAGCGCTTCGGCCTGCGCGGCCTGACGGCAATCGTCACCGGCGCTGGCTCGGGACTTGGGCGGCAAGCGGCAAGGACGCTGGCAGCAACCGGCGCGCATATCGCCCTGCTGGGCAGGCGCCCGGAGCCTCTGCAGGAAACTGCGAATCTGATCGCACAAGCCGGCGGTACAGCGCGGGCTTTTCCCGTCGATGTCGCCGATCAGGAAGGCGTGCGCCTTGCCTTGGATGACATCCTGCAATGCATGCCGCCGCTATGGGCACTTGTGAACAATGCGGGCATCGGCGGGCGCGCGGCGCTGCTCGATGTGGACGAGACGATGTTCGACCGGGTATTCGACGTGAACACGAAGGCCGCGTTGCTGATGTCCACCGCCTTCGCACGCCGGCTCATCGACCGGCAACTGCCAGGCCGCATCATCAATATATGCTCTCTCGCCGCCCTGACGCACCCGCGGCACCTCGGCATCTACGGCGCCAGCAAGGCCGCGCTGGCGCATCTGACCCGCACGATGGCGCATGAATGGGCGAGCCACGGTATCAACGTCAACGCCATCAATCCCGGCTACATCGAGACTGACATCAACCGCGCCATGTTCCAGAGCCCCGCAGGCAGGAAGATCGTTGAGGGCCTGCCTCGCCAGCGCCTCGGCACGCCCGAGGCGCTCGATGGTGCGCTGCTGATGCTTGCTTCGCCGGCCGGCTCATTCATGAGTGGCTCGACGCTGGTCGTGGATGATGGGCAGCGCTTCAGCATGGGCTAAGTCCAGCCTCTCCTGCCATTTCGTGGCGCTGCAACCGAAACGGTCGCTGAACCCATCTGGAGAAGGCGCTGAGCGAGGCCAAGCCCGGCAGCGCCGCGGCTTCGCTCGGTGGCCGCTCCTGATTCTCGATTTGGCGGCATGCGAGCTCTGCGCGGCCGCCGCCTTGTCCGGTGCTCCTGCGTCAGCCTATTGTCATAAAAAGGCAAGTTCAAGGCGTGCAAGGTAAAGCGGGAAGCGGCGCCAGGCCAGATGATTCACTCGTCGCGAAGGACACTCTGACATCACCGGTTAAAGGAGATGCTCGCCTGCGCACCGCCGTGGCGAAGATGGCGCTGTAAATAGGGTTCCAAAGCTCTCTCATCTAGTTCGACATACTCAATATTCACATTTCAACTTGGATATCCATCATCATGAACTTCCTTGACGGCCACCTGTACCCCGAGAACCAGCAGCCCCTGATCATCACGGCCGCTCCCTATGCGCCGGGCTGGATTCCCTCCGACTTCCCGGAAGATATCCCTGTCACGATGGAGGAGCAGATCCAGAAGGCGGTGGATTGTTACGAAGCCGGTGCCACCGTGCTGCACCTGCATGTGCGCGAACCCGATGGCAGGGGCAGCAAGCGCCTTTCCATGTTCAATGAGCTGATCGCCGGGGTGCGCAAGGCCGTGCCCGAGATGGTCATCCAGGTGGGTGGCTCGATCAGCTTTGCGCCCGAGGACGATGGCTCGGCGGCCAAATGGCTCTCCGACGACACGCGGCATATGCTGGCCGAACTCGATCCGAAGCCCGACCAGGTGACGGTGACTGTCAACACCACGCAGATGAATGTGACAGAGCATGCTGGCCTGGATGACTTCAAAGGGGTTTCGCGGGGATTCCCGCACCTCTATTCAACCTACAAGGACATGATCGTGCCCTCGAACCCCAGCTGGGTCGAGGAGCACATCCGACGCCTGACAGCCGCTGGAATCCAAAGTGAGTTTCAGTGCTACAACATCAACAGCTTTGAAACGATTGAACGCATGATTCGCCGCGGCGTCTACAAGGGGCCACTGGTGATGAACTGGGTGGCTATCAGCGGCGGCATGGATCAAGCAAACATCTACAACCTGGCCAATTTCCTGCGTGCAGCGCCCGACGGCGCGGTGATCACTGTGGAGAGTTCGGTGCTCAATGTGCTGCCCGTGAATATGATCGGCATTGCCTTGGGCCTGCATGTGCGGTGCGGCATCGAGGATGTACTCTGGAACCAGACCCGCACGGGAAAGGCCACCTCTGTCGAGCAGATCAAGCAACTGGTGCGTATCGCCGGCGAATTTGGTCGCCCCATCGCGACGGCGAAACAGGCACGAGAGATCATGCAGATCGGGGTCTTCTACGACACGGCGGAAGAGACGCTCCAGGCCAATGGCTTCGCACCCAATCGCAACGGTGGCAACCAGGGATTCCTGCGCAAGCCGGCCTAAGGCCTCTGGGGGAGTTGACATCATATGCCGTATGAGTCGCCCGGCATTTCCTGGGGGGGCGGACTAAGGCTGAAGGTGCAGTTTCCCCCATCGATCGGACGGCTTTGATATTCATCTAGCCTATTTGATACAGAACAGGAGACAACATGGCGAAAGTCGTTAAATTCTACGAAACGGGCGGCCCCGAGGTCCTTCGTTTTGAAGACGCTGAGGTTGGCGAACCTGGACCGGGAGAGGTCCGCGTTCGCCACGTGGCCGTGGGCCTGAATTTTGCCGACACCTACTTCCGCGGTGGCACCTACCAGGTTCCGCTGCCCAGCGGCCTCGGCAACGAGGCGGCCGGCGTGGTCGAGGCAGTCGGTGCCGGTGTGACCCAGCTGGCGGTCGGCGACCGTGTGACCTACACGGGCTTTGTCAACACGCTGGGCGCCTACAGCACTGAGCGATTGATTTCTGCCGCACTCCTGATCAAGCTGCCGGATGCCATCAGTTGCGAAGCCGCGGCGGCCATGACCATGCGGGGCTTGTCCGCCTCCTACCTGGTGCGCAGGATCTACCCCTTCGTGGCGGGCGAGGCCGTGCTGCTGCATGCCGCGGCAGGTGGTGTTGGCCTGATCGTTTCGCAATGGGCCAAATTGCTCGGGCTGACGGTGATCGGCACGGTGTCGACCGATGCCAAGGCTGAGGTCGCGCGCGCTCACGGCTGTGATCACACGATCAACTACAGCCATGAGGATGTCGCCAAGCGCGTGCGGGAACTGACGGGCGGAGTGGGGGTGTCCGTGGTCTTCGACAGCGTCGGCAAGGCCACCTTCATGTCCTCGCTGGATTCACTCAAGCGCCGCGGCCTGATGGTCTGCGTTGGTACCGCCTCCGGCACAATTCCGCCATTCGATCCGCAAATCCTGGCCCGCAAGGGCTCGCTCTACCTGACCCGCCCGGGCCTGGCCGACTACATCGCCGATCCGGCCGAAAAGGCGGAGCTGGTCGACGAGCTATTTGGCCACGTGGCAGCAGGGCGCATCCGCATCGAGATCAATCAGCGCTATGCCTTGGAGGACGCCGTGCAGGCACATCGGGACCTGGAGGCTCGAAAGACCACGGGCTCGTCCATTTTCGTGATTTGAGGGTTTCCCCGCCTGGGGAACTCGAGCCGTCAGGCTGCCTTGGCCTGCAGAACGTGATCTAGTGATCTAGTGAGCTGGCAGTTGGGTCAGGGTGTTCAGGACCCGCTGCCGGTAGCGCTCCTCGTTGTACGCGATGTCGGGATCCGCATATTCCACGCCGTAGCGCAGTGCGTCGCACAAGAGAGCCGCCATCTCGCGAACGGTGGCGGCAGCGGTGTTGGTGATTGCCTCGGCGTCGCCCACGATGTGAATCCCGCCACCACCCAGAATGCAGGCACGGTTTCCGCTCATCCGCCTGCGACCTCCCCCCTTCCGATCCGAATGACTCCGCCTGGCTTGAGCCTGCCGGTTTGGGCACGCATGCTTATGCCCGGGCACATGACGCCATGCAGCCATGCATGGTCTGCATTGCTGCATGGCCACGAGGACCATGCGTTTGGCGATGCGGGCTACATGGAAGTGGGGAAACGCGACACAAACCGGTCGGCTTTGTGGCCCTGGACGATGACGGTATTGTTCACGTCTGCGATGGTCTTCGCGCCAAGCATGGCCATGTTTCGATCGACCTCATCGCGCAACAGCGTGATAGCGTGGCGTACGCCCTCGGCTCCCCCAACGGCTGCAGCGTAAATAAAAGGTCGCCCCAGGAAGACAAAGCGGGCTCCTAGCGCCAACGCTTTCAGAACATCACCACCGCGCCGGATACCGCTGTCCATCATGACGGTTGTCTTGTGCGCGACTGCCTCACAAATCTCCGGCAATACAGCAAACGGTTCCACGGCACCGTCCAGTTGGCGCCCACCGTGATTCGAGACAATGATGCCGTCTGCGCCCAAGGCGACAGCGCGTTCGGCGTCGGACGTATGCAAAATGCCCTTTATGATCAGGTTGCCGCGCCATCTTTGCCGGATTCGCTCGATATCCGTCCAACTCAGGTGATCGCGCCCCGTCGTATCGCGAATGGCGGAGGCCGACAAGATCGGTGCGCCGCGAGACGCAAAGGAATTCTCAAAATGAGGCATCCCGCTCGAAATGAGCGTTCTGGCGAACGTCCCGGCCAGCCAATGCGGCCGAGATATCCCATCGAACGCCAAGCGCAGAGATGGTCGCAAAGGCAAGGAGAAGCCAGTACGGACGTTATTCTCCCGGTTGGCCCAAACGGGAATATCAACCGTGAGGACAAGCGTAGCGAACCCGGCCGCTTCAATCCGCTCAATCAGGGCGTCCCTGCGTGCGGCGTCACCCGGCAGGTATGCCTGAAACCAGGTGCCTGGCGCGGCTGCGTGAACGTCTTCCATCGGAATCAGGGACGTGCCGCTCATGATTGCCGGTATCCGCTCTTCCCACGCTGTTTGCGCGAGAACCACATCGCCGCGGTAAGCGGCAATCGCACTGATACCAACGGGCGCCACGCCAAAGGGAGACGCGTAACTTTGCCCAAAGATCTCAGTCGCCTGCGATCTTGCCGACACGTCGACAAGGACTTTGGGACGAAACTTGACCTCGTCGAATGCCGTCCTGTTCGCGGCAAGCGACTTTCCATCCTCCGCGGCGCCGGCAATATAGCCAAAGATCGGGCGCGGAAGCTCCCTCTTTGCCGCGACTTCAAAATCGGCCAGCGAGAGAATCGGTCGCAGTCGTCGATGAATTTGACTATTGGCTCCATATGCCGGCTTGGCGGGCATTCCAGCGCTCGCAACGGCCTGGCTATCTGCAAATTCTGTTTGATGTGTCATGTTGATTTGAAGCGTCTATCAGGCCCAACCGCTGTCACTATCAGCCACGCCGGATCACATTGATGATTAGGCGAACGTGCCTCGCTGGCGCATCAGCTCACGGAACAGCGCCGAATTCTTCTCGAACGGCGCACGGCCGTGGAGGTAGAAGTAGTTGTTCAGGACAACCAGGTCGCCGACGGGCAGTGAAACTTCCTTTGTTCCCGGCGAAGCTTCCATGGACGTCGACAGGTCGTTGAGAAATGCGGCCTCCTCGCGATTGCGAGGCTGTACAAACTGATCGATGAAGGACATCGACAGCCCAAACGCGTTCTGGAAGAAGAGCGGCCGTTCGACCCTATCGCTGACATTCTTGGACCCCGGCGCCTTGTAGAGGAAAGGCTGCGTCCCGAGGCGGTGACTGACAAACCGGTCACGCTCTTGCCAATCGTCCAGATGCAAGAATCGGGACTCGCCGCCACTTGCATTCTGTTCTGCGAATTTCATCATCAACAGCCAGTCCGTCGCTTCGGTAACGAAGGTGCCATCGGTGTGCATCGTGAAGAGTCGATAGGCCTGGCGCAGATAGGAGTCGCTATCGTCCGTGTGCTTGACCACGAAGCGAGCATAGTAAGTGCCCGACATTGCATCGTGGTTGCCGGGCCCCAAGAGGTGCCCAATCGCAGTGCCGAAGCGAACGAAATCGTCGGCGTCCGTCGTCAGTCCCTGGAGGCCTACCGTAAAGCCACCGTGCTGCCGGTCCTTCACAATGCTGTTGATGGTTGTCGCGAAGTCTTCGCCGACATGCTTCGCGAGTACATCCGCGAGCCCGTAGCGCATGAAGGGAACATACTCGAGATTCTGAACATCGATCTTGCGTACGTCATGCAAGAACCCAAGAAGGGCATTGCGCTCAACGGTCACATGCAGGAGGCGATGGTGAGCTGGGTGGGCAGAAAACTGGAAGCGGGACTCGTCATTGCTGGCAAGCACGGCAGCAGGAAGCGGGGCATTCATCGATGGTTCTCCGGGGTGTTGTATGGCGCTATTTCATCTGGATTCTTTGATATGATCCAGATAGGAGACAGTAATCTTTGTTCCGAAATTGAGATTAAAACGATGATTGACGTTCGCCAGTTGCAGAGCTTCCTTGCCGTGGCAGAAGAGCTTCACTTTGCGAAGGCGGCAGATCGCCTGGGTGTCGCACAATCAGGGCTTAGCACCCAGATCCAACGCCTTGAACAGGATTTGGGGGTCACGCTCTTGAACCGCAACAAAAGGAAGCCAGTGTCACTTACCGACGCGGGGCGCCTGTTCCATGCCGAGGCGGTCGCTGCGCTGCGGCACATTGAGCGAGCCGACCAGGTGGGACGCCTGGCTGCCCGAGGGCTGGCTGGCGTCATCCGGCTCGGCTATGTGGCATCTGGCGTAAGCAGCGGCCTTTTGTCCACGATGCTGAGCGAGTTCCGGAAGTCACACGAGATGGTCCGGATTGAAGTCGTGCCAATGGAAACGCCAAGGCAGCTCGAAGCGCTCAGCGATGGCCAGATTGATGTGGGAATTGTCAGGCCCAGACGACTCTATCCGGCTGGCGTGATCACGAAAGTCGTGCAGACTGAACGTCTACTGGCTGCAATGACAGGAAGCCATCCACTTGCAAGGCGAGGGACCGTTTCAGCGCGCGCGCTAGCAGATCAATCCTTCATCGTCCCGCAGTTTGCAGACGAGGAAGGATTCGGGGATGCGCTATCCGCCCTGGGCAAAGCCGGAGGGTTCACGCCTCATCTGGAATATCGCGTCCAGGATTTCATCTCCGCAATCTGCCTCGCGTCCGCGGGATACGGAGTGGCCATCGTGCCTGAGTCAATGCAGAATTTCTCCCAGCCAGGCATCTTCTACGCACAGATCGCCGACTTCAAGTTCTCAGTGCACCTGGCGCTAGCGTATAGGCGTCGGGAAATATCCCCCGCGGTACGAGCCTTTGTGCAACTTGGAACTGAGGCTCTCAATGGCCGTGCATCGTAGACTCGGCAGCGCGCTCAGCCGCGTCGCGCTTCCGCGACGTAGCACCATCTGCCAATGAGGAACACGGTGAAGGGCAGAATTGCCGCGAACGGTAGCCAGCGCAAGGCAACTTGAAGACCAACCGCATCCGCTACCATGCCGGTGATAAAGGGGCCTGCTGCGAGGCCCAGTATGTTGTTGAACAGCGTTAGCGTGGCAAATGCCGAGCCGTGAATGGCTGGCGGCGTGGCCCCGGCAATGATCGCGCTACATGTGCCGAACGAGCTGGCAAGGAAGAACACCCCGGGCGCAAGGAGCGCGAGTTGCAGATTGCCCTGTGGCAAACGGAACGCGATCGCCAGCAGAACGCCTAACACGAGGCAATAGCCAATGGCCATGTTCCACCTTTTGAGCGACGAACCCCCGCTGATCCGATCGGTCATCACACCGCATATGAGTTGGCCCAGGCCGCTGACAAGGACCAGGCCTGCCGCCAATGTGGCTGCTTCGCTGACAGGCATGCCCCAGTAGCGATTCAGGTAGCTGGGCAGCCACACGAACAGAGTGCCTTGAACGAAGATCTGCAGGGCGCAACCGAGGTAGGCACAAAAGACGGAACGGGACGGAAACAGGCCAGAGAAAAACGCGCGCGGTGTTAGTTTCACATGCCCGAGGACCGGAGTTCCGTTTGCATTGTCCGGTTGCGTACTCGCGAGTTTTTTCTCGGTGACCACGAAGTAATAAATGATCACCAGCACAAAACCAACGATCGCCATCAGACCCATTGACCATCGCCATCCAAAGTGCGTCGCAATGATCCCGGAAAGCGAAACACCGAGCACGGACCCAAAGGCAGCGGCAGACGTGAAGCCGCCGGCAATGGTAGACCGCATATGCCTTGGGAAGACGCTCACGAGCATAGCGAATCCGACACTTCCATAGGCAGCCTCGCCGACGCCAACGAACAAGCGCGCAACGAACATCTCGTGATAGGTGCTGGCAATGGCGCACCCGAGCGTGGCAACACTCCACACCGCCACCATCAGTGCAATGCTTTTGACGCGCCCCCAGCGGTCCGCGATGATGGAGAACGGGAGGGTCAGCACGCCGACCATCAACGGCACCACGCTGCTAATCGAACCGAGCTGTGTATCGGAAATCCGCCACTGCGCTTTCAATAGTGGAAACAAGGCATTGATCGCCTGCCGCGACATGTAGTCAGACAGTAACAAGCAAAACATCAATGCAAAGACCACCCACGCGTAGGGTCGGGCACCAGTGGTAGCCGCAGCCGGCCGAGCCGGCATCGCGTTACTCGTAGACATGTTCAATTTCTGTCTCCTTATGACTTCTTGCATCGGATCATCTAGCCTGGCGCTACTTCCCGCTTTACCTTGCACGCCTTGAACTTGGCTATTTATGACAGTCATCCGCAGGCGCAGGGGAGCCGTGGCCGGGGCCAGCCTGCACGCTCTGGAGATCTGAGCAGGGTTTTCCCCTTGCTTGCGCGAGTTGGTAATAACTTGTCGTGAATGGTCAAGCCGGTTGGCCCGGTGCGATCCGAGAATAGACGAACAAGCCTTTCTAAACACGCAAAGCACCGCAATCGAAATCAAAAGGGGTAGACATGAAGAAGCAGGCCAATCACTTGGGGTGGCGCGGTTGCGCCTTGGTAATCGGTGTTGGTGTCGCCGGGGGCATGTCCGTGGCCCAGGCCCAGGAGGCTTGGCCCAGCAAGCCGATCCGTCTGGTGGTGGCGGGGCCTGCCGGCGGCAGCGCCGACGCCTTGGCCCGGCTGCTGGCGCAAGGCCTGCAGCAAAAATTGAGCAAGCCCGTCATCGTAGAAAACAAGGCTGGTGCCGCCGGTGCGCTGGCGATCAGCGATTTGCAGTCCAACGGCAAGGATGGCTATACCTTCCTGGTTATCCAGGGCGGTGTCGTGAGCGAGGCGCCGTTGGCCTACAAGGTCCATTACAAGCCTTTTACGGACCTGAAGCCCCTGGCCCAGATCAGTCGCACGGGGCTGGTGCTGGTTGCCAACAAGGATGTGCCCATCTCCAACCTGAAGCAGTTGGTGGACTACGGCAAATCGCAGAAGGACGGTATCGTTTTCGCGTCCTATGCTACGGGATTGAAGGGC
Source organism: Cupriavidus sp. GW822-FHT03E04 (assembly GCF_058801495.1). Taxonomy (NCBI): domain Bacteria; kingdom Pseudomonadati; phylum Pseudomonadota; class Betaproteobacteria; order Burkholderiales; family Burkholderiaceae; genus Cupriavidus; species Cupriavidus sp. GW822-FHT03E04. Next base: position 158,840 of record NZ_JBXANI010000008.1, read on the forward strand.
CACACCTCGGGCATCCTGCTCGGGCAGCTCACGCATGTACCAATGCGGCATGTGGGCTACAAAGGCTCGCCCCCGGCGTTGAACGACCTGATGGGTGGTCATGTGCCCCTGATGTTCGATGGGGTGACTACCTCGTTGCCGCTGATCAAAGCGGGAAAGATCAAGGCGATTGCCTTGAACTATCCGACCCGGATTGCCGAATTGCCGGATGTGCCGACTTTCAAGGAGCTCGGCTACCCGCAACTGGCGCAAGCAGGGTGGTTCGCAGTGTGGTCCCGCCCGGACGTCGCTCCGGCAATCCAGGAGAAAATCCGCGAGATAACACTGGCGTATTTCAATCAACCCGCGGTGCAGAACCACGTCAAGGACATGGGGATGGAGCAGGGGGGCGCCGCTACGTCGGAAGAGTTGATGGCGGACCTGAAGCAGGCATACCAGCAACAGGCCGCGCTGCTGAAGTCCATTAACTACCAGCCGGATTAATAAGCGATTATTCTGCGCAAGCTCGCCATTGCAGTCCGAATGGCCTTTGCGCAGTCGTTGGCCAGTGTATGCGGCATCGTCGATCTGGCTCGTCCGTCAGTTACGGATACGGATCGCGGTCGTCGAGTCTGGCTGATCGTTTATAGCGGGCGCCGCCATCTTCAAATCCCGCGGGCCCGCTCTTTTTTTCCCGGCCGGCGGCATTCCGCCGCCGGTTCGGTCACGAGAGTTCGCGAATGAACGCTTTGGCTTGCGGCCACTCGCCATAGCCTGAAGCGGGATTCAGATGCCCGACCTCGCCGAGTTCGACAAAGCGGCTGCCCCACGCCTTCGCCAGGCCACGGGCGCGATCGAGGCGCGTCAGGGGATCGTTGCTGCTCGCCGCAACGATGCTCGGAAACGGCAATGTGCCGCGAGGGATCGGCAGCCAGCCGTGGTCGCTCAGCGTGCCGAGCGTCGGATAGCCTGCCGGCATGGACGTTTCGAGGTCCGCGGGCGCCGCGAGCAGTGCGCCGAGGATCTCCCGTGTGGCGCCTCGGGCGGCCCAATGGGCGACCATCATAGCGCCTGCGCTGTGCGCCACGATGATCACCGGCCCCTCGATGGTGGCCAAAGCGCGATCGATCGCGTCGACGCGAGCAGCGCAACTCAGCTTGTCTTGCTCAAGCGGAGCGACGCTGACGACGCGAGGCAGCGTCGCCGCCAGCAGGGTTTGCCAGTGTTCCGGCACATGATCACGCAGGCCAGGGACGATGAGAACGGTCGGTGCCGTAGAGGTCATGTCGATCTTTCAGTAAGGCGCGTCACCGATGATGGCGGTACGCTCCATCTTTCGGTGGCACGGTGGATAATCCATCACTGCGTAGTGCTGGGTTGAACGGTTGTCCCAGAATGCAACGCTGTTCTTCTTCCAACGAAAACGCACTTGGTATTCGGGGATGTTGGCCTGGCTGACCAGGTAGCTAAGCAAATTGCCGGCACCCGGCGCCTTGTCCAGCCCGAAGCGCACGTTGGCCGGCACATTGAAATTTGTGAAGTGCGTCGTAAAGCTTCCATTGACGAACAGCACTTTCTCTCCGGTTTCGGGATGGATGCGCACAACCGGGTGTTCGGCGTCCGGGTACTGAGCCTTCAGCGCAAGACGCTTTTCGATCGGCATCGCGGCACCGAAGCTCGCCTCGATGCTGTGGCGCGCGCGCAATGAGGCGATCTTCGTCTTGATATCCTCGGGCAACTGGTTGTAAGCCTCGACCATGTTGACCCACATCGTGTCACCGCCTACAGGCGGGCATTCGACGCAGCGCAGCACGCAGCCCATCGGAGGCTTTTCGCGCCAGGTGGCATCGGTATGCCAGGAATTCTCGTTGCGTTCGGGGGGGCTGTCCGGGGTCTTATAGATCTGAACCAGTCCTGGGTAATCGGGATGGCTGCCTACCACTGGATGGTCCTCCAGCTCACCGAAGCGGCGCGCAAAGGCCACGTGCTGCGCGCGCGTGATGTCCTGGTCGCGGAAGAACACCACGCGATGTTTCAGGAGCAGCGCCCGAATCTCCGCCATCTGTTGGTCGTCCTCGGCAGCCGCGCCCAGGTTGACGTTGCTGAGTTCCGCACCGATCGTGCAAGTGATGGGCTCGACCCGGATCGAGTTGCCTAGAGAGGTTGCGCGGACCACTGCGGGTGCCGCCTTGAGGTGTTGAATCATGAGCGTGTCTCCGATTGTCGGTTTGGCCGATCGATCCTTGCGAGTCTGGATGTCGCGGGTATCTCCCGCTTGACAGTACATGACAGGCATTTATCATTCCATGTCAATGTCCTACTCAGTACTCTAATGTCGTCACTTGTCCGCGCCGCGGCCCTCACCAACTACAACGAGGTCGCCAGAGCCGCTGGACTGGACCCAGTGCGGATGCTCTTTGATGCGGGGTTGAGTCCGAGCGTACTGAGCGAGCCGGACATCATGATTCCCGTCGAACGTGTCGGACGGCTGCTTCAGGCGTCCGCAACCATGTCAGGCAACGAGAGTTTCGGGCTGTGCATGGCCGAGTCGCGCCTATTGTCCAATCTTGGGGCGGTAGGATTGCTGATCCGCGACCAGGCGACCCTGCGTGAGTCGCTTCACATGCTGGTGCGCTATCAAGCGTCGCTCAACAGTGCGCTGTCGCTGGCGATCGAGGAGTGCGATGGACTGGTCATTATTCGCGAGGTGGTAGTGGCTGGCAGCGCACATCAACCCACGCGTCAAAGGGTTGAGCTGGCGCTTGGTGTCATGGTGCGGTTGATACGTCAGCTCCACAAGCCCGACTGGGAGCCGCGGCGTGTTTGCTTTGAGCACCCCGCGCCGCGCGATCTGAGTATCCACCGGCGGTTTTTTGGCCCTTGCGTCGAATTCAACTATGACTTCAATTGCATTATCTGCGCAAAGGCCGATCTCGATGCACGCAACCCGTCCGCGGATCCGGCCATGGGGCGCTACGCGCAGCGGCTGATAGACGCGTCAGCCCTGTCGCAGCAGGCGACAATGCTTGAGGATGTGCGGCGCATGATCCTGCTGCTGTTGCCCAGCGGGCGCTGCAGCATCGAACAGGTTGCGGAGCATCTGGGCGTGGTGTGCCGCACGGTCCAGCGCCGGCTGGCGGAACACGGGCAGAGCTTCTCGTCGATCGTTAACGACGTTCGTACGGAACTCGCCATACGCCATGTCACCGAGAGCGATCGTCCGTTGACGGAGGTGGCGACCCTGCTCGGTTTTTCCGCGCCGAGCGGATTCTCGCGCTGGTATCACGTGCAATTTGGCTGCAGCCCCAAGGAGAGCAGGGCAGCGCGCGGCACATTGCGCCGACAGACGGCACCGACCTGAGCATAATCCCGGCAGAGCGCAAGCCGCGTCAGGCCATGTCTTGTATTGACGCTCTCTTTGCCGGGTTCCGCAGGGCTTCCGTCTGGCCAGCCGCGCGGCGCGTGGCGAATAGGCGTTCGAGCAACCTTCAGTGACCCCACAGCCTCTGCGGAACCCTCAGTGGAACCAGTGCGGGCTAGCGCTTATATTGTCGACAAAAATAAAATACCGTATCATGGGGACGGCACGCCTTTCCTGGAGCGCCATCGGAAAGCGCCGCGCATGCTTGGATGCCAGGGTGACAAGCTTCCATGTTCTGCGGGCCGTGCGCGCAGAACATGGGCGAGGGGAGATATCACAATGAAAGACGATCAGCCAGCCGGTAATGGCCCGTACCTCCATCGGATGGGCGGGGCGATCTGCATGGGATTCTGCTGGCTCGCCGAGCGGCTGTCCTATGCCACGGCAGCGATGCTGTTGACCGATCTGATTGCGTGGGAACATGACGGGTACGTCGTGCGCAAATACCTGAACATCGATGCGCTTCCCGGAGCCGACGAGTAGGCGCGGTATCGGAATACGCGAGCGACGGCGGGCGTCAAGCGCCTCCTTGCTGGCTCCGCTTCCCCTGTCTCTGCCCTGGCGTGCGGCCCCCTGTTTCTGCGGCGGCCCGATGTACCGGGGGCCCGTAGCGAGCCTGCAAGGACGTCGTCCTGCGCAGGCCCTTGTCGTTTTGGGAACGCGCGGCTGCCAGGATCAATGGTCCCGTTGGCTCTGGCAGTATCCGCAATCTGCCCGATTCGCCACGTAAGGTAAGATCTCGGGCGCTGCAAGCGGTGCAATGCCGACCAAGGGCAGCACCCGACCCGTTCCCCAATCATCGGAAGGACTTACCACTCATGGGCAGGCTCAAGACTACCAACACGCCGGAATTGCAGTCGCTGCTTGCACCGCAAACACCGCAGAATCCGGTCACGCTGGCTGTCGAGCAGGCGCTTATGCATGGACGCGACTGGTCGGCATCCGTAGCTGACCAGATTGCGGTACGGCTGGCGGGCCTGATTACGATCGACGTGATCCACGCAGGCCAGCGCTTGCTGGAGAAAGACATCAGCGAGGTCCTGGCGGTCAGCCGCGCTCCTGTGCGCGAGGCCTTGCGCATTCTGGAGCGGGAGCGCTTGATTGAGTTCCGTCCCCGGCGCGGCGCCATCGTCACCGAGCCCAATGCCCAGGACCTGCGGGATATCTACGTCGTGCGGGACGCGCTGTTCGAGATCCTGCTCAGGCAGTTGATGGAAGAGCGTGCGGACGCGCTGGAAGCGTTGTTCGAGCAATTCATTCCGCAGTTCAGCAAGGCCGCCGAGGAATCGGTAGACGCCTATATCAGCGTGACCTTCCTGGCAAACATGGCCATGGCAGATCTGTCCAGCAACCGGCTGGTAGGGGAGGTGCTGAACTCTATCTCGCTGCGGGTCCTGCGCTATGTGCGGCTGGGGCTCGCAGCCCATCCCGGCTCGCTGGAGAATTCCTTCAAGACCTGGCGTGCTCTGCAGCGCGCTGTAATCAAGCGGGACATCGAAGCGGTCTTGCAGACCGCGCACAAGCGCATCGGAAATTCCCGCGAAGCTGCCGTCCGTGCCCTGTCATCCGGCGTCCAGAAAGGCAAGGGCGGCGCTGCCGGCCGCAGCGCTGTGCCGGCGTAGGCCTTCCAAGCGCGCGCGGGCAAGACTGCCCGCCATCGCTCTCCAGTTATCCTCTCTATCAGCAGGCTGCCAGCGAAGATCGCGATATCTGCTCGCAAGTATGGCTCCCGCGAGGCTGCGGCTGTGCCAACGGGAGAAATCAGCGCGGGTTAGCAGAGTCTCAAGCGCCGCTGTGTGTTGAACGGGGCTTTACCCGAATCGAATTCCTCAGAACGGCACGGGCTCCTCGGCGCCGGCAAGACCGGCTGCTTATTCACCTGCTGCGCACGCGGGAGAACGAGCCAAAGCACCTGCCGATGCGCGCCACCTCAGGGCAATCTCCCAATGAATAAGCATAGCAGTGACCGCGGGGTCGCCTCAGAGCCGCGCGAAGGCCAACTGCGCGCGCTTGCGGCGTTCAACGCATTTCATTCAATGTTATTTATGTCGACAAGAAAGATTTCTGGCTGATATCATTGCCTGCACCCGAGGCCGGAATAGGGCATTGATCGGTAAGGAACGCTACTGAAGCGCGCTGGCTGTGATCGAACGTTTCATGATGCGGATCGAACAAGATGACCCGCGCGGAGATTCTCTGGTGGCGATGGCCGGCCTATGGACAGCCGGGCTGGACACGAACGCTTCGTTCGCTGTGATCGCGGCAGCGAATGTGACGTTCGATCTAGTGGATCTAGTACGCGACCCCACTCCCATAGCGTTGCCGTAGTCGCGGTGCCACGGGTCAACGAGGACGCCAGGGGCGCAGAAATAAACCAAAGGAGAAGAGACAATGGGATCATTCAGCAAGCGGAGCACGTTTCATGGTGCACTCATCGCTGCGGGCGCAATCTGCACCGGCGGCGCATACGCAGAGAGCAGCGTGACGCTTTATGGCGTGGCGGATATGAACGTCGAATTTGCTAGCCATGTTGGCGCGGTGCCCAGTGCAGCCAACAAGTTCAATGCGGGCCCGTCAAACAATGTCTACCGAATGGACTCTGGCGGCCTGTCTGGATCGCGTTGGGGCTTGCGTGGCGTGGAAGATCTCGGCAACGGGCTGAATTCCATTTTTGTCTTGGAGAGCGGCTTTAACCTGGATGCCGGCACGTCGCAGCAGGGCGGCCGCCTGTTCGGTCGCCAAGCCTATGTGGGCATGCAAAGCTCGCAGTTTGGCCAACTGACTTTTGGCCGTCAGTACACGTCGATGTTCGAAGGCCTCGCAAACTTTGTACCCGCAGCTTTTGCCACGCAGTATGAGCCGATCGTGATGCTGACAGGCGCGAACTTCCGCGAGGACAACACCATCAAGTACACAGGTCGGTTCGGCCCGGTCACCGCACTGGCACACTGGTCCTTCGGTACCGGCCTGGCGTTGCCGACGACGGTGGCCAATGGCCCGCTTCTAGGCGGCAACGGTGAAGTCCCTGGCCAGTTCCGTCGCGATACCGCCTATGGTGCGGCTTTGACCTACATTGCCGGCCCTGTCGGCGTGGCTGTTGCTTACGACCAGTTCAATCCCACCGTTTCGAACCCCTTGAATGCTGCTGTCCTCGGGAGTGGAAGCTTCAAGAAGGCGACGATCGCGGGAAGCTATGCGTTTGGCCAGGCAAAGATCATGGGCGGCTACCGCTGGGGCCAGAACAGGGACCAGAATGGCAGCCTGCTTGAACGCGACGACCTCTACTGGATCGGCGCCAACTACCAGGTGACGCCGGCGCTTGGCCTGACGCTCGAATACAACTATGACCACGTCAAACGCTTTTTCGCGAACACGTCGACCCCGAACCCATGGCAAGTTGCTTTCATCGCCGACTACGCCCTCTCCAAGCGGACTGATGTCTACTTGACCACGGCATATGCAAAGAACGCGGGCCTGGGACTGGATTCCGCGATGATCGCCTACGCGAACAGCCTTTCCCTTGGCAATAGCTACACGCTTGCCAGCGGCCAAAGCAATATGCTCGGTGTCGCCGCAGGCATTCGCCACAAGTTCTGAGAGCCTGTTTGAAAATTCGCTGCAGATGTGTTCTGAAGGTGGGATGTCGAAAGAAGAACATCGAGAGCGGCAAGCAAGCACGGTGGGCAAGACGAAACGATGCCCAAGCGATCTGGCAGACGTGCAGCCCCGGCGTCTGCCAGATCAGCCCAGCGGGGTGTGCACACAGAGGAGACCGGAATCTCCCAATAACGTCCGGTCAGGCCAAGTTGAAGGGCAACTGCCGCTGGGGCTTGCCGGTGAGGCGCGCAATGGCGTTGGCAAACGCTGGTGCGAGCGGCGGCAGGCCCGGTTCGCCCATGCCGGTGGGTGGGTCGGCGCTGGGCACGATGTGGACATCGAATGCGGGGGTATCCGTGATGCGCGCCACGGTGAAGTCGCCGAAATTGCTTTGCTCGACGATGCCGTCCTTTAGCGTGATGGCCGAGCCTGCCATGCACATGGACAGAGCCATGACCGCCGCACCTTGCACCTGCGCCTCCACCGTCCGAGGATTCACTACCAGGTTGCAATGCACGCCAGCGGTAACGCGGTGCAGCACCGGACGGCCATCCCGCACCGCGGCCTCCACGACGTAAGCCACCACTGAGTCGAAGGACTCGTGAACAGCGACACCCCAGGCGCGGCCCGAAGGCAATTGCTTCTTGCCGTAGCCGCTCTTGTCCACCGCCAGTTGCAATGCGGCGCGGTGCCGCGGATTCTTGTCACCGAACAGGCCCATGCGGTACGCCACCGGATCCTGTTTGGTGGCGCGCGCAATCTCGTCCAGCAAGGTTTCCATGACGTATGCGGTATGGGTGGAACCCACGCTGCGCCACCACAGAACCGGTACGTTTAGCTTGGGGTGGTGAACAGTCAGGCGCATCGGTAGCGGGTAGGGAGCACGCATACCCTCCGTGGCCGTGGCGTCGATGCCGTTCTTTATCTGGAATTCCCCGAACACAGTCCCGGTCGTGATGGATTGACCAACGATGACGTGGTCCCAGGCCAGCACCTTGCCGCGCTCATCGAAGCCGATGCGCGCGCGGTGCAGGTGCATGGGGCGGTAGTAGCCGCCTTTTATGTCGTCCTCGCGGCTCCAGAGCGTGCGCACCGGCGCGTTCATGCCGGCGGCGCGAGCGGCCTTCGCGACCTCGCAGGCCTCGACCACATAGTCGCTGGTGCCCACGAAACGCCGGCCAAAGCCGCCCCCCGCCATTTGCACATGGATCTTCACCTGCTCGGGCTTGAGATCCAGCGCACGCGCGGCGGCGATACCGTCGAGACCCGGGCACTGGGTGCCGACCCACAGTTCGGCATGCCCGTCAGACAGTTGGACGGTGCAGTTCAGCGGCTCCATCGGTGCGTGGGCCAGGTAGGGGAACACGAACTCGGCTTCGAGCTGGTGCGCAGCGGTGGCCAGGGATGCCATGTCGGCGTCGAACTGGCGCGGCCCGGGACGACGGGCCAGGTCGCGGTACTGGGCCAGCAACCGTTCGCTGTCCACCTTTTCCACTGCGCCCGTATCCCACTGCAACTTCAGTGCGTCGCGCCCCTGCTTGGCAGGCCAGTAGCCGTCGGCCACCACCGCAATGCCTTCGCCGCCGCGGTCCAGCGGCACGCGCAGCACGGCCCTCACCCCTTTGACGGCGCGCGCGGCGCTATCGTCCATCGTGTTCAGCCGGGCGCCGAACACTGGCGGATGCGCCACCACAGCGGTGAGCTGACCAGGGAGATGCACGTCAATGCCGAAGTCCTGACGCCCACTGCTCTTGGCGCGCGCGTCGAGGCGTGTCGTGGGGCGCCCAATAATGCGGAAGTCCTGCGGGCTCTTGAGGGTGACGTTCTCGGGCACGGGCAGGGCCATGGCGGCCTCGGCCAGCTCGCCGTAGGTCAGCTTCCTGCTGCCCGGGCCCAGCACAGCCCCGGCCCGGGTACGCAGCGTCGACACGTCTATGTTCCAGCGTGCTGCCGCGGCAGAAAGCAACATCGCGCGGGCTCGCGCACCGAGTTCTCGGTACTGCGTGAAGCTGTTCTTGACCGAATGGGAGCCACCGGTAAGGTGAATGCCGAATAGCGGGTCGACGAAGGCCGCGTCGTTCGAGCCGTGCCGGCTACGCACCAGGTTCCAGTCGGCGTCCAGCTCCTCGGCGAGAATCATCGGCAACGCGGTCTGTACGCCTTGGCCGAACTCAAGCCGGTTGATGGTCACCATGACTTCGCCATTTGGGGAAATTTGCACGAAGGCCAAGGGCTGCTGCGTCGGCTTCAGGGCATTCGTAGCGTGGCCGTTTCCGGTAGCTTGTCCTATCGCCAGATGCGGGAAGGCACCGAGCGCCAGGCCGGCAGTGCCCGTCAGTTTCAGGAAGCTACGGCGCGACAGCCTGGCGGCGTTGTCGGCGTGGTCTCGCTCCAGCATATGCAGAAGGGCGCGCGGCATTTCGCTGTAGTCAAAATTGGGCAACATGGCGGCTCCTTCAGGCGACGGACTTGGCGGCATCGGCCACCGCGGCGCGGATGCGGGCGTAGGTGCCACATCGGCAGATATTGCCCGCCATGGCGGCATCGATCTCGGCGGCGGTTGGTTGCTTGCCGCGACGTAGCGATTTCAGAAAGGCGATAGCGCTCATGATCTGCCCGCTCTGGCAGTAACCGCACTGCGCCACGTCGTGCTTGACCCACGCCGCATGCACAGCGGTTCCGAGCCGGTCGCTGCCATCGGTGGCGGCCTCGATGGTGCCAATCTTCTTGCCCTCAGTGGCTGAGATCGGCGTGATGCACGAGCGGATGGCTTGCCCGTCCAGATGCACGGTGCAAGCGCCGCACAACGCGGCACCGCAGCCGAACTTCGTGCCGGTCATGCCAAGTGTGTCGCGTAGGGCCCATAGAATGGGCGTGCCGGGATCGGCGTCTACCGTGTGCTCACGGCCGTTGACGTTGAGTTTGCTCATGCTGGTTCGATTCTCCGTAGACTTTCATTCGCGCGAGCCTGCCGATCTCAGTTGGCCCAGTTCTGCAACCAGAAGGCGTAGGGTGTGGGCAGCACCGACGCCGCATTCTCGAGCTTGAGATCGCGCGCCGCATGGAAAGGCCAATGCGGATTCGCCAGCAGGGTACGCGCTAAGAAGACGAGGTCCAGTTGCCCCTCACGAACAAAGGTGTCGGCCTCTTGCGCGCTGGTGATCTGCCAGCTCGTTGCAACTGGCAGACTGGTTTGCGCGCGAATCCGTTGTGCGTAGGGCACCAAGAAATTGGGCCCCCATGGCACTTGTTCTTCCGAGATCGACAGGGCAAGTCCCGCGTCGACGAGATCCAGGCCGGCATCCTTGAGCCACTTCAGGACCTGAACGGAATCCGTGAGCGTTTCGTCTTCGCGGCCGTCAAATTCCACAACACCCAGGCGCGCAGTTAGCGGAAGGTTTTCCGGCCATACCTTCCTCACTGCGGCCACTGTCTCGATCAGAAAGCGGGCGCGATTCTCCAGCGAGCCGCCGTAGTGGTCGTCCCGCGCATTGGAGTGAGTGGACAGGAAGTTCTGCCCGAGAAAGCCATGGGCAAAATGAAGTTCCAGCCACTGGAATCCAGCCTGCAGGGCGCGGCGTGCGGCATCTACGAAGTGCTGCTGCGTGTCTTGGATGTCCTCAACGCGCATCTCGCGTGGCGTATGCGCACTGGCGGGCATGAAGGGCAACGCGCTTGGCGCCACCGGTTGCCAGGCTCGCGGGTCCTTCTCGTTCAGCGGCGCACCGCCCTCCCAGGGCGGAGTGCAGCCGGCTTTGCGACCGGCGTGGCCAATCTGGATACCCGCTACGGCGCCGCCGGCCTTGATGGCCTTGGCCGCAGATGCGAGGCCTGCAATGTGAGAATCTCCCCACAGGCCCACATCGCCAGGCGTGATCCGTCCCTCCGGCGACACGGCCGTGGCTTCAACGATGACGAGTCCAGCGCCGCCGCGGGCCAGCGTCGCATAGTGACTTTGGTGCCAGTCGTTGAGGTGCCCATCCTCAGCCATGTACTGGCACATGGGGGAGGCGACGATACGATTACGAAGGGTGACGCCCTTCAAGGTGTAGGGCGAGAAAAGGGACGGCATCTGGAAAGCTCCGGGTAAGCATCAACGGGAGCCAGTCTGAGGGATCAGGCGTCGAAACCGTTTGCCAGATTTGCGCCACTTTTTGCACAATCCGGCGAATAGCGCGCCATCAGGGTAGGTTGGCTTCAGCCCGGTGCTAGACTCCGAACAGCAAACCGAGGGCCGAAAAGGACGATGAACGCGAGCGACAGCAAGAGTATTCCCGTCAAGGCTGCGGGCATTGATGCCCTCGTGGAGGCAATCAGCCGGGTTGCCCAAAGCGATGGCGACTACTCCACTGCAATTTCAGGCTTGACTCTCCACCGCAGGAGCGCCGCCGCAGAACCCATGCCGTGCATCTACGGGTTCGGCCTGGGTGTTGTCGCTCAGGGCGGCAAGCAGGTCATGCTCGGTGATGACGTATTCAACTATGGTCCCGGGCAATCCATGTTGACCACTATCGACCTGCCGGTCGTGTCAAATGTGACCATAGCTACGCCGGCCGCTCCGTTTCTTGGCCTGATGCTGGCTATGGATCCGCGCGTCATCGTGCAACTGGCGGCCGAGATGGAATTGGCGCAGCCCCCGAAGGAGAGTTCGGACCGGGCAATTTCATTCAGTGACCTTGAGGCGCACGTTCTGGATGCGTTGATCCGCCTCGTTCGATTGCTCGATGAGCCAAAGCTGATACCCCAAGTCTCCTTGTTGATTCAACGGGAGATCGCCGTACGCCTGCTGGCGGGAGGCAATGGCCCGGCACTTCGAAAGCTGGTAGCGACAGGTTCACCGAGTCAACAGATCGCCAGGGCGGTGGCCTGGCTCAAGTTGAATTTCGCTCAGACTCTGCACGTCGACAAACTTGCGGCGACTGCGCACATGAGCCCATCTACGTTTCGGCAGCATTTTCGCGCCATCACTGGCACGAGCCCGCTCCAGTACCAGAAGCAATTGCGTCTCCAGCAAGCGCGTCAGCTAATGTTCAGCCAAAACCTCGACGCGGGAAGTGCAAGCCTGCAAGTTGGGTATGAAAGTGCATCACAGTTCAGTCGAGAATATGCACGCCTTTTCGGCGCGCCTCCATTGCGTGATATTCAGCGGCTGCGCATTGGGTGAAAAGCAAACACAGTCGTGTTGGCATGGGCGCCCATTTGGTAGGCCCACGAGCGATTGGAAAGTCGCTTTTCATGGCGCGTTGGCGAATGACCGTGCGGTCGTCTCTAAAGCTGGTCTTCGCTGCGGAGCAAATGACCGAGAATGGTTGCGCGGTTCGGTGCTCGCAATGGTTGGATCGGGCAACTGCAGTCGTCGCAGCCAAGAAGCCCCCCTGGGTTCACCAATAATGATTGCTGAAGCCGAAGCGAGAGGAGCTGGCGCGAGAGCCCGCTCTTCTCATCTGTCATTCACCCCTCAGAAGATATGCTTCACGCCAAACATGGCGCCGAGTTGATTGCGGCCCGGCGCCGGATTCGACCCCGTCGCCCCCGAACTGACCGACAAGGCCAGGCTCCCCCGGTTGTCGATGAAGCCAGCCGTTGCGTACACGGAGGTCCGCTTGGAGAACGCGTACGTTCCGCGCGCCGCGTATAGCCAGGCCTTATTGGCGCTGCTGTGGTAGCGCAGGTGGAAAACCTCACCGTCGACACTGAATGCTGGTGTCACGGCGTACGAGATGCCGCCGTACCAGAGATCGCTGAGGGGCGTGGAAGTACTGCCATTGTTGTCGCGCCGGATCCAGCCTCCGCCCAGCTTGGCCACGCCGATATTGGCGTAGCCGTTGACCGACAGGCGATCGTCTTTCAGCCCGCTGCTGGTAAGACCTGCGAACGCCCCTGGCGCGCCACGTAGCGAATCATAGGCCACGCCTGCGCCCCATGCTTTTGCATCGTACTTCAGCAGCGCCGACCACTCTCTGCAAGCGAGGTGATCGGCGGGATTCTCGCCGGCGCAGTTGGTGCCGGCCGGTCCTGGCCCAGCATTGGCGCCGTCTCGCCCGAAACTGTAGGTTGCGCCAAGTGTCACGCCTCCAAACGTGCCCTTGTATGAGACGGCGTTGTCCGCGCGAGCATTCGGCAGGTAGCTGTCCAGAGACGAGGAGCCGAACGTGTTCGGTCCCAGCATGTCGGCGTCGAGCGTCGACCAGAACAGCATGGTGTACTGCCGCCCAAGTGCTACTTGGCCCCACGGTCCGGTAAGGCCTACCCAAGCCTGGCGCCCAAACAGCCTGCCGCCCTGGTTCGACACACCTGAGTCTGGCGCAAAGCCTGATTCGAGCGCGAACGCGGCCTTAAGGCCGCTGCCGAGATCTTCGGTACCGCGCATGCCCCATCGCGAGGGCACCGTGCCGGACAGATTGTCCATGCGCGCCACGCTGCTGTTGCCTGCGCCTATGTGATTCACGTACTCGATGCCAGTGTCGACCACGCCGTATAGCGTCACATTTTGCGCTTTGACGGCGCAAGGCACTGCAAAGGCCACGCTGGCCGCCAGAATGCTGAATTTCATGTCTCCTCCATTCTTGTTCTAGTTGATTTAGGCACGCAGTGACCCAGGCCGGCGCGGTGGCCGACCAGTGTGTTACTGCGTCATTGGTTACTCAGAGAAGTGTCAAGCAGCGTGTTCGCGCTTGGCCGCGGCCTGCCGGCGAAGCAGGAGTGCGGCCAGGGCTGCGACTGCTGTTGGCGCGGCCATCCAGGCGACCATGGCCAGATAGCTCCACCCTTGTGACAGGAGGAACCCGCCAATCAAGGGCCCCAGCACCGTTCCGACGCGCCCCACGCCAAGAGCCCATCCCACCGCGGTAACGCGAATGCGCGTCGGATAGAGTTCCGTTACGACCCCGTTCATCAGGAGTTGTGAGCCGACCAGGCCGGCACCCGTCAGGAAGGTTGCGATCATGAGCAACTGGCTGTTGCCACCGCTTGCCGCGACGACGATGATTCCGAACACGGCGGCCGCGTAGGACGCGGCGATCAGTGACAAAGGGTGGAAACGACGAACGGACGCACTTAGCAGGGCGCCGCCCACTACCCCGCCCAGGTTCAGGAGCGCAGTGGTAACGATGGAAAGCGACACGCTCATCCCCCGTTGCTTGAGGAGCGTCGGAAGCCAGGCCGTCATCGTGAACACAACCAACAGCGTGCAGAAGTAGGCGAGCCAAACCAGAAGCGTGGTCCGGCGGTGGTCGCTCCGGAACAGCTCGGATACGCTTGGGGGAGTTACTACGCCGGAGGTCGGCTCTTGCGTGATGGTCTTTTGCGACATGGCGCCGAAGCTCGGAGACTCGGGGAGCCGCAGAAGCAGACCCAGGGCCACCAGCAGCGGTAATCCGCCACCCAGGTAGAAAACGACTTGCCAGCCAAACTTCCCGATCAGCGCGGCGCTGACGAAGCCGCCAACCACGGCCCCGAGCGGATAGCCCGAAAACATGATGGTCACCATACGCGCCCTGGCTGTGGGTGACGACACCTCCGAGGTCAGGGCAATCAGATTCGGCATGGCTCCGCCCAGCCCGATGCCGGTCAGGAAGCGCAGCACCAGCACCTGCTCGATGGAGCCGGCGTAGGCCGTCGCCAGGGCGAAGCCGCCAAATACGATAGTCGACCCAATGATCACGGGCCTTCGGCCAATCTTGTCGGCATAGGGTCCGACGAAGAGTGTGCCGACGGTCAGACCCAGCAAGCCAGCCGCGAACACCAGGCCGAAAGATGCCGCAGGAATGCGCCAGGCCTCTGCGAGCACGGGGGCGACATAGGCGATGGCCTGCGTATCAAATCCATCCAGCAGTGCAACGAGGGCGCACCAGAAGGCAACCTCACCGGGAACTGCGCGCGTGGCCACTCGCGTCCCCGCCAACGAAGTACTTGTACGGTCCATGGTTCTATCCAGGTAAAGGGCCGATGGCGGCATCAAGCCGGTTGCAGGCAGGCATAGTTGCCAGCGTGGAAGGCGAGGGGATTCGCATCGCAGTAGGTGTAGCGCTGCACGAGGCCGTAGAAGATCACGTGATCGCCCACGACCTGGTGGGAGATGCGCTTGCATTCGAACGTCGCCAGCGCTCCCTTGAGCGTGGGCAGGCTCCCGATTCCGCTATCGAATGCGTCCTCGATTTCCGTGAACTTGTCCATTTGGGGCCGGCAGAAGTGGCGGGAGATATCGATCTGATCGGCATGCAGCACGTTGATGCAGAAGTGTTCTGCGGTAATAAACGTGGCCAGGCTGCCAGCGCCCCGACGCAAGCTCCACAGGACGATGGGCGGCTCCAGCGAAACGGAGCTGAATGAATTCGCGGTCAGGCCCTCGCGCTTGCCGTCGGATCCCATGGTTGTGATCAGGCATACCCCGGTAGCAAAGCGCCCCAATGCGTTGCGCAGATCGCGCGGATCGAAGTCCGGCGCTGCTAGTTTGCCGTTCGGCAGATCGCCCGGCGAAGTGGCCCATGCACTTTCCCAGCTCATGATAGTCTCCTCAGAGTTTGTTCCCGAAACGGTGGTGCCGCTCAGGCTTACATGCATGTGCATGCTAAAATTCACTTCGCACCGACACTGCGACGCTGTATGGACAGCCACCGACCCGCCAGCATGAAGCCGACCAAAAAAAGTACTCAGTCCGTTGCTCGAGAAGCGAAGCCGAAATCCCGGGGCATCGAGCCTGCTATTGCTGCCGTTCCGGAGGGATTCGACCTAGAGCAATCGGTGCCGTATCTCCTCAATCGTGCTGGTGTAGGCATTGGCGTAGCCTTCTCGAAGTACCTGCGGCAGTTCGACATTACGTTGCCCGGTTACCGCGTACTCGCCTCACTCTCGCACCGCGACGAGCAGGCCATTGTTGAACTCGCGGAGCACACCAGCATCGACGTCTCCACGCTGTCGCGCCTGATCACTTCGCTCGAGGAAAAGGGCCTGGTTGCCCGCCGCCGCGACACTGCGGATGCGCGTTCGATCAAAATTCAACTGCTTGCCCCGGGTGCCCAGCTCGCTTCCCAGACCATCCCGCTTGGCGCCTTGTTCGAAAGGGTGGTCATCGCTGGCTTCAGCGCGGAGGAAGTTAAGGTGCTCAAGCAGATGCTAGTACGCATGTATTCCAACCTTTCGCCGCTTGCCGGCTAGCATCTATATATTTGCGTTTGCAAGTTAATTAAGAGTATAGATTCTCGCGCCTGCTCTGAGCAGAATTCTTGCCTCGGGGTTTTTCCTAAGGGGGAATCCCCTATGTTGGCGCCAAATTCCAGCTTTCCCTGGTGCTGGTGCGGCGCAACGCCGCATTCACTTCCTAGAAAAGCACTCGAACCAGGGTAACTCCTTACGTAAAAATATTTGCGTTTGCAAATAACTGGACGTAGATTTCAGGCAGGCAACGACGCCATGTCCCGAAACGAGTGCAGCGATGAACGATTCCCCCAACCCCACCCAGGCCTCCCGCGTGGATACGGCAGGCGCCCCAGGCAGGCACTCGCCAGTGGCGAGTGCGCCCGAGCTCTCCAGGTTGATGGAGCGCGCCAGGGAGATCTCTGAAGGCTTCCTGAGGCCGCATGCCCGGCGGACTGAAGAGGCACGGCGCGTCTCCGAAGAGGCCACGGCGCTCTTTCGCGACGCAGGCTTCTTCCGGCTCATGCAGCCTGCGCGCTTCGGCGGCTACGAGTACGGTTTCTCGGCATTCGTGGACATCATCAGCGAGCTCGGGCGAGGCTGCCCCTCGTCGGCCTGGGGCTGCTCGTTGGGCAGCGTCCACCAGTGGCTTCTCGGCACTTTTCCGGCTCAGGCTCAGGAGGACGTCTGGGGTACCAATCCGGATGCTATCGTGTGCGGCTCCTATGCCCCGACGGTAAAGGCCGAGCGCGTTCAGGACGGCTACGTCGTCGCGGGCAGATGGCACTGGGCTTCGAATATCGACAATTCCCAGTGGGCGTTGATCGGCGTGCAGTTCGCGCCGGACGACGAGACACCGGTGCCACATGCTGGGTTCCTGCTCGTCCCGCGTGAGCAATGGACAATCCATGACGACTGGTTCACGGCCGGCCAGGCGGGCACCGGCTCCAAGGCTGTCGACATCAAGGTCCCCACGCTGGTGCCGGCTCATCGGAAGCTGACATTCGCTCAAGCCTCATCTAACCTGCCGCCCGGCGCGGTGATGAACACCAATCCGCTTTACCGCATCCCTTTCTTGTCGGCGCTGCCGGTGTGTCTGGTGTCGCCGATACTGGGCGCGGCGCAAGGCGCTATCGATGCCTTCCTTGCCGCCGCGGGCTCGCGCGTCACGCGTGGCGCGGTGGCGGGAGGAGGCAGCCGCCTTGCAGAGTTTTTCCCGGTCCAGTCTCGGGTCGCAGAAGCATCGGCGATGATTGATGCCGCCCGCCTGCTGATCTATCGCGACGTGGCCGAAGTAGAGCGACTTGCCCTGGCTGGCCAGGAAATCGACGTCGATACACGTATCCGCAACCGACTCGACCATGCCTTCGCCGCGCGGCTCGCTCGCGATTCGATCAATGCCATTTTCGACAACACGGGCGGCAACGGCCTGGCGCTGTCGCAGCCGATCCAGCGCCTCTGGCGTGACGGCAATGCCATCGCCAAGCACATCAGCCTGAATTGGGATGCGGTGTCTTCAATGGCCGGCCAGCATTTGCTTGGCCTGGAGGCCAAGGGGCAGTACTGAGCCGCATCGACGACGCCTCCCTCACGTTCACCGGACCTATCCCGGGACCTTAGATTCGACAATAAGGAACACCATGCAAGGAAAGATTGGACTGGAAGAGCATTTCGCCATTCCCGAGACGCTCAACGACTCCGCTGGCTTCGTCCCTGGCGACTATTGGAAGGAATTGAGCCGGCGGCTGCTCGACATCCAGGATGACCGCCTGCGGCAGATGGACGAGAACGGCATGGAGATGATGCTGTTGTCCCTGAATGCGCCAGCGATTCAGGCGATCCCCGATCGCAAGAAGGCGTGCGAGCTGGCGGTCCGTGCCAACGATTTTCTGGCGGAGCAGGTGGCGCGGCGTCCAGACCGGTTCCAGGGGCTGGCGGCACTGCCACTGCAGGATCCGGACTTCGCCACGACGGAGCTCACGCGCTGCATCCGGGATTTGGGCATGCGCGGGGCGCTGGTCAACGGCTTCTCGCAGATCGATTCACCCGAGAACGTCGTCTACTACGACGCGCCGCAATACGCGTCGTTCTGGGCTGCCGTGGAAAAACTGGATGTTCCGTTTTACCTGCATCCGCGCAACCCGATCGCATCATGGGCCCAGATCTACGAAGGTCACCCCTGGCTGCTGGGTCCGACGTGGGCATTCGGGCAGGAGACCGCGGTCCACGCCTTGCGCCTGATGGCTTCCGGTCTGTTCGACCGGCATCCCGCGTTGCAGATCGTCCTCGGCCACCTGGGCGAGGGACTGCCGTACAGCCTGTGGCGCATGGACAACCGCAATGCCTGGGTCGACACCCCCAAGTCTTATCCCGCGCAGGAGAGCTTCCGCCACTATTTCCAACGGAACTTCCATCTGACCACATCCGGCAATTTCCACAACCAGACGCTGATCGATGCCATTCTGGAGGTCGGCGCGGACCGCATCCTGTTCTCGACGGACTGGCCATTCGAGAACGTCGATCATGCCGCGAAGTGGTTTGACCACGCGAGTATCAGCGAGGCGGATCGCGAGAAGATCGGCCGCGGCAATGCCATCAAGCTGTTCAAACTGAAGTAGCCGGTGGGCGTCCGCCGCTGCGGACGCCACGACACCTTCATCGGGATCATGGTGACAATGAAAGACATCGACGAAGTCAGCATCACCCAGGCCGTGCTCGCAGCCAACCGGTCGGGGAATCCGCGCCTGGTCAAGATTATGGAGAGTCTGGTCAAGCACCTCCACGAATTTGCCCGTGAAGTGGAGTTGAAGGAAGCGGAGTGGCATCAAGGGATCCGCTTCCTGACCGAAACCGGCCAGATGTGCGACGACAAGCGCCAGGAGTTCATCCTGCTCTCCGACACACTGGGTCTCTCCACGCTGGTGACTGCATTGAACAACCGCAAACCGCCTGGCTGCACCGAGGCCACGGTATTCGGCCCGTTCTACGTGGAAGACTCGCCCGTCGTGGAGAACGGCGGGGATATCGCCAATGGAGCCCGTGGCATCCCGTGCTTCGTTTCCGGGACCGTCAGGGGACTCGGCGGCGAACCGGTCGCCGGTGCGGAAGTGGCAGTCTGGCAATCCGATGACGAAGGCTTCTACGATGTCCAGCGTGCCGGGCTCGATCACCTTCAGGGCAGGGGCAGGGTCCGCACGGATGCCACGGGTGCTTTCCATTTCCGCTCGATCCTGGCCGTGCCTTATCCGATTCCCTATGACGGTCCTGTAGGCCGCATGCTGCAGGCTCTGGAGCGTCATCCGTGGCGGCCGGCGCACCTGCACTTCAAGATCGAAGCCGAAAGCTATGAGCGGCTGATCACACATATCTTCCGCAGCGATGGCCCGTATCTCGACTCAGATGCCGTGTTCGGTGTCCGTTCGACCCTAGTCTCCAACTGGATCTCGCACCCGGCCGGCATCGCCCCCGACGGGTCTGAACTGGATCAACCCTACTACACCTTGCACCATGACTTTGTCCTCAACCGATGCTAATTCCCGTCACAGTGATTCCACCTTTCAGGAGCCGCGCATGATCCGTCATATAGTCATGTGGAAGGTCGCGGCCGGCAGCGACGCCGAACGCCAGGCCGCCTGCGAACTGGTGAGGCGCCAGTTCGAGAGCCTGGCCGGCCGCGTTCCCGGGCTGCTGCAAATCGAGGTTGGCGTGGACATCAGCCGTATCGACTACGCCGCTGATGTCGTGCTGCTGTCCGATTTCGAGTCTGTGTCCGCGTTGCGCGCCTATGCCGATCACCCCGCCCATACCGCAGTGCGCGACGCACTGGAGGGTGTCCGTATTTGGCGACAGCAGGTGGACTACGCCGTTCCCAACTGAAAGGAAGCGAGCCGGCCATCACCGAGATGGTCACCAAGGTACATCAATGGTTCGGCAGAATGGGCACGCTAATCGGCACGTCCCTTGCGTATCGTGACGAATAGCTCCAATGGGGTTACGTCGGAACAGCGCCGATCTGTTGAAGCAAGGAAAGCAGATCGGGTTGCCCGCGCTCTTCGACAAATTGCCCACCAGACAACCGGTAGAAGTTCGTCGCTTGAACTTCAATTTTCTTGCCTGTGGGAGGAATGTTGAAGAAGGTGCCCTGGTGCGTACCACGCATCGTGAATCGAGCTGCCACTTTCTCACCTTCAGCGACCAACTCTTCCAGCGTCCATTGAATATCCGGAAATCCACCGCACATCATGCCTATGATCTCAAGATAGCCGGCCGGACCCACCACGGGCTCTGGCCGACCCGGAACATGGAATATTGCGTCAGGAGAAATGAGCTCTTTGGCGAGTTGCTCGCTGGCGGTGTTAATGAAGTCCACAAAGCGGGACATGATTAGTTTGTTTGTTTCTACCGTCATAATATGCTCGGCCTCTCAAAAAAAGTATGGGAAACTCATGTGCCGAGTGCCTCCAGAATCGCGCTCCGCACTATGTCTTCCTGTCCGTGAAGCGTGATGGACACACTGTACGGCAGCAAACAAGACGCGATAAATTGGTAAAGCGCTGATTTACTGCAAACGAGATATTTCTAATGGACCGTCTTGCTGCCATGCAGATCTTTGTCAAGACCGTCGAGGCCGGCTCGTTCTCGGCGGCAGCAGACGCTCTGCGGACCTCCCCCCAACTGGTTGGCAAGCATGTCCAGATGCTGGAGCAGCACCTGGGCGTTCGATTGCTTCGCCGCACGACCCGGCGCCATAGCCTGACGGAAATCGGCAGGACGTTTTACGAGCGGGCCAGAATCATTCTTGCCGAGGTGGAAGCCGCCGAATCACTTGTCGCCGAGACCCGCGCCACACCGCGCGGTCGACTCAAAGTCAACGCGCCGGTCACTTTTGGAATCCATGCCTTAACGCCATCACTGACCGACTACCTGGCGGCCCACCCGGACGTCACTGTGGACCTCACGCTCGCGAACCGCACGGTTGACCTGATTGATGAGGGCTACGACGCCGTGTTCCGGGTGGGCGAATTGGCCGATAGCAGCCTGATGGCCCGCACCTTGCGGCCTTATCAACTCGTACTATGTGCGGCGCCGACTTATCTCACTAATTGTCCGGCGCTGAATCACCCGATGGATCTGCAGCAACATCAATGCCTCGGCTTCTCCCATACCTCTCTACGAACACATTGGGATTTTTGTAGTGCCGATGGCCGCGTCACCGTGCCGGTGACCGGACGGCTGATGGCAGACAGCGGTGAAGCCCTGCGCATGGCTGCGGTGGCTGGGCAGGGCATCCTGCTGCAGCCGCTTGAACTGGTGGAGGCTGATCTGGCTGCCCGCCGGCTTGTGCGCCTATTACCGGACTACGAACCGCCAACCCGTCCACTCCATATCCTCTACGCCCCGGACCGCCGAATGACGCCGAAGCTGCGCAGCTTTCTGGATTTCGCGGTAAAGGTGTTCGGATAGACGGCTGGAGCGAAAGCACGCCAATTCTGCATACGATCAAACTGCGTCGGGTGGGTTGGCCCATGGGTCTGGATTCGTGAACCAGGTTTGGCGAGAGGCGCCATTCAGGGCCGCGGGCAGCGGTTTCGACGGCGCACGATGAACAGTTCGCTTCTCTTAAGAGGCGGCGGCAGGGCAGCATACAGCCATGCCCACTTTGGCGGCCTCATCACGACGAAACTCTCGTCCTGGCTTGTAGCCCACCTGTCTGGTTCAATGTGGCCCTGTAAAGCTGGGCTATCCACGGTTTCCTGCCACGGTTTGCGCTCAACCCTGTCAGATCGGAAGAGCACAGTTCTGTCGTCCAGTGGTGCAGGTCAATCCGCTCAATTGCGGACCAGCACAGCACGCCTGCAATTCGGCGGAGTTAAGCCAAAAGCAGGCGTGCATCCGAATCAGATAACGCGCATTTGACCCGGCGCCACTCAGGGCGGTAACAGCGCGGCGCGAGCGGCGGCGAGAACCTCGCGATTCAAACCTTCGAGCAACCCTGACGCCGCGCGTGCGTGTTGCCAGTGAAGCGGTACATCAAGCTGGGTGTTCGGCACCAACTCGACGAGTGAACCGTCCTCAAGATGAGGGGCGATCAGTGCCTCAGGATGCAAGCCCCAGCCCATGCCAGCCAACGCCGCTGTCACAAAGGCGTGGGACGAAGGCAACGTGTGCCGGGGAAGCTCCACGTGCCGATGGCACAAACGCCGCACCCACCGCGCCTGCAACTCATCTTTGGTGTTGAACATTAGGCTGGGCGCCTGCGCCAGGCTGCCGGCGCCCACGCCATCGCCGAAATGGCGCTGGATGAAAGCCGGGCTGGCGGCCGCCAGGTAGCGCATGGAGCCCAGCGGACGACTGTTGCAGCCAGCGGCAGGACGGGCTGTGGCTGTTACGGCGGCCAGCACTGCGCCGCTACGCAACCACTCCGTGGTGTGGTCCTGGTCGTCCACCGCCAACTCCATCAACACGGGACTTTCTGCCGCGAAGGTGGCGATGGCCGGCGCGACCCAGGTGGCCAGGCTGTCGGCATTCACCGCAATGGGCAGCGCTACCCGTGCCATGCCCTCCGGGGCAAGCGCCGGTAGCGCCCCTTGCAACTCCTGCTCGAGCAGCCGCACACGGTCAATGTGCTGGCAAAGCCGGCGGCCCGTCTCCGTGGCCCGGCAGGGCTGATCGCGCACCACCAGCGCGCAGCCTACGCGCTCTTCCAGCAGCCGAACGCGCTGCGAAATTGCCGATGGCGTTACATGGAGAGCGCGGGCTGCACGCTCGAAGCTACCCTCCCGAACCACGGCAGCCAGCGCGGATAGAGCGGAGTAATCCAGCATAAGTTAAGTTCGGCTAAATAGAATGAAGAAAAGGTAGTTTGTCTTCATTCGCTAGTGCAGGCAAGCTAGATGTATGAATACTTCTCTTGCCTTATCCGTTTCCCTCCAAGGCCTGGCCCTGAGCCTGGGGCTCATCGTTGCCATCGGCGCACAGAATGCATTCGTACTGCGCCAGGGGCTGCGTCGTGAGCATGTGGGCAGCGTGGTGCTGTTGTGCGCCATGGCGGACGCATTGCTGATTGCAGCGGGTGTCATGGGCATGGCCCAGGCATTGGGGGAGCGCCCCGGCCTCGCGCGTGTCCTAGCACTGGCCGGTGCCGTCTTCCTGGCGGTATATGGATGGCAGGCGCTGCGCCGCGCGCGGCATGCTCATCCATTGAAAGCATCCGACGGTGGGAAGGGGCTTAGCAGGGGTGCCGCGTTGGCTCAGGCGGCAGCGTTCACGCTGCTCAATCCTCATGTTTATCTGGATACGGTGCTGCTGGTGGGCAGCATCGGTGCCCAGCAACCGGCAGCGCTGCGAGGCTGGTTCGTGGCGGGCGCCAGTTTTGCCAGCCTATTCTGGTTCGGGCTTCTGGGCTTTGGCGCGCGCTGGCTGGCGCCGTGGTTCGCCCGGCCGAGGGCCTGGCAGGTGCTGGATGGTCTCATCGGTACGACCATGTTCGTCCTGTCCGCTCTGCTGGTGCAGCACGTACTCCACGGATTGTGAGGTGCTTTCAGGTGCGTCGAATAGGTAACGGCCCTGGCTGCAGCGGTTGAGAGGGGCTTGGCCGCCGTTGGCGGGGCGTCACAGAGCGCAATATCAGGCAGGCTATGGGGCACGTAGCAAGTTGTGTCGGAGAGAGCTAAATCGCAATAGCGATCAAAAAAGGCATACAAAAGCGCATATAAGTTCATTGTTGAGCATAGTACGTCGCTTTTTCTGCTAGCCAAGAGTGGCTTGAGCAACATCTCATGGTTGCGTTTTTCAGCATTCGCTGCGGTGCGCGGTACGTACTATCACCTAATGCTGCTGTGCGTCATTTCTTTTGCTACAATTAGGGAAAACCCGATGAGGGTTATCCCTGAAAGGAAGAAAGCCATGAACACCCAATCCGACATCAAGATGACCGACCAACTCGAGCGTGAACTGATCGAACGCGAACTTGGTCCCCGCAGCCCGGCCTTCGTCGACGACGTGAAGAGCGCCATCGCCGCTGTGCAATCCGTGCTGGGCCGCCTTCAGAACCAGGCTCGCAAGGCAAAGATCGTTTTCGCGAACGGCTGATCGCCCGAGCACCGACATCAAGAATCAAGAGTGAATGCTGCCGTAGTGCGTCGTAGTTAACTGTTGTTGTTTGTTGTTGATGTATGTAGTCTTGGTTTGACGGCTTTCATGCTGCCCGTCGCGGCGATGCGCTAACGCATCTGTCCTGGCGAAGGATGGCAGATGCCATGTCAAACCGGCGCGGATCTGTTTCGCGCGGCAAAACCGGCCAACGCGTCGCTCCGAGGAGCGCAGCGCCTTTTGGCCGGTTTTTTTATTGGCGCTAGCTCCGTTGCTCACTTTTGTGAGATCGCCTCACAAGCCTTGCGAGTCATTTTCCTTTTGCGGGCGCACCGGATCGCGCTATCTTGAAGGCCCCCTGTGCTTTCTCCCGGTCTTCCCGTGCCCACCATCTCCCCCCGCTTGCTGCTCTGCCTGATGATTACCTACTTGGTATGGGGCACGACCTATCTCGCCATCCGTTTCACCTTGGAGAGCTTTCCGCCGTTCCTGATGATGGGTTCGCGTTTTCTCTGCGCCGGCGTGTTGCTGGCGCTGTGGTTGCGCTATCGCGGCGCCGCCATGCCGACCTTGCGCCAGTTGCGCAATTGCGGTGTGCTGGCCGGTTTCCTGCTGGTCGGCGGAATGGGGCTGACGGCGGTGGCGGAGCAGACCATCTCGTCCGGGGCGACTACTGTGATGATTGGTGCGATGCCGATCTTTGGCTTGTTCTGGGGAATTTGCTTTGGCGCGCGGCCGCGCTGGTACGAAGTGCTGGCCATTGCGCTGGGCAGCGCGGGCATCCTGGTGCTGACCGGCGGCGCGGAGTTTCGCGCGAGTGCCACGGGCGTCATGGCTTTGCTGGTGGCTATCGGCAGTTGGTCGTTTGGTTCGCAGATCGCCAGGCGCCTGGATTTGCCGCAAGGTGCGGTGGCGTTTGCCGCCGAGATGCTGCTGGGCGGGGCGATCTTGCTGGTCCTGTCCGTTGCGTTCGGCGAGCCCTGGCCGCGGACGGTCAGCAGCCAGGCGTGGTGGGCGTGGGTCTACCTGGTGGTGGCTGGGTCGCTGGTGGCGTTTTCTGCCTATATGTACCTGGTGGCAAACGTATCGCCGACGGTTTCCTCAAGCTATGTCTACGTGAACCCGCCGGTGGCGCTGGCGGTGGGCGCGTGGCTGGGCAGCGAGCAGATCGCGCCGCAGACGTTCGGTGCGGTGGCGTTGATCCTGGGGGCGCTGGCGGTGCTTAGCCTGGGGACGTGGCGCGGGGCGCGGGCGATTGCGGCCACCTGAGTGAAGATTGCTGCCCGCATGCCAGGACTCAGGCCTCAGGCCTCGGATTGTTCCTCGATCCACATCGATAGCCGCGCCTTGTACGCCTGCTGGATGTGCCGGCGCGTGATTTGCTCGGCTAGCGCGGGATCGCGTTGCTCCAGGGCTTCCACAAGTGCAATGTGCTCTTCGTAGGAGACCCGGGCGCGTCCCGGTAGCGCCAGCGTGGTGCGCCCCAGCAGTGCCATCGACTCGTGCAGCGAGCGCAAGGTCTTGAGCAGGTAGCGGTTGTGCGCGCAGCGGTGCAGCGTTTCGTGGAAGAGCCGGTTGTTGGCGGCGAGCTTGTCGGGCTGGTCGGTTATAGCCAGGTCGCGCTGGACGATGTCGCGCAGCAGCGAGATTTCCACATCGGTAGCGTGGCGCGCGGCCAGCGCGGCGGCGGTGCCTTCCAGCACCTCGCGCATGACATAGAGCTCGCTCACCATGCTGGCGTCGAGCTGGGTCACCATCATGCCCCGGTTAGGCTCGTTGACGACCAGGCCTTCGGATTCCAGCCGCGACAGCGCTTCGCGCACCGGCGTGCGCGACAGCCCCAGCGAGGCGGCTAGCTCCACTTCGCGCAGGCGGGTACCGGAGGGCAGCTGCCCGGCCTGGATCGCATTGCGCAGGTGCTGGTAGGCCCGCTCGGCACGGGGCAGCGAGGCGTCGGGGCCGGTGCCGGCCGCGCCGGCTGGATCTGCGGAAATCATTAGGCGGGTGGGATCCCGTGGTGATTGTTCGTTGTTGTGCATTGTTGTGCGTTGATCTGCGTCGCACATGATACCCGCTCCAGGCTTGGCAACATCACGCCTGCGCTATGTCGGTTACCGGCCGCGTGGGCGGCAATCGAGGTGGCGTCCGCTGCCTGCCGGGCATCCGGTTCCACGCGGTACAGGCGCTCAGTGGGCGGATCTTGACAGCGCGCGGCATGGCGCGGGAAGTTCGTAAAGCGGTTGATGGAAGTGTCTGATGTGCCATTTTGTGATCGGCGTGTGCTGACTTGGGCATGCGGCAGGTCCAGGGCGGCGGTAGATTGAGGTTGTGTTCGGTCTTTGTGGAATATAGTATGTGATATATCAAAACATACGCCCATAAAACCACCGGGAGACGACATCATGAAAGTGTGTATCTATGGCGCCGGCGCAATCGGCGGCTATCTCGGCGTCCAGCTGGCATTGGCGGGCGCCGAGGTCAGCCTGGTCGCACGTGGCCCCCATCTGGCCGCCATGCGCGCCAACGGCCTGCGGCTGCTGAGCGAGGGCGAGGAGAGGGTGGCCAAGGTCAATTGCACTGATGACCCGGCCACGCTGGGGCCGCAGGACTATGTCTTCATCACCCTGAAAGCGCATTCCGTGCCGGGCGTGGTGGACCTGATGCAGCCGTTGCTTGGTCCCAGGACAGCGGTGGTGACGGGTGTCAACGGCATCCCTTACTGGTATTTCCATCAGCACGGCGGTCCGCTCGCGGGCACCAGGCTGGAAAGCGTCGACCCGGGCGGGCGCCAGTGGCGTGGCCTGGGGCCGGAGCGGGCGATCGGCTGTGTGCTCTATCCCGCCGCCGAGATCGCGGCGCCCGGCGTGATCCGCCATGTCTACGGCAAGAAATTCCCGCTGGGCGAGCCCGACGGCAGCAACTCGGCGCGCGTGAGCCACCTGAGCGAAATGATGGTGGCCGGCGGACTGGAAGCGCCCATCCGCGACAATATCCGCGACGAGATCTGGCTCAAGCTGTGGGGCAACCTGTGCTTCAACCCGATCAGCGCGCTC
This sequence comes from Cupriavidus sp. GW822-FHT03E04, assembly GCF_058801495.1. NCBI lineage: Bacteria > Pseudomonadati > Pseudomonadota > Betaproteobacteria > Burkholderiales > Burkholderiaceae > Cupriavidus > Cupriavidus sp. GW822-FHT03E04. Next base: position 186,116 of record NZ_JBXANI010000008.1, read on the forward strand.
ACGCATGCCACGCTGGATATCATCACAGCCGATCCGGCCACGCGTGGACTATCGCGCGCAATGATGCTGGAAGCGCAAGCGATTGCGGAACGGTTTGGCGTGCGGTTCCGGGTAGATGTGGAGCGCCGCATCGACGGCGCCGGCGCGGTTGGGGCACACAAGACTTCCATGCTGCAGGACCTGGAGGCAGGGCGGGCCATGGAGATCGACCCCTTGCTGACGGTGGTGCAGGAAATGGGCCGGTTGGTGGGGCAGCCCACACCGATGGTGGACGCGGTGCTGGGCCTGATCAAGCAGCGTGAACGGATGGCGCAGGTGGCTTGAGCGCGGGTGCCGGGCCGGCCGGGACGAAATGGTGGCGCCGGCCGGTTTCGGCGGCGCACCATGTGATATACCATATACGCAAAACCGCCACCCTGGCAGCCGATTTATATCAATTGTGCATTTTCCTATGCATTCAGCTCATGCAATGGCTGCTTTTGGTAAGCTAAGCGGGAAGCCGCAGGCGACTGTCCCGTTCGCCGCGGCGCTGGTTTCAACAAGAGCCCATTCATGTCTGCGCAAACTCAATCCGCGGTCCAGCCTGCTGCACTGACCCTGTCCCTCCAACCCATCAACGCCGGTGCCAGCCTGCGCGACCAGGCGTACGCCATGCTGCGCCAGGCCATTGCCGACGCCGACATCTATCAGTCGACCGAGGAAATCCGGCTGGACGAGCGAGTCCTGAGCGAGGCGCTGGGCGTGAGCCGCACCCCGATCCGCGAGGCCATGACGCTGCTGGAGCAGGAAGGGTTCCTGCGCACGGTGCCGCGCCGCGGCATCTACATCATGCGCAAGACCAAGCGCGAAATCGTCGAGATGATCCAGGTGTGGGCCGCGCTCGAGAGCATGGCCGCGCGCCTGGCCACGCTGAACGCCAGCGACCAGGAGATCGCGCAACTGCGCCATATGTTCGATAGCTTCCGCGATGCCACGCCGGCTGAGCATATCGAGGAATACTCCGACGCGAACATCGCCTTCCACCAGGCGATCGTGCAGTTGTCGAAGTCGCAGATCATCATGGATTCGATCAAGAACATCTTTATCCATGTGCGCGCCATCCGGAAGATGACGATCTCGCAAAGCGATCGCGCTTCGCGCTCCATCGTCGATCACCTGCGCATCATCGAGGCGCTGGAAAAACGCGACACCGAACTGGCCGAGAAGCTGGTGCGCCAGCATTCGCTGGATCTGGCGGATTATGTCGAGAAGAACTGCGACTTCCTGGATTGAAGGCTGAAATCAGAGGCGCCCGCCTCTGGCACTCTGGCAATCAAGAACGGCGGACATTGTCCGCCGTTCTCGTTCTATATCCGGCAGCCACCCGCTACACCTCCATCGCCTCCACCATCGCCTCCACCATCGTCTTGCCCAGCTCGGCCGGCGAGCGCGCGATGCGGATCCCGGCAGCGCGCATGGCGTCGATCTTGGCCTCGGCCGTACCCATGCCGCCCGAGATGATCGCGCCAGCATGTCCCATGCGCCGTCCCGGCGGGGCAGTCGTGCCGGCAATAAAGCCCACCACGGGTTTGACGCGCCCGCCGCTGCGCGCGTCCTGCAGGAACTGTGCCGCTTCTTCTTCCGCCGAGCCGCCGATCTCGCCGATCATGATGATGCCTTCGGTATCGTCGTCGGCCAGGAACATCTCCAGGCAATCGATGAAGCTGGTGCCATTGACCGGATCGCCGCCAATGCCGATGCAGGTGCTTTGCCCGAGCCCCGCGGCGGTGGTTTGCGCCACGGCCTCATAGGTGAGGGTGCCGGAGCGGGACACCACGCCGATCTTGCCGGGACGGTGGATATGGCCTGGCATGATGCCGATCTTGCACTGGCCCGGCGTGATCACGCCCGGGCAGTTGGGTCCGACCAGGCGGCTGCCCGAGGCGCAGAGCGCGCGCTTGACCCGCACCATGTCGATCACCGGGATGCCTTCGGTAATGCACACGATCAGGCCGATACCGGCATCCACGGCTTCCAGGATGGCATCGGCGGCGAAGGGTGGTGGCACGTAGATGACCGAGGCGTCGGCGCCGGTGCGCGCTACCGCCGCGGCCACGGTGTCGAACACCGGCAGCCCCAGATGCGTATCGCCCCCCTTGCCGGGCGTCACCCCGCCGACCATGCACGTGCCATAGGCCACCGCTTGCTCGGAGTGAAAGGTGCCTTGCGCGCCGGTAAAGCCCTGGCAGATCACCTTGGTGTCTTGATGGATCAGTACGGCCATGTCAATGCCCTCCCAGTATCTGGACGTGACCTTGCGCGGCCTTCACCGCCTTGACCACTTTTTCGGCGGCGTCGGCAAGATGATCGGCCGACAGGATCGGCAGGCCCGAGTCGCGCAGGATGGCCTTGCCGAGTTCCACGTTGGTGCCTTCGAGCCGGACCACCAGCGGCACCGTGAGGTCGATCTCGCGCGCGGCGGCCACCACCCCTTCGGCGATCACGTCGCAGCGCATGATGCCGCCGAAGATGTTCACCAGGATGCCTTTGACCTTGGGGTCGTCCAGGATCAGGCGGAAGGCCGCCGTCACGCGCTCCTTGGTGGCGCCGCCACCCACGTCGAGGAAGTTGGCCGGCTCGCCGCCGTAGAGCTGGATGATGTCCATGGTGGCCATCGCCAGCCCGGCACCGTTGACCATGCAGCCGATGCTGCCATCGAGCTTGACGTAATTCAGCCCGTGGCGGGCGGCTGCCGCCTCGGCGGGATCTTCCTCGGTCTCGTCGCGCAGGGATTCGATATCCGGATGGCGGTACAGCGCGTTATCGTCAAAATTGAACTTGGCGTCGAGCGCGATCACGCCGCCCGCGCGCGTGACGACCAGCGGGTTGATTTCCACGACCGACGCGTCCAGTTCGGTAAAGGCGCGATAGGCGGACAAGATGAAGCGCGAGGCGGCGCTCACCTGCTTGCCGACGAGCCCCAGCCCAAAGGCCAGGCGGCGCGCATGGAAGGGCTGGATGCCGCTGGCCGGGTCGATCGCAACCTTCAGGATCTTCTCCGGCGTGCGGGCCGCCACTTCCTCGATCTCCATGCCGCCTTCGGTCGAGGCCATCAGCGTGATGCGGGAGGTGGCGCGGTCGATCAGCATGCCCAGGTAAAGCTCGCGGGCAATCTCGCAGCCTTCCTCCACATATAGGCGCTTTACCTCGCGTCCGGCCTCTCCGGTCTGCTTGGTGACGAGCACTTTGCCGAGCATCTGCTCGGCCTGCGCACGCACCGCGTCGACGGACTTCACCACGCGTACGCCGCCCTTGCCGTCGGGGTCGCCGGCAAAGCGGCCGGCGCCGCGGCCGCCGGCATGGATCTGGGACTTCACCACCCATGTGGATCCGCCGATCTTGCGTGCCGCGCTAGCGGCTTCCTCGGGGGTAAAGGCGACCGCGCCGCGTGGCACGGCCACGTCGAAGCGCCTGAGCAATTCCTTGGCCTGATATTCGTGAATGTTCACAGTCTCCTCGCTCTTGGTAATGCGCGTGCCGGCGAGCCGCAGAACCGGGTGGTCCGGCAGGATGCGATGTAAAATATGGTATGTAATATATTAAAGATAAACAAGGCCGTTTTCCCTGAAGAGGCCGTATGAAGCCGTGAGCAGTTCCAACCCGTGAGGAATCGGAATGAATGCGCTCGGACTCAGCAATTTCGCTTATCCATTGTCATTTTTGGGCTGAATTGCTGCATCGCGTCGTTGAAACACTTCTCCCGATATCGAAATTTTCCTTGAGCTTCGTTGATATATCACATACCGTATGTCATCAAGATCCGGCGAAAAGGATCGATAGCGTCGCAGGGCCAGGTGACATGTAGGGCAGGCATCGGCCAGGCAGCCAAGCAGCAAAGGGCGAAAGGATGTCGTGACAACGGGCCAGGTCCGCGTCACAGCCTGTCGCAACCCAGTCAACGAGGAGACCAAGACATGTCTGCAGTCGCACCCACGCGGCCTGAATCCACCACGGCCGAAGACACCCTGAAGCAGAAAACCCGCGATGCCGGCGTGATTTCCGGCGGCCACCTGGTAGCGCGGGCCCTGAAGAACGAAGGCGTCGACACCATCTTCACGCTGTGTGGCGGCCACATCATCGACATTTACGACGGCTGCGTGGACGAGGGCATCCGCATCATCGACGTGCGCCATGAGCAGGTTGCCGCGCACGCGGCGGACGGCTACGCCCGCCAGACCGGCAAGCTGGGCTGTGTGGTGACCACAGCCGGCCCTGGCTGCACCAATGCCGTGACCGGCGTGGCGACGGCTTTCCGCTCGGAAAGCCCGATCATCCATATCGGCGGACAGGGCGCGCTGTCCCAGCACAAGATGGGCTCGCTGCAAGACCTGCCGCACGTGGACATGATGTCGGCCATCACCAAGTTTGCTGCCACCATCCCCAGCACCGAGCGGGTGGCGGACATGATCTCGATGGCGGCGCGCGAATGCTTCAACGGCGCACCCGGCCCGGCCTACCTGGAAATCCCGCGTGACGTGCTCGACCGCGAAGTCGATGTATCGCGCGCGGTGATTCCGCGCCCCGGCCACTATCGCGCCTCCACCCGATCCATCGGCGACCCGAGGGATATCGAGCGCCTGGCCGACATCCTGGTCAATGCCGAGCGTCCGGCCATCCTCTACGGCCAGCAGGTCTGGACCGCGCGCGGTCATGAAGAGGCCATCGCGCTGCTCAAGGGCCTGGATATTCCCGGCTATTTCAACGGCGCCAGCCGCGGCCTGCTGCCGCCGGGCGATCCGCATCACTTCGACCGCACCCGTACGCAAGCTTTCGCCAACGCCGACGTGCTGATCATCGTGGGCACGCCGTTCGACTTCCGCATGGGCTACGGCAAGCGCATCAGCAAGGAGCTGACGCTGGTGCAGATCGATATGGACTACCGCACGGTCGGCAAGAACCGTGAGATCGATCTTGGCCTGGTGGGCGACCCCGGTGCCATCCTCGGCGCGGTGCTGCAGGCTGCCAGCGGGCGCATCAAGCACGACAAGCGCCAGGCGCGCCAGAAATGGATGGGCCAGCTGACCGAAGCCGAGGCCGTGGCGGCCGAGAAGCTGATGCCGCTGTTCCGCTCGGAAAACACGCCGATCCATCCGTACCGCGTGGCCTATGAACTGAATGAGTTCCTGTCGGACGACACGGTCTACATCGGCGACGGCGGCGACGTGGTGACCATCTCCGCGCAAGCGGTGCGCCCGCGCCGTCCCGGGCAGTGGATGGACCCGGGTGCGCTGGGCTCGCTGGGCGTCGGCACCGGTTTTGCCATCGCCGCTGGCCTGGCCAACCCCAACAAGGAAATCCTCTGCTACTACGGCGACGGCTCCTTCGGCATGACGGCGTTCGACATGGAAACCGCCAACCGTTTCGGCGTGCCCTATCTGGCGGTGATCGGCAACAACTCCGCCATGAACCAGATCCGCTACGGCCAGCTCGCCAAGTACGGCGAGGCGCGCGGCAACGTGGGCAACCTGCTGTCGGACGTGCCGTTCTCCAGGTTCGCCGAAATGCTCGGCGGCTATGGCGAGGAAGTGCGCGACCCGGGCAAGATCGCCGGCGCGCTGCAGCGCGGGCGCGAGGCGGTGCAGCGCACCGGAAAGTCGGCCGTGATCAATATCTGGGTGGATCCGCGCGAGTACGCGCCGGGCACCAAGAACCAGACCATGTACAAGTAACCCCGGTGCGAGGAGACAAGACCATGAACAAGGCACTCGAAGGTGTGCGGATCCTGGACATGACCCATGTGCAGGCCGGCCCTTCGGCCACCCAGCTGATGGCGTGGCTGGGGGCCGATGTGATCAAGGTGGAGTTGCCGGGGCGCGGCGACATCACGCGCAGCCAGCTGCGCGACGTGCCCAACGCCGACAGCCTCTACTTCACGATGCTCAACTCCAACAAGCGCAGCATGACGCTCAATATGAAGACGCCGGAAGGCAAGGCGCTGCTGGAGGACCTGGTGCAGCGCTGCGACGTGCTGGTGGAGAACTTCGGCCCCGGCGTGCTGGACCGCGCGGGCTTCGACTGGGACCGCCTGCGCACGCTCAACCCGCGGCTGATCTACGCGTCGATCAAGGGCTTCGGCCCGGGGCCGTATGCGGATTGCAAGGCGTATGAGAACGTGGCCCAGTGCATGGGCGGCTCGGCCAGCACCACGGGTTCCAGCGACGGCCCTCCCACTGTCACCGGCGCGCAGATCGGCGATTCCGGCACGGGCATCCACTGCGTGGTGGGCATCCTTGCCGCGCTGCTGCATCGCGAGCATTCCGGGCGCGGGCAGCGGGTGGAAGTGGCGATGCAGGATTCCGTGCTCAACCTGTGCCGGGTCAAGCTGCGCGACCAGCAGCGCCTGGCCGCCGGCCCGATGCGCGAATATCCCAGCCAGGCGTTCGACGACTTCGTGCCGCGCGCCGGCAATGCCTCGGGCGGTGGCCAGCCCGGCGCTGCGCTGCGCTGTGCCCCGGGCGGGGCCAACGACTACGTCTACGTGATCGTCCAGCCGCAAGGCTGGGAGCCGCTGATGCGCCTGTGCGGCAGGGAAGACCTGATCACGCATGCGCAGTTCGCGACGCCGGAAGCCCGCCTCAAATGCCTGGAAGAGTGCTTCTCCATCATCGAGAAATGGACGCGCACGCGCACCAAGTTCGAGGTGATGGAGGCGCTCAACGAGGTCGACGTGCCATGCGGCCCGATCCTGTCGATGAAAGACCTGATCGAGGACAAGTCGATGTACGAGCGCGGCTACCTGGTGGAGCTGGATCATCCGGAGCGCGGCCAGTACGTGCAGCTGGGATGCCCGATTACCCTGTCGGCGTCGCCGGTGGAGGTGGAGCGTTCGCCGCTGCTGGGCGAGCATACCGAGGAAATCCTCGACTGGCTGGGGCGCACGCCTTCGCAGATCGCCGCCTTGCGCGCCGCCGGGGCGGTCTGACGCCCCGGGCGTCTCTGCATTAATTCAAGCACCTCCCGAACTGAGTTCACAAGCCGCCCGCCCTCGCGTTTCACGCGAGGGCGAGGGCCGGTTCATCCCTACGCAATCCATGAACAGATGGAGACCTGACATGGCACACAATAAGGACGCGGTGCGGAAGATCCTCGCCGCCGTGAAGGAAGAAGGCCGCAACGCACTGACGGCGCCCGAGGGCAAGCTGGTGTGCGACGCCTATGGCATCCCGGTGCCGGGCGAGGGCGTGGCGAAGTCACCCACCGGTGCGGTCGAGCTGGCGGACAAGATGGGCTACCCGGTGGTGCTCAAGATCGTGTCGCCCGACATCCTGCACAAGACCGAGGCGGGTGGGGTACTGGTGGGCCTGAAGAACGCGGCGGATGTGGAGAGCGGTTACCTGAGCATCATCGAGAACGCGAAGAAGTACGACGCCAAGGTCAACATCGTCGGCGTGCAGGTGCAGCAGATGATCGCCGGCGGGCAGGAGGTGATCATCGGCGCGGTCACCGATCCGTCGTTCGGCAAGCTGGTGGCATTCGGCCTCGGCGGCGTGCTGGTGGAAGTGCTCAAGGACATCACCTTCCGCATGGCGCCGGCCAGCCAGGAGGATGCGCTGTCGATGCTCGATGGCATCGCCGCCGCCGATGTGCTCAAGGGCGTGCGCGGCGCCGATCCGGCCGATCGCGAGGCGCTGGCCGGCATGATCCAGCGGGTCTCCGAACTGGTGAGCGATTTCCCGGAAATCTCGGAGCTTGACCTCAACCCGGTGTTTGCCAGCAAGGACGGCGCCATCGCCGCGGACGTGCGCATCGTGGTGGATTTCGCGCCGCAGCCGGCGCGCTATCGCCCCAGCCAGGAGGCTATCGTCAGACAGATGAACCGCATCATGCGTCCCGATTCGGTAGCCGTGATCGGCGCCTCGAACGAGGACGGCAAGATCGGCAACTCGGTGATGAAGAACCTGATCAACGGCGGCTACCAGGGCAAGATCTACCCGATCCATCCCAAGGGCGGCGAGATCATGGGCATGACCGCCTACAAGAGCGTGCTCGATGTGCCGGGCGAGGTGGATGTGGCGGTCTTCGCCATTCCCGCCAAGCTGGTGGCCGGGGCGCTGGAAGAGGTGGGCAAGAAGCACATTCCGGGTGCGGTGCTGATTCCCTCCGGGTTTGCCGAGACCGGCAACGTGCAAGGGCAGGAGGAGATCGTCGCCATCGCGCGCAAGCACGATATCCGCTTGATGGGGCCGAATATCTACGGCTTCTACTACACGCCCAAGAACCTGTGCGCGACCTTCTGCACGCCGTATGACGTCAAGGGCAAGGCCGCGCTGTCGTCGCAGTCCGGTGGCATCGGCATGGCCATCATCGGCTTCTCGCGCTCGGCCAAGATGGGCGTGTCGGCCATCGTCGGGCTGGGCAACAAGTCGGATATCGATGAAGACGATCTGCTGACGTTCTTCGAGCAGGACGACAACACCGAGATCATCGCCCAGCACTGCGAGGATCTGAAGGACGGCCGCGCCTTCGCCGAAGCGGCGAAACGGGTCTCGAAGAAAAAGCCGGTGGTCGTGCTCAAGGCCGGGCGCACCAGCATGGGCGCACGCGCCGCCAGTTCGCACACGGGCGCGCTGGCGGGCAACGACAAGATCTACGAGGACGTGTTCAGGCAGTGCGGCGTGATCCGCGCGCGCTCGCTGCGCGATCTGCTGGAGTTCGCGCGCGGCATTCCCAAGCTGCCCACGCCCAAGGGTGAGAACGTGGTGATCATCACCGGCGCCGGCGGCTCGGGCGTGTTGCTGTCGGACGCTTGCGTGGACAACAACCTGTCGCTGATGACCATGCCGGACGATCTCGACGCGGCATTCCGCAAGTTCATCCCGCCCTTTGGCGCGGCGGGCAATCCGGTGGATATCACCGGCGGCGAGCCGCCCACCACATACAAGAACACCTTGCGCCTGGGCATGGAGGACCCGCGTATCCACGCCATCATCCTGGGCTACTGGCACACCATCATCACGCCGCCGATGGTGTTTGCCAAGCTGGTGGTGGAGGTGAAGGAGGAGATGGCGGCGCGCGGCATCGACAAGCCGATCGTGGCTTCGCTGGCGGGCGACGTGCAGGTGGAGGAGGCTGCCGAATACCTGTACGAGCACGGCGTGCCGTCTTACGCGTACTCGACCGAGATCCCGGTCGCGGTGCTGGGGGCCAAGTACAAGTGGGCCCGCGGCGCCGGCAAGATCTGATCGGTGCGCCATGCGGTAAAACCGGCCCGCCATGCACGCATGCGCGGGCCAGTTTCTTGACAATGCGGCACAGGCGCGGACACGGGCGTGTGCCGTTCTCGCCTAAGGAGCTTGCGATGCAAACGTGGATTCGCTTCCAGACCGGTGACGGCGAGGTCGGCTTTGGCCGGATCGAGGGCGATCATGTCATCGAGTACGATGGCCCGGGCCACGCGCGGCCGGAGCCCACCGGCGCGACCTTGCCGCACGAGGGACTGCGGTTGCTGAGCCCGTGCGAGCCGGGCAAGATCGTGGCGCTGTGGAACAACTTCCATGCGCTGGCGCGCAAGCTGGAAAAGCCGGTGCCGGCGCATCCGCTATTCCTGATCAAGCCGGCGAGTTCGCTGGCGGGGCCAGGGGATGCCATCCTGCGGCCCCGCAGCTACAGCGGCAAGGTCGTCTACGAGGGCGAGCTTGGCATCGTGATCGGCCGCCGATGCCGCAACGTGGCGCCGGACGATGCCGCGGCGCATATCTTCGGCTACACCGTGGTCAACGACGTCACCGCAGCCGAGCTGATCGCGGAGGACCCGAATTTCCCGCAGTGGTGCCGTGCCAAGGGCTTCGACACCTTCGGCTGCCTGGGCCCCGTGATCGTCACGGAATTCGACTGGCGCGCCGCCAGCGTGGTGACGCGGCTCGACGGCGCGCAGCGGCAGAACTATCCGCTGTCTGACCTGATCTTCTCGCCCGAGCAGCAGGTCAGCCTGATCTCGCAGGATCTCACGCTTCTGCCTGGCGATGTGATCGCCTGCGGCACGTCGGTCGGCGTCGGCTCGATGAAGGATGGCGCCGTGGTGGAGGTCACGATCGAGGGCATTGGATCGCTGGTCAACCACATGCGCGGATAGTCGATAGTCCGGGCGCTGGCATCCGGCAAGGAACAGGGCAAGCGCCGGTTCTCGCCGGTGCTCGCCCTGTTGTTCCGTGTCAGAGCGGCAGCGTCATCAGCAGGGTGAGGGCGGACGTATCGCGCAGGCCAATCCGCGCCATCGCGCGGCGCAGGGCAGCCGTGGCGGCACCGCAGGCCTCGCCAGCGCGATTGGTGAAGTTCAGCCGTGCCAGCACGCGGGTGGCAAAGCGCAGCGTGACCGGGACCTGCTTGCGGCAGAACGCCAGCTTGCGCACATAGCCATCGACCTCCCAGAACCAGGTCGTGTTGGCAGGGAAATAGCCGATGTCGCCGGCCCGCAGCACATGCATGCGCCCGGTGGCGCTGGTGACCCTGACCTGGCCTTCCAGAATCAGCACGGTCTCCTCCCAGCCGTAGTACCACTCGAACGTGCCACCCGTGCATTCCCACACATTGGTGGATGCCAGGCCGTCGATCGCGCGGGAATGCTGCGCGGCGCGCGATTGCGGGGCCCCGGTACGGATCCAGGTGGGTTCGATCGGGCAATGCTGCATCGGCAAGTCGCCGGTGCTGGCGAAAGCCCCTTCGCGCTGCTGCGCGAGCGTGCCGGCTGGCGCGTCGGCGCCGAACATCGTCTGTGACCCCATGGCTGCCTCCTTGTTTTTGATTGGTAGGCAGACATTAGCGAGCCTGGCATCCCTGAAATGTGCGGTGACGCACTTTCGGCGCAATTTTGGTGCATGGCGCAGGCCCGCCGGGGAAAAAGACGTCGTTGCTCAGTTGGCCTTAAGCGCCTTCGCACGCAGGTAGTCGGCCTTCTTGTCGAGGATCAGCCGGCTGAGGAAGCCGGCATCGTAGGCCTTGAGCAGGTGCGCGTGATACTGCTCGATATAGCGCGCGATGCGGCTGTGCTCGCATTCGATGCCACATAGCCAGGCGTACATCTCGCTGTCCCAGCGAAAGCGCAGGCCAAGCTCGGTGAACGCGGCGTTGTAGGCGGCGAGTTGCGATTCGTCGACCCCGCGCGGTGCGCTGGCAGCGGTGTCGGCATGGGAACTGGTGCGGGTTTCGAACTGGACCTGGTTCATGATCGGACTCCTCGGGCTCTCAGTGAAAGGTTGGGCCTGAAAAGATTGGGCCTGAGACGAGGATAGGTTTGCCGATCAATTAACGATAATTAAAGTTTGACTGAATAACCATAACTTATCGTTTATGTTTTATCAGGTTGTCCACGCCGGTGATGCGCTGGATCAGGGTGGCGCCTTCTTCCATCAGGAAGTGCTTGAAGGCCAGCGCCACCGGTGGGAGGCGCTTGTTCTTGCGATGCACCACGTACCAGTTGAGCATGACCGGGAAGCCCTCGATATCGAGCACGGCGAGATTGCCCGTCTGCAGTTCCAGCCCGACGGTGTGTGCCGACAGGAACGCGATGCCCATGTTGGCGATGACGGCCTGCTTGATGGTCTCGGTGCTCTTGATCTCCATGGCAATGCGCAGGTTGGACAAGCGCCCGGCAAAGCCTTCCTGCATGGAGTTCCAGGTGTCGGAGCCTTTCTCGCGCGCGACGAAGGCTTCGTCGGCCAGCGCCGCCAGCGGGATGTTGCGCTCGCCCACCAGCCGGTGGTTGGGCGCGGCAACAATGACGTAAGGGTGGGGCGCGAAGGATTCGCTGACGGTGTCCATGCCTTCGGGGGGGCGCACCATCACCGCCAGGTCGGTCAGGTTGCCCGCAAGCTGGTGCAGCAATTCCTCGCGATTGTGCACTGCGAGGTTGAGCGTCACGCCGTCATGGCGCTGCATGAATTCCGCGAGCAGACGCGGGAAGAAGTAATCGCCGGCACTGATCACGGCCACATTGAGCCGTCCGCCGGAGATGCCCTTGAGCTGCGACATCGCGTCTTCCGCTTCGCGGAATTGCTGCATGATGCTGCGGCTGTAGTGCAGCATCTCGATGCCGGCCGGGGTCAGGTAGATCTTCTTGCCAAGTTGCTCGAACAGCGGCAGGCCGACATGGCCCTCGAGCTGGCGCACCTGTGTCGAGACGGCGGGCTGCGTCAGGTGTAGCTCCTCCGCCGCGCGGGAGAAGCTCAGGTGCCGGGCGACCGTCTCGAAAACCTTCAGCTGGCGCAGCGTGGCGTTCTTCATGCACTCGTCCGTCCCATGTATAGAGGATCGTGAATGATCATAATAAAAAACTTTATGCCGTGCCGAACTTAGTTTGAACTAGCATCAGTCCACGGATGCACGTGCCGCAATGTCAGGCGCGCTCAATCAAGTAGTGACCAAGGGCTCCCCTTCCAGAGAAGCCTACCCGTCGGGCCACAGAGCGCGACACGCACTATGCAGGAGACACGACATGGCGCACGACAATTCGGCGGCATTGGCCGCAAGCCGTCTGGGCTGGCTTCACAACCGCTGGTTCCAGCTGGCGATCGGTGTGGTTTGCATGGGGCTGGTAGCCAATCTGCAATACGGCTGGACATTATTCGTGACCCCGATGAATGCCAAGCACCACTGGGGCGAGTCCGCCATCCAGGTCGCTTTTTCCATTTTCATCGTGACCGAGACCTGGCTGGTTCCGCTTGAAGGCTGGTTGGTCGACAAGATCGGTCCGCGCCCGGTAGTGGCATGCGGCGCGGTGTGCGCGGGGCTGGCCTGGGTCATCAATGCGTACGCGACCAGCCTGCCGCAGCTCTACCTGGCGGCGGTGATCGCCGGCATCGGCGCCGGCGGCGTGTATGGCACCTGCGTTGGCAATGCGCTCAAGTGGTTTCCGGACAAGCGCGGCCTGGCGGCCGGGCTGACCGCCGCCGGTTTCGGCGCGGGCTCGGCGCTGACCGTGATCCCTATCGCCAACATGATCCAGCGCTCGGGCTACGAGCAAGCCTTTATCACCTTCGGCATCCTGCAAGGCGCTTGCATCCTGCTGATGGCCTTGCTGCTGGTCAAGCCGCGTCCGCCTGTGGGCGCCGTGGCGGCCAAGGCGGTGCTGACCAATCCCATCGAGTTCACGCCGGGCCGGATGGTGAAGACGCCAGTCTTCTGGGTTATCTACGCCTCGTTCGTGGCGGTCGCGGCGGGCGGCATCATGGCCACTGCGCAACTCGGTCCGATTGCGCGGGACTTCGGCTTCGCGTCGATGCCGGTGACGATGCTGGGGTTCACGCTGCCGCTGCTCACCATGACGCTGTCGATCGACAACTTGTGCAATGGTTTCACGCGACCGCTGTGCGGCTTTATCTCGGACCGCATCGGTCGGGAAAACACCATGTTCTTTATCTTCATTGGCGAGGGACTGTCGCTGCTCGGGCTGATGGAGTTCGGGCATAACCCTTATCTGTTCATGACGTTCGCGGCGCTGACGTTTCTGTTCTGGGGCGAGATTTTCTCGATCTTTCCCGCGCTGTGCGCCGATACCTTCGGCAGCAAGTTCGCCGCGGCCAATGCCGGCACGCTGTACACGGCCAAGGGCACGGCGGCGATGCTGGTGCCACTGGCCTCGATCCTGTCGGCGCGTGGCGGGTGGGATGCCGTCTTTACGGTGGCGGCGATCGTGACCATCGCGGCTGGTTTGTCCGCCAAGTTCGTGCTGGCCCCGATGCGACGACGGTTTATCACCGGGCATGCCGAGCCCCTGGTGCCGGCGACCGATCCCGCGGCGTACCTGGCGGGGCTCTCTGCCCGCGAGAGCGACTGAATCACCAGCCGGGCCCGGACTCGCTTGACGCAAATCCGGGCCCGGCGTCTATCACGATGCGCAGCGCACTGCGGGGCATGGCAAAGCCGCTCTCCGCGCCCAATGCCCAATGCATGCAGGAGGGGTGACCATGAATATTTCGCTTCCCCAGCTCAAGGCCTTCGCGGCTGTCGCGCGACAGAAGAGCTTTACCCGCGCCGCGGCTGAGCTCGGGCTGACGCAGTCCGCCATCAGCCGCAGCGTGCGCGAGCTGGAGGACGAGATCGACCAGCGGCTGTTTGACCGCACCACGCGCCAGGTCGAGCTCACCGACGCCGGCGAGCACCTGTCGCAGCGCATCTGCCACCTGATCGAGGAAGTCGAGCAGACGCTGCGCGAGAGCCAGGGCGCGGCCAGGCCGTGCCAGGGCGCGGTGCAGATCGCGTCCGATCCGGTGCTGTCGTCGATGTCGCTGCCGGGCTGGCTCGCGGGTTGCCGTGCGGCCTGGCCGGGCATCGGCATCAGCCTGAAAGACCGCTCGCATGAGGCGGTGCTGCAGTGCGTGCGCAGCGGCGAGGTGGACTTCGGCATCGCTACGAACCCGCAATCCGGGGACGATCTCTACTGCGAGGGCCTGTGCGTCGATCCGTTCCATGCCGTGTTGCCATCGCAGCATCCGCTGGCCACGCGCGAGACGGTAGGGTGGGGCGACCTGAACGATGCCAATGTGCTGATGCTGGACCAGCACTCGGGCATCCAGCCGGCCGTAGAGCAGGCCTTTGGCGTGTATCACGTGCGCGCCGGCTCGCTGCAGGTGCTTGGCCACTTCGCCGCGATCTTCGGCATGGTGGCGCTGGGGCTGGGCATCGGCATCGTGCCATCGCGCGCCCAGGCAGCCGGGCTGGGCCCCGCCGCCGTCATGCGGCCATTGCGGCCACAGGTCACGTCCTCGGTGATGCTGGTACGGCGCAAGAGCCGGTCGCTCAAGCCCAATGCTGCTGCCATCTGGGACGCGCTGCGCGGCATGGAGCCGGACCAGACGTTGCTGGCGCGCGTAGGGTAGGGGAATGGCGTTGCGAACGACTGTTGCGTCAGCGCCCAAAATCTCATGATATATTACATACAGGATATTTACACATAGTGCGCCGCAGCATATAATGAAAACTCCTACTCACCATCCCTACCGGAGTTTTCTGATGGACAGCGCACTTCTTCTCGGTCTTGCCTTTGGTCTGATTGCCCTCGGCGTTGGTGTTACCTTCCTGATTGCTACCCGTGTGCCGACCCCTGTGCTCGCCCGTGCCCAGGAACATGGCCGCTTTGCCGGCCTTGGCGCCTCGCAGGAAACCGCCGGCATTGGCCGCGCCAGCCCGGCTCCGTCTGGCGTGAGCGCGCAACCCAACCTGGCCCGCGCCTGATGCTCGCGTGGTGCGATTGGCGGGCCGCATGGCCGCCAATCGCTGCCGCTGCGCTGGAATAGGGGCCATCCCCCGCCAGATTCCCTTGGTTTGATTGCTGGGTTCGCTTGCGCCAAGCCTTCCCAGGCACCTTTTTGCTGTTCTGCGGATCGCAAGTTCCTTGTTCGCTCCCTCCGCTCTTCTGTCCTGAAGGGCCAGACATTTAGTACATTGATGCCCCAGTCTGCCTGACTTAATCTAGGGACTTTCCCGAGGATCGTCTTTGAGGCGCTGCGCCGGCCGGTTCCCCGGACCCATTTGTACTGGCAGATAGCCGCTTGTCCACGTGCGCCATTAATGAAGCGGGACGCCCTAAGTCCTTGATCCATCAGCAAGCCGGCTTGCACTGCTCGCCCGCTTTGATGCGCGTGGCGCACGAGTAACCTTCGTGCCGCTTTCCGGTGCATTGCCATCGCCATTTCCGGGCAGTTTCATGGTCCGCCAAGTGGGCTAAAAGCGTCTTGACTATATTGATATATCACATACTGTATAGCACTGAAACGACGGCAGTATCTGGGATGCAGCACAAGCGGTGCCGTCCCAAAAGAGGTGTCCGAAGACGCCCTTTCCACATAAGGCGGCCCCGCCCGCCATAAGGAGACACCATGGAACATCAGCAAAACGCGCCCGAGTCACGCTTTGCCTCACCCTGGGTTCAACTCGCCTTTGGCGTGATCTGCATGGCGATGATCGCCAACATGCAATATGGCTGGACACTGTTCGTTAACCCGATTGACGACAAGTACCACTGGGGCCGCACGGCGATCCAGGTGGCGTTCACCATCTTCGTCGTTACGGAAACCTGGCTGGTGCCGATCGAGGGTTACCTCGTGGACAAGTACGGCCCGCGTCCGGTCGTGGTGGGTGGCGGCCTGCTGTGCGCGATTGCCTGGGCCTTGAACTCCGTGGCCTCGTCTCTGCCGATGCTCTACTTCGCGGCAGCCTTGGGTGGGGTGGGGGCGGGCGCGGTGTATGGCACCTGCGTGGGCAATGCGTTGAAGTGGTTCCCAAACCGGCGCGGGCTGGCGGCAGGCATCACCGCCGCCGGCTTTGGCGCGGGCTCGGCGCTGACCGTGGTGCCGATTGCCAACATGATCAAGACCAGCGGCTACGAGGCCACGTTCTTGTGGTTCGGCCTGGGCCAGGGCCTGATCGTCTTCTTCCTGGGCATGGCGCTCTATCCCCCTTCGGCCAAGGTGCTGAACCAGGTCACGTCCGCGGTCAAGACGGCTGCCTACAACGCCTCGCCGCGCCAGGTCCTGTCCTCGCCGATCTTCTGGGTGATGTACGCCATGTTCGTGATGATGGCGGCCGGCGGCCTGATGGCGACCGCCCAGCTGGGCCCGATCGCCAAGGATTTCGGCCTCGATGGCGTGCCGGTATCGCTGCTCGGCCTGACGTTGCCCGCGCTGACTTTCGCCCTCACCATCGACCGCGTGCTCAATGGGCTGACGCGTCCCTTCTTTGGCTGGATCTCGGACAACATCGGCCGGGAGAACACGATGTTCCTGGCCTTTGCGATCGAGGCGGTGGGCATTCTGCTGCTGGCTAAGTACGGGCAGGATCCTATCGCTTTCGTGGTGCTGACCGGTGTCGTGTTCTTCGCCTGGGGGGAGATCTACAGCCTGTTCCCGGCAACCTGCGGCGACACCTTCGGGCCCAGGTTCGCCGCCACCAATGCTGGCCTGTTGTATACCGCCAAGGGCACGGCTGCGCTGCTGGTGCCGTTCTCCAGCGTCATCACCGCCGCCACCGGCGACTGGCACGCGGTCTTCATGCTCGCCTCGGGCATGGCAGCGCTGTCCGCCTTCCTGGCGCTGTTCGTGCTCAAGCCAATGCGCGAAGCCCACGCCAAGAAGTATGTGCATGCCAGTACCACGCCGCCGATGGGATATCGCGCGGTGCCGGAGGACCTGACCTGACGGGCTTGCCGGCGTGGATCGGCGCGGTCAATGCGCCGCGGGAATAGGGATATGATCGAAGGCGAAAGCAAAAACGAAACCCCTCCCGCGACTCCCGCTGCATGTTGCGAGGCGCGTGCAGTGCAAGATAAGACCAGAGCGGCGGGCAAGCACTTGTAGCGCGTGCCCCGTTCCATCCGGCCCCCCCAAGAGACAGCTTTTCGAGAATGCCATGAACCAGGTCGTCATTCCCATCGCGGTCCAGGATATCGGCAAGGCGCGCAAGCGCCGCCAGCCAAAGGGGCGGCAGCCTGACCCGGCAGCCTTGGCCGAAGTCCAGGCCGTCCTGGGCGACGTACCGCGCCGGCGCGACCTTCTGATCGAGCACCTGCATGCCATCAATGACCACTTCGGCCAGTTGGCGATCCCGCACCTGGTGGCGCTGGCGCAGGAGATGGGATTGTCGATGGTGGAGGTCTATGAAGTCGCCACTTTCTACCATCATTTCGATGTCGTGCGCGAGGGTGAGGACGGCGCCATCCGGCCCCCGGCCGCGGTGACGGTGCGCGTGTGCGAAGGCATCGCCTGCGAGCTGGGCGGGGCGCGCGACCTGCTCGCCCGGCTGCCGGCCCTGCTGGGCAGCGAAGTCAAGGTGGTGGCAGCGCCCTGCATCGGCCGCTGCGAGCGCGCGCCCGCCGCGCTGGTCGGGCAGAACCCGGTGGATCTTGCGAGCGCGCAGACCATTGTGGACACGGTGGCCGCACGCGCCGTGCATCACGCGCCCGAAGCCCATCTGGGCTATGACGACTATCGCGCGCAAGGCGGGTATCAGTTGCTCCGCGCAGTGGCCTCGGGTGAGCGTGATTCCGAATCCTTGCTGCGCACGATGGAGGATTCCGGCTTGCGCGGGCTGGGTGGCGCGGGTTTCCCCACCGGGCGCAAATGGCGGATCGTGATGGCCGAGCCGGCGCCGCGCCTGATGGCAGTCAACCTGGATGAGGGCGAGCCCGGTACCTTCAAGGATCGCGTCTACCTGGAGCGCGATCCGCATCGCTTCCTCGAAGGCATGCTGATCGCCGCCGCGGTGACCCAGGTCGGCGCGATCTACATCTACCTGCGCGACGAATACGCAGGCTGCCGTGCCGTGCTTGGCGAAGCGCTGCGCCGCCTGCAGGCCGACCCACCGATCCCGGGCATGCCGGAGATCCAGTTGCGGCGTGGCGCCGGCGCGTATATCTGCGGCGAAGAGTCCGCCATGATCGAATCGATCGAAGGCAAGCGCGGCATGCCCAGGCTGCGCCCGCCCTATGTGGCGCAGGTCGGCTTGTTCGGCCGGCCCACGCTGGAGCATAACTTCGAGACCCTTTACTGGGTCCGCGAGATCCTTGAAAAAGGCGCGGGCTGGTTCGCCGCGCAGGGACGCCATGGCCGGCACGGGCTGCGCTCGTTCTCGGTGTCGGGGCGCGTGAAGCTGCCCGGCGTGCACGTGGCGCCGGCGGGGATCACCGCGATTGAGCTGATCGAGGAATACTGCGGCGGCATGCAGGACGGCCATCGCTTCTACGGCTACCTGCCGGGTGGCGCCTCGGGTGGCATCCTGCCGGCGTCCCTGGGCGATATTCCGCTGGATTTCGATACGCTGCAGCCCCACGGTTGCTTTATCGGATCGGCCGCCATCGTGGTGTTTTCCGAGCAGGACAGCGCGGTGGCCGTGGCGCGCAACCTGATGCACTTCTTCAAGCATGAGTCCTGTGGGCAATGCACACCATGCCGCGTGGGCACGGCCAAGGCGCTGGACGTGATCGCGCAGCCGGCATGGGACCTGGCCGCGCTGGCGGACTTGTCTGCGGTGATGCGGGATGCGTCGATCTGCGGGCTGGGGCAGGCCGCGCCCAACCCGGTGGATTGCGTGATCAAGTACTTTCCCCAGGAGCTGGCCTGAGCCGCGAGGACGATATGAGTGCACTGACCCGCGCCGAGCGCGCGCAAGTGGAGGCCTCCTCGGATACCACGGTGACGTTCCGCCTGAATGGCCGGGACGTGTGCGCCGGGCCGGGCGAGAGCTTGCTCAAGGTGGCGCAGCGCGAGGGGTTCGACATCCCGCACCTGTGCTACAAGGACGGCCTGGACACCGCCGGCAACTGCCGCGCCTGCATGGTGGAGATCAAGGGCGAGCGCGTGCTGGCGCCGTCGTGCTGCCGCTACCCTGCGCAGGGGATGGAGGTGCAGACCGCCTCCGAGCGCGCGCTGCGCGCGCAGCGCATGGTGCTGGCGCTGCTGCAGTCCGATATGCCTGAGGCGCGTTACACGCGCAACAATGAGCTGGACCAGTGGTCCGCCCGGCTGGACGTCGGCAAGCCGCGCTTTGCGCCGCGCGCCGCCGTGCCAGCCGATTTGTCCCATCCGGCCATCGCCGTCAATCTCGATGCCTGCATCCAGTGCACCCGCTGCGTGCGCGCTTGCCGCGAGGAGCAGGTCAACGATGTGATCGGGCTGGCCTTTCGCGGCGACCAGGCCGCGATCGTGTTCGACATGGGCGACCCGATGGGCGCCTCCACCTGCGTCGCCTGCGGCGAGTGCGTGCAGGCCTGCCCGACCGGCGCGCTGATGCCGGCCCGCGACGCCGCGTTGCCGGTGCCGGATCGCCAGGTGGAGTCGGTCTGCCCGTACTGCGGGGTGGGCTGCCAGCTCACCTACAACGTCAAGGACAACCGCATCCTGTTTGTCGAAGGGCGTTTTGGGCCGGCCAACCAGATGCGCCTGTGCGTGAAGGGCCGCTATGGCTTCGATTACGCCCAGCATCCGCACCGGCTGACGGTACCGCTGGTGCGGCGCGAAGGCGCCCCCAAGCGTGGCGATTTCGTGATGGATCCCGCGCGCGTGATGGACGTGTTCCGCGAAGCCAGCTGGGATGAGGCCCTCGCGCTTGCGGGCACCAGCCTGTCGGCCATCCGCGACACGTACGGCAAGCGCGCGCTGGCCGGCTTTGGCTCCGCCAAGGGGAGCAATGAAGAGGCCTACCTGTTTCAAAAGCTCGTGCGCACCGGCTTCGGCAGCAATAACGTGGACCATTGCACGCGGCTTTGCCACGCGTCGTCGGTGGCGGCGCTGCTCGAAGGCATCGGTTCGGGCGCGGTTTCCAACCCGGTGATGGATGTGGCACGCGCGCAGGTGGTGATCGTGATCGGCGCCAATCCAACGGTGAACCATCCGGTGGCGGCAACCTGGATCAAGAACGCGGTAAAAAATGGCACCAAGCTGATCGTGGCCGATCCACGCCGCTCCGACCTGGCGCGCTTCGCCCATCGCTTCCTGCAGTTCGAGCCCGATACCGATGTGGCGCTGCTCAACGCCATGATGCATGTGATCGTGGCCGAAGGACTGGTCGATCAGGATTTCATCGCCAGGCGCACCATCGGCTATGAGGAACTGCAGCGCAATGTGGCGGCCTACAGCCCGGAGCTGATGGCGCCGGTTTGCGGCATCGATGCCGACACCATCCGCTATGTGGCCCGGCTATATGCCAGTTCCAAAGCCTCGATGATCCTTTGGGGCATGGGGATCTCCCAGCATATCCACGGCACCGACAATGCCCGCTGCCTGATCGCCCTGGCGCTGATGACGGGGCAGATCGGCCGGCCGGGCACGGGGCTGCACCCACTGCGCGGCCAGAACAATGTGCAGGGCGCCTCCGACGCCGGACTGATCCCGATGATGTATCCGGACTACCATCGTGTCGACGATCCCGAGGCTGTTGCGCGCTTCGAGTCGTTGTGGGGCATGCCGCTGGATCGCCAGCCGGGGCTGACCGTGGTCGAAGTGATGCAGGCCATCGAGCGGGGCGAAGTGCGCGGGATGTACATCATGGGCGAGAACCCGGCCATGTCGGATCCCGATGCCCAGCACGCGCGCGAGGCGCTGGCGGCGCTGGACCACCTGGTGGTGCAGGATATCTTCCTGACGGAGACCGCCTACCTCGCCGATGTGGTGCTGCCGGCGTCGGCGTTCCCTGAGAAGACGGGCACCTTTACCAACACTGACCGCACGGTGCAGCTTGGCCGCCAGGCGATCGATCCGCCCGGGCAAGCGCGGCAGGACCTGTGGATTATCCAGCAGATGGCCGCCAGGCTGGGGCTGGACTGGTCGTACGCGAGCGTGGCCGACGTGTTCGACGAGATGCGCCATGCCATGCCCAGCATCGGCGGCATTACCTGGGAGCGCTTGCAGCGGGAGGACGCGGTGACCTATCCTTGCCGCGCTGAGGGCGACCCGGGGGAGCCGGTCATCTTTACGGACGCGTTTCCGACGGCTTCGGGCCGGGCCCGATTCGTCCCGGCCGACATCATTCCCGCGGCCGAGCGGCCCGACCAGGAGTACCCGGTCGTGCTCATCACCGGCCGGCAGCTCGAGCACTGGCATACCGGCAGCATGACCCGGCGCGCGGGCGTGCTGGATGCCATCGAACCGGAGCCGGTGGCGCTGGTGCATCCGCTCGACCTTGCCGCCATCGGTGGCCAGCCGGGCGACGTGGTGACGCTCGCATCGCGCCGGGGCCAGGTATCGCTGTTTGCCCGGGTGGACGACGGCACGCCGCGCGGCGCGGTGTTCGTGCCGTTCTGCTACTACGAGGCCGCCATCAACAAGCTGACGAACGCGGCGCTGGACCCCTTTGGCAAGATCCCGGAATTCAAGTACTGCGCGATCCGCATCACGCTGGGTGGCGAGGTGCCGCGGCAGTCTAGTTTTGGGGGCGGACAGATCCTTGCGGCTGGCAGCAAACAAGGAGACGGCTAGATTTTCCGGGAAATCGGGAAATTGATTGTTGGATTTTCCGGCTAATCAATGCACGGCAGTGGGGCTACGCTGTGGCCATGGCGCAATCCCGTGCCGCAGAACCTGCTTGATTGACTTGGTGGAACCCGCAATGAAAGCCGTTGGCCTGACCCGTTACCTGCCGATCGACGACCCGCAATCCCTGGTCGACGTGGACATCGCCACCCCCGTGCCCGAAGGCCGCGACCTGCTGGTCAAGGTGGCGGCCATCTCGGTCAATCCCGTGGATGCCAAGGTGCGCGCGCCCAAGGATAAGGTCGAGCCTGTCACGCGCGTGCTCGGATGGGATGCAGCTGGCACAGTGGCCGCGGTGGGCCCGGATGTCACCCTGTTCAAGGTGGGCGACCCGGTTTTCTACGCTGGCAGCATTACCCGGCCTGGCGCCAATAGCGAGTTCCACCTGGTGGATGAGCGCATTGTCGGCCATAAGCCTGCATTGCTCGATTTCGCCCAGGCCGCCGCGTTGCCGCTGACCGCCATTACGGCGTGGGAAGCCTTGTTCGATCGCCTGGGCGTCTCGCCGCAGGGCAAGCATGCCGGGCGCTCCGTGCTGGTTATCGGCGGAGCAGGGGGCGTGGGTTCCATCGGCATCCAGCTGGCCAAGACGCTGGCGGGGCTGACGGTCATCGCCACCGCGTCGCGGCCGGAGTCCGCTGCCTGGTGCCGCGAGCTGGGCGCTGACCACACCATCGATCACCGTGGCGACATGCCGGCCCAGTTGCGCAAGCTCGGCTTTGCCGAGGTCGACTACATCCTGTGTTTTAACGACACGGACCGCCACTTTGCTGCCATGGCGACCGTGATTGCGCCGCAAGGCAAGATCTGCTCGATCGTGGAGAACAGCGGCCCGCTGGCCGTGGGCGACCTGAAGAGCAAGAGCGCCACCTTTGTGTGGGAGTTCATGTTCACCCGCTCGATGTTCGGCACGCCGGACATGATCGAGCAGTATCTCTTGCTCAACGAGGTGGCACGGCTGGTCGATGCCGGCCGGCTGCGGACCACGCTGGGCGAGAACCTCGGGCGGATCGATGCGGCCAACCTGCGCCGCGCCCATGCCATGCTGGAGAGCGGGCGGACCATCGGCAAGCTGGTGCTGGAAGGGTTCTGACGCAGGGTTCTGACAGGTCTCCAAGGAGGAGGCCGGCTGGCGAGGTGCCAGCCGGTCTTCTTTTTTCGTTTAATCAGCAATTAACCGCCAAGCTCGGACCCACACCGCCAGCGGCGATTATGTGGCATGCCACATAATCGCTGCCGCAAGCAGGGTTTGGGAGTGATTCAGGCATCGGCCTGGGCCTGCATCCTGCGAGTTGCCTCGGCAAGCCCGGGCGCGTCCGCGGCGCCGCGGATGAACGATACCGCCCGTGCGATGACCTGTGCGTCGTGCAGGACACGGCGATGGCCCAGTCCGTCCGTGGCCATCAACTGCGCGCCAGGCCATGCACCGGCAATGGCAGCGCCGCTCTCCCAGCCCACTTCCTTGTCTTGCCGGTCGTGGATCACCAGCGTGGGCGGCACCGGGCGGGCGCGCCCGATGGCCGGGACGTTGAAGGCAGACCACGGCATGCCCAGCCAGCGCTCGCTGTTGCGCTGCATGCGGGCCAGTGCGCCGGGCCCAATGCCGAGCCGCCAGGCCAATGCCGCGGCGGCAGTGTGCATGTCGGCCGGCGGGCCGATCATCACGGCAGCCTGCAGATGCAAGCCTTCGCGCACGGCCAGCGCCAGCGCGGCGCTGCCGAGCGAATGCGCAATCACCGCGTGGACCGGGCCGGCGTGCCACGCCGTGGCCAACAGCGAATGTGACATTTCCACAACAGAAGTCTGGCCCGCGCCGCGTGCACCCGCGTCGGAGCCGCCGTGCGAGAGCGCGTCAAAGGCGACCACGCGCATGCCAGCCGCCAGCAGCGGTGCAACCAGCGGTTGCCACTGGGCGGCATGGCCACCCCAGCCGTGGGCCAGCAAGACGGTCGGCCCGGTATTGCCCCATCGATAGACGCGCACGCGCCGGCTCGCTCCCTGGCCGGTCACGAGCGCCCAGTCCGCGCGCGCACGGTCAAGCAGTTCACGGCCAGCGCCATCCGGGCCGTTGCCATGGGGCGGACGGAACCATGCGTGCTCGAGCGCGCGCGCTACGCCGGCCGGATAAAGCAGCTCGGCCAATTGCCAGCCAAGGCGCCCCAAGCGCATTGGCGCCCCGGATATCGGCGCGGCCTGGCGGGTTTTGGTGGATGAGTAAATCGCTTGCGTCACGGCGGTCACCTCTAGCGAAGACTTCTGGCATTCCTGGCCGGGGCATCGGGGAGAGGCGATACCCCTCCGGTAAGACCGACCAGTCGTGCTATTTTTTATTTCAAAAAAAGACGACATCCTGCCGTCTTGAAATTTATCCCGATCTGTCTTGCGGGAGGCGCCTCGCGCAGGTGCCTCCTCGTCCTTGGCTACTTGCGCACGGGCTGCGCAAGCTCGGCCCGGCGGAGCAATGCCTCGAACGCCCGGCGGGCCATGGTCTCGGCGTCTTCGCGGCCCAGCAGCTTGTAAGACTGTTGAAAGGACATGCCGATGCCGACCATCTCGAAGGCGAACTGCCGCGCGTCTTGTGCCGGCGAAAGATCGCCTTCCTCGATCGCGTCGGTCACGGCCCTGGCGATAAGGCTATGCCAGTCTTTCAGCGATTGCACCACCTGATCCCTAACGGCACCGGGGCGGTCGCGGTATTCCTGGCCTAGCGCCATGAACAGGCAGCGGCCTTTATTGACGGATCCACCGAGCCAGAGCATGTACCCTTCGAAGAGAGCTTGCACCCGACGCGTGCCGCGCGGCAGGCGCATGGCCGGCCTGAAGACGACGTCCGAAAAGCGCTCCAGGGCGAGCGCCAAAACTGCTTGCTGCAAGGCTTCTTTTGACTTGAAGTGCGCATAGAGCCCGCTCTTGGACATGCTGGTGTCGGCGGCCAATGTGGCGAGCGACAACTGCTCGAACCCGATCTGGGCGGCGGTGTCCAGGGCCTGCTCGATGATGGCTGCGCGGGTAAGTTGTCCTTTCTGCATGTCGAAAGAATAGCACGACCGGTCGTATTGTCAACTTCGCGCTTGTGCGTTTTCGTCAACCTATTTCACTGCCGCCCGTTATGTCACCACGGAGGCAGATAATTGTGCTGTATCGGACCTATTGACAGGCTAGGATTAGCCTGCGCAGGGTGCCAACAAGAAATCTGCACAAAGTGTTGCCCTGATTACATACGGAACGCTTTGCGTGCTCTATACTCGAATGCACGTCCGCGCACTTTTTTTTCATTGGTGACTGGAGACCGACATGAACAGTACAGCCGTGCCTAGAGGCGCTAGCGAACCGTTCCGGCAACTGCGGGCGTTGCGCCGAGCGCGAAAGCTCAAGCAGGAAGAC
Source organism: Cupriavidus sp. GW822-FHT03E04 (assembly GCF_058801495.1). Lineage (NCBI taxonomy): Bacteria > Pseudomonadati > Pseudomonadota > Betaproteobacteria > Burkholderiales > Burkholderiaceae > Cupriavidus > Cupriavidus sp. GW822-FHT03E04. Next base: position 211,495 of record NZ_JBXANI010000008.1, read on the forward strand.
GTCGCCCGTAAGGCCGGGATCTCCCGGGAAGCTTACTTGCGGGCAGAATCGGGTCAGGCCGACCCCCGCATGTCGACTTTCCTAGCGGCTTGCGAGGCGCTTGGCCTGGAAGTGGTGCTGGCACCCCAGCATCTTGCTGCCGACGTCAACGCGTTTATTGCCAGCCGCAATGGCGGCGTCACGGCCGCTTCCATGGCCGGGCAGGCGCCTGCCGCAACGCCTACCGCCGCAAGCCCTGCACCGGCCACCCCGGTCAGCACAGGCTTCGCGTCGAGCCCGGGCGAAGGTCACAAGCCAGCCTGAGCACTCGCGCTGGTTCCGGCCGGGTCTGCGGCCGGATTGGCGCGCGCTTGTCATACCAGCAGCGGGCACGCCCCCACGTGCCTGCTGCTGGGGTTTTGCCTGCTTTACATGGATGGCCGGATGCCGCGCCTGGCGGCATCCGTCTGTCTTTGACGACCTCGGCCCCGCGCCGAGGCCGGGTCGTGCGTTTGCCTGTCGAGCCTGTCGCTTTCTCCCTGTCGTACTTGTTTCTCTTCTCCGCCTGACATTGCTCTGGCTGCCTGCGCTTGTGCGCCGTCTGGCGTCACGTCTTTGTCTCACCCTGTCCTTCGCGCCTAACCTACAAACGTGGTGTCCGCCGGTTTTCGCCGTCCGCGGAGAAATAAGGGCCGATACTGGTTTGACACGTCCGAGGCCTGCGATTACGATATAGTAAATCAATTACGGATTGTGAAATTCACGATCCGGCGTTCGAAAGACACCGCCAGTGTGATCACTCGTCCACTATGCCCGCTGCGGCAGTGGCCTGAGTAGGGAGACAAGCCAATGCCGCTGAGTACCGAACCCAACCTTGCCCGTCCGGACGACTTCTACGAGGCGCTGATCGACATGCATCGCGATCTCTCCGACGCGCAGAGCCAGGCCGCCAACGCGCAACTGATCCTGCTGCTGGCCAATCACATCGGCGATCTTGCTGTTCTGCAGGAAGCCATGGAGCTAGCCCGCGCGGGCGTGCTCGATTCATCGAAAGCGAAATCGCAAGCGTAAGAGGAAGACCCAAGATATGACGCAGACGCCATTGAACCTTGTGAACGTGAAAGGGCAGGCGCCCGACCACGGCACGCCCGGCTACCAATCCGGTTTTGCCAACGAGTTCGCCACCGAGGCACTGCCCGGTGCGTTGCCGGTGGGGCAGAACTCGCCCCAGCGCGCGCCGTATGGGCTGTATGCCGAGCAGATTTCCGGTACGGCGTTTACCGCGCCGCGCGCGCACAACCGGCGCAGCTGGTGCTATCGCATTCGCCCGGCGGCGATGCATGAGCCGTTCACGCGGGTCGAGCAGTCGCGCATCGTCAGTCATTTCGATGCGGTGCCGCCATCGCCCAACCAGATGCGCTGGAGCCCGCCGGCGATGGCCAAGGAGCCCACCGACTTTGTCGACGGCATCATCACCATGGCCGGCAACGGCGGCCCGGAGGCCATGTCGGGTTGCGGGATCCATCTGTACCTGGCCAACCGGTCGATGACGGATCGCTTCTTCTACAATGCAGACGGCGAGATGCTGATCGTGCCGCAGCAGGGCAGGCTGCGCCTGGCGACCGAGATGGGCCTGCTGGACGTCGAGCCGCAGGAGATTGTGGTGATCCCGCGCGGCGTGCGTTTTCGCGTGGAGCTGCCGGATGGCGAGGCGCGCGGCTATATCTGCGAAAACTATGGCGCCTTGTTCCGCCTGCCCGACCTGGGCGTCATCGGCTCCAATGGCCTGGCCAATCCGCGCGACTTCCTCACGCCGCATGCTTGGTATGAGGATCGTGAGGGCGATTTCGAGCTGGTGGCGAAGTTCCAGGGCAACCTGTGGCGCGCCGCGATCGGGCACTCGCCGCTGGATGTGGTGGCCTGGCATGGCAATTACGCGCCGTACAAGTACGACCTGCGCCGCTTCAACACCATTGGCTCGATCAGCTTCGATCACCCGGACCCCTCGATCTTCCTGGTGCTGCAAAGCCCGTCCGACACCCCGGGCGTGGACAGCATCGATTTCGTCATCTTTGGCCCGCGCTGGCTGGCGATGCAGAACACCTTCCGCCCGCCCTGGTTCCACCGCAACATCGCCAGTGAGTTCATGGGCCTGATCGAGGGTGTCTACGATGCCAAGGCCGATGGCTTCTCGCCTGGCGGCGCCAGCCTGCACAATTGCATGAGCGGCCACGGCCCGGATGCCGAGACGTTTGCCCAGGCCACCGCCGCGGATACCTCGCAGCCGCATCGCATCGGCGATACCATGGCGTTCATGTTCGAGACGCCGGCCGTGATCCGGCCGACGCCGTATGCAGCGGAGTCGGCGCAGTTGCAGGACGATTACTACAGGTGCTGGCAAGGCCTGAAGAAGCATTTCAACCCCAGCGAGCGCTGATCCTCAAGTCCCAAGACCGGTTTCACCCGGCCGACCATCATGAATCCAGGGTGCCCGCGCGGCGCATGTCGCCGGCACCCTTGTCATTGCCCTCCGGAGCCCCCGATGACCACTGTCCAGCAGAGTTGGATCGAATCCGCCAATGATGGCGTTACGCATTTCCCGCTGCAGAACCTGCCCTACGGCATCTTTTCCCCGAACGGGCAGGGCCCGCGCGTAGGCGTCGCCATCGGCGACTTCATTCTCGACCTGTCCGTGCTGGACGAGGCGGGCCTGCTGCCTGCCTCCGTCAAAGGCGTGTTTAGCGGCGCCACGCTCAACGCCTTCATCGCGCTCGGCAAGCCGGCATGGACTGAAACCCGCCAGCGCCTGACGTCCATGCTGGCGGCGGACGACACCACCTTGCATCCCAAGTCGGCCCTGCATGAGCAGGCCCTGGTGCCGATGGCCTGGGCTACCTTGCACCTGCCGGTGGACATCCCCGGCTACACCGATTTCTACTCCTCGCGCGAGCACGCCACCAACGTCGGCCGCATGTTCCGCGATCCGGACAATGCGCTGCTGCCCAACTGGCTGGAGATTCCCATCGGCTACAACGGCCGCGCCAGCTCTGTGGTGGTGAGCGGCACGGAACTGCGCCGCCCGAAGGGGCAGATCAAGCCGCCGAACGCGCCGCGCCCGGTCTTTACGGCTTGCCAGAAGCTCGACTACGAACTGGAAATGGCCTTCATCGTCGGCAAGCCGTCGACCCTGGGCGAGCCGGTCAGCACCGCTGCGGCCGCCGGACACATGTTCGGCATGGTGATCCTCAACGACTGGAGCGCGCGCGATATCCAGCAGTGGGAGTACGTGCCGCTGGGCCCATTCAACAGCAAGGGCTTTGGCACCTCGATCTCCCCATGGGTGGTCACCATGGACGCGCTCGAGCCGTTCCGCCGCGACAATCCGGTGCAATCGCCCGAGCCGCTGGCGTATCTGCAGCAGCCCGAGCGCAATGCCTATGACATCGCACTGGAAGTCTCGCTGCGCCCCGAAGGCGCGGAGCAAGCCACCACCGTCTGCCGCACCAACTTCAAGGCCATGTACTGGACCATGGTCCAGCAACTGGCGCACCACACCGTGTCCGGCTGCAATGTCCGTGTGGGCGACCTGATGGGCTCCGGCACCATCAGCGGCACCACGCCGGATTCCTATGGCAGTCTGCTGGAACTGACCCGTAACGGCGCCGAGCCCTTGACGCTGGCGGACGGCAGCAAGCGCGGTTTCCTGGAAGATGGCGACGAAGTGGTCATGGCCGGCTGGTGCCAGGGCGACGGCTATCGCGTCGGCTTTGGCGAGGTGGCAGGGAAGATCCTGCCCGCGCTGTAAGCCGCATCACGCTCGTTTTGCCACGGGCCCCCGCCGCGCTACGCCGGGCGGGGGATAACCCGCTCACACTCCCTCCCGCTCTCATCCCCCCGTTTCCCTCCCGGCCTTGACAGGCATGGCTACGCCACCGCATGGCCGGCAGGCGCGCGCCGTTACAATTGACAACCTTCTTAACCTTCTTGCATCCCCTGTTGCCGCGCCTTTGTGCGAGAATTCGGCCCTGACAAAAAGGGCGAGTCAAAGTTCGGCATTCCTGCCAAAAATGATGTTTTGATTGTCCCGCGGCTGATGCCGATGGGTCGCCTGGGGTCAGTTTTGCGGGTTTTCGGTCGTTAACACCTATTTAACACCGATTTAATACCGACTCGCTGACGGGCAACGTCATTTGCCAGCAGGCAGCCATGTCCGCCACGGCAGCGGCCCCGGAGTCAGTGCAAAAAAAGTATTCAAGTAGCAATCGAGCGGAAAATCAGGGCAAACAGGCGGTATCTGCCCACAAAATTCGGCAACGGGCGTGATTCGTGATGTGTGCGAAACGCCTGCGTGTCTGCTGGCGCCGGCGTGCATCACCCGCGGGCCGGCAGCGACCCGCCTTTTCATCCACCCTACGCGAACGGCACGGCAATGGAATTTGGTATTCGCGCATGGGCGGCATGTGCAGCACAACTAGAAACGCAGCAAGCCTGGCAGGCCTGGAGCCGCGCGCCCTGGCTGCCCAAAGGCGACGCATTGCCCACGCTGGCCGCCATGGCCCCGATGCTGCGCCGCAGGATCACCGCGCTGGGCCGCGCTGCCTTGCATCCCGCCTATGCCTGCCAGCCGGGCGTGGACGGCATTCCCGTCATCTTTGCATCGCGCCACGGTGACACCCTGCGCCCGCTGCAAATGCTTGGCGACCTTGCCGACGGCGAGCCCTTGTCGCCCACAGCCTTCGGCCTGTCCGTGCATAACGCCATCGGCGCGCTGTATTCGATCGACCGGGGCGATCCGGGCAACCTGCAAGCCCTGGCCGCGGGCCGCGATACGGTGGAAGCGGCGGTGGTGGAAGCGTGCGGTTTGCTGGCCGACGGCGCCCCGGAAGTCTTGCTGGTGCATTACGAGGCGCCGCTGCCCGAGGCCTATGCCGTCTTCGCGGACGAACCGGAGTGCCTGTTCGGGTGGGCGTGGCGGGTCGGCATGCCGCAGGCGGGGCAACCGGTGCTCAGCCTTGAGGTGGTGGGGGAGACCCTGCCGGCCGGCGCCGGCGTGACGCTGCCGCATGGGCTGGAGGTGCTGCGCTTCATGCTCTCCGGCGACGCCGAGTTGCGCCACGCCGGCGAGCGTGCCGGCTGGAGGTGGCAACGACATGGTTGAGCGCCTGGACCGGGCCTGGCGCGTCTGCGCGACCGGGCTGTGCTTTTCCAGCTTCGGCGTCGGCGGGCTCGTGCTGCGGGTGCTGGTGTTCCCGTTGCTTGCCGTCTTGCTGTGGTCTTCGGCGCGCCGGCAGCGGGTCTGCAAGAACGTGGTGCATTACGCATTCCGGCTTTTCCTGTGGCTGATGCGCTCGGTCGGGGTGATCCGCTACGAGGTGCTGCATCCTGAGCGGCTGCGCCGCCAGGGCTTGCTGATCGTGGCCAACCATCCGTCGCTGATCGATGTCGTCTTTCTGATCGCGCTGACGCGCCAGGCCGATTGCGTGGTGCGCTCCGGCCTGGCCCGCAACCCGTTTACCCGTGGCCCGGTGCGCGCCACCGGTTACGTCTGCAATGACTCCGGCGCGGGCATGGTGGATGACTGCATTGCCTCGCTGCGCACGGGCAATAATCTCGTCATCTTCCCCGAGGGCACGCGCACGCCGTTGCATGGCCCGCTGCGCCTGCAACGGGGTGCGGCCAATGTCGCGGTGCGCGGCGGCTTTGCGCTGACGCCTGTGGTGATCCGGTGCGAGCCGCCCACGCTCACCAAGGGTGAGAAGTGGTACCGCGTGCCGGCCCGCAGGCCTCGTTACATCATTGACGTGCGAGAGGATGTCAGTGTCGCCCAGATGGTGCCGTCCGGACTGGACGACGCGCTGGCGGTACGGCACCTGACCCAATCGCTATCCGAGTTTTTTTCCAGGGAGGTCCGCCGTGAAGGCGCTTGAGCAAGAAATCAAGGAACTGATCATTTCATCGTTGTCGCTGGAGGATATCGGCGTGGACGATATCGACGCCGACGCACCGTTGTTCATCGAAGGGCTGGGCCTGGATTCGATCGATGCGCTCGAACTCGGGCTGGCGCTGCAAAAGCGCTACGGCGTGACCATGAACGGCGACAAGGAAGACATGCGTGCGCGCTTTGCCAGCGTGACAGCGCTGGCCACGTTCGTCGCATCTCAGCGTGCTGGCCAGGCTTCTGCCTGAACCCGCCCACGACACACCAAGGATCCACATACCACTTGCCAGGCCGGCAACCACGGCCGGTCATAGCCGAACAGGGGGAAGCCCATCATGACCCATGACGAAATCTTTGCGCGGGTGGCCGCGGTGCTCGAGGAAACCTTCGAGATCGACCCGGCCCGCATTCGTCCCGAAGCCCGTCTCTACGACGACCTGGACATCGACAGCATCGACGCGGTCGACCTGCTGGTGAAGCTCAAGCCGATGCTGAACAAGCCGATCAAGCCGGAGCAGTTCAAGGCCGTGCGCACCGTGCAGGACGTGGTGCAGGCGCTGGCCTTGCTGATCGACTCGCCCGCCACGGCCTGAGCGCGCATGCCCGTGCGCAAATTGCTGCTCGGCGTGTTGACGCTGTGCTATCCGGTGGCGATCTACTTTGGCCTGCAGCATTGGTCGCCGCGCGTGATGGCGCTGGCGCTGGTGGCACTGGCGCTGCTGCGCGCCCTGACCAGCCGCCAGGCCGGCTGGCGCCTGCTTGCCGTGGCCGCCGCCGTGCTGGCCGCGATCGTGGCCGCGTCCAATCACGCGCTGCCCCTCAAGCTGTATCCCGTGCTGGTCAATGCCGCGATGCTGGGCTTGTTCGGCTGGAGCCTGCGGCACCCGCCCAGCCTGGTGGAGCGGCTGGCGCGGCTGCGCGAGCCGGACTTGCCGCCGTCGGGCGTTGCGTACACGCGCCGCGTGACGCAAGCCTGGTGCGTGTTCTTCGTGTGCAACGGCACGGTAGCCGCACTGACCGCCGTGCTGGCCAGCGACCGCATCTGGGCGCTTTACAACGGCGGCATCGCCTACGGATTGATCGGCGCCATGTTCGCCGGCGAATGGCTGGTGCGCCAGCGTGTGATGGCAAGGGGGCGGCATGGCTGAGTGGCTGGGCGTAAGCGGGTTGATGGCGGCGCTGGCGCAGCGCTCGCACGTGGTCGCGCATGGCGCGGCCGGCGCGACCACTGCACCGGAGTTCGTGCGGCGCGTGGCCGCCTGGCGGCAAGCGTTTACCGCCGCGCCGGGGAAGTCCTGGGCGCTCTACATCGAATCGACCTCCGAGTTCGCGGCGGCGCTGTTCGGCGCCTGGCACGCGGGCAAGCACGTGGTGCTGCCCGGCGACACGCGCGCCGAAACGCTGGCGGCATTGCGCGAGTGCGCCGATGGCTGCGCCGGCGAGTTGCCCGATGGCCTGTGGCCGCAAGCATCGATCGAGCCGGCCAACGGCAGCATGGACTGGCCTGCGCTGGCGCCAAGCGACACGCTGGTGACGATGTTCACCTCGGGTTCCACCGGCGTGCCCGGTGCCATCGTCAAGCACCTGTCGCAGCTCGACGCGGAAGTGCAGGCGCTGCAGGCCGCGTTCGGCGCGGAGCTGCCGGCGCAGGTGAGGGTGCTGGCAACGGTGTCGCACCAGCATATCTACGGCCTGCTGTTCTGCGTGTTGTGGCCGCTCGCGGCGGCGCGCGCCATGCCGGCGGATCGTCTCGCGTTCCATGAGGAAATCGTGCGCGCTTGCGGTGATGCCCCGGCGCTGCTGGTCACCAGCCCGGCGCACCTGCGGCGCATGCCGCAAGCGCTCGACTGGTCTGCCGCCCGCGGCGTGCTGCGCGCCGTGTTCTCGTCCGGCGGGCCTTTGCCGCCGGAGGCCGCGACCGATGCGTTGCGCCATCTGGGACAAGCGCCCATCGAAGTGTTCGGGAGCTCGGAAACCGGCGGCATCGCCTGGCGGCAGCGTGCCCGCCACGAAGACCGCTGGACTCCGCTGCCGGGCGTGCAATGGCGCTTGCAGGACGGCTTCCTGGCGGTGCGCTCCGCGCACCTTCCGGACGACGGCTGGTTTCTGTGCGCGGACCATGTGCTGCCCGCCGCGGATGGCGGCTTCACCCTGGCGGGCCGCGCCGACCGCATCGTCAAGATCGAGGAAAAGCGCGTATCGCTGACCCAGGTCGAGCAGGCGCTGGCCGCGTCGCCGCTGGTGCGCGAGGCGCGCGTGGTGTTGCTGGAGCTGGATGTCGGCACGCGCCTTGGCGCCGTGGTGGTGCCCAGCGAGAGCGGCGCGGCCATGCTGGCCGGGCAGGGCCGCGCGGCCCTGCTTGCCGCGCTGCGCGCCCGCCTTGCGGATGCCGTGGACGCGGTGGCCTTGCCGCGGCGCTGGAGCTTTGCCGAGGCGCTGCCCTGCAACGCGCAGGGCAAGACCACGCAAGCCATGCTGCGCGACGTGTTCCGCCGCGTGCTGCCGGCCGTGCGCTGGCAGGCCGCGGAGGATGCGCTGTCGGCCGCCGCCGAGCTGGAGGTCAGCGAGGACCTGGCCGTGTTCGACGGGCATTTCCCGGGCAGCCCCATCGTGCCGGGCGTGGCGCAGGTCGACTGGGTGATGGCGCTGGCGCCCGAGCGGCTGCCGGTGCCGCCGCGCGCGCGTTTTCGCCGGATCGAGATTCTGAAGTTCCAGGCCGTGATCACGCCCGGCACCCTGGTGCACATGACGCTGGCGTGGCAGCCCGAGCGCGGCGCGCTGGCCTTTCGCCTGAGCTCGGCGCGCGGCCCGCACGCCAGCGGGCGCATCATCTTTGGAGAGGCGGATGTTTAAGCCCGTGGCGCTCGTCCCGGTCTACAACCACGAACGTGCCATCGGCGCGATGGTGCAGGCCATTCTCGCGCATCCGTTGCCGTGCCTGCTGGTGGACGACGGCAGCAGCCCGGCCTGCGAGCGTGTGCTGCGCGAGCTTGCCGCAAGCCATGCCGACCGGGTCCAGCTGATCCGCCTGGCGCAGAACCAGGGCAAGGGCGGGGCCATCATGGCGGGCTTCGAGGAGGCCGCGCGCATGGGATTTACGCATGCGCTGCAGATCGATGCCGACGGGCAGCATGATGCCGGCTGCATCCCCCAGTTCCTGGCCCTGGCGCAGGCCAGCCCGCACGCCATGATCTGCGGCTGCCCGGTCTACGACGAATCGGTGCCGCGCGTGCGGCTGCTGGCGCGTTACCTGACCCACGTCTGGGTCTGGATCAACACGCTGTCGTTCGCCGTGCGCGATTCGATGTGCGGCCTGCGCGTCTATCCTCTCGCACACGTGCTCCCGCTGGTGCGCCAGGTCAAGCTGGGCCGGCGCATGCAGTTCGATACCGAGGTGCTGGTGCACCTGGTCTGGCGCGGCGTGCGCATCGTCAACGTACCCACGCGCGTGACGTATCCCACCGACGGCGTTTCCCATTTCCAGGTCTGGCGCGACAACGCGCTGATCTCTTCCATGCATACACGGCTCTTCTTCGGCATGCTCAAGCGCTTGCCGGTACTGCTGTGGCGCAAGGTGCGGCCGGCATGAGCACGCCCCAAGCCACCCAAGGCGCCCAAGCGACGCAACCCGGACGCATGGCCCGTCACTGGAGCCAGATCCGCGAATCCACTTGCGTATGGGGCGTGTGGAGCCTGTACTGGCTGTATCGCCTGTGCGGCCGCGTGCTGTTCCGCGCGGTGCTGTACCCGGTGGTGACCTACTACTGGCTTGCCAAGCCGCTGGCGCGCCATGCGTCGCTCGACTATCTGCGCCGCATCCAGGCCGCCACGGGCGCGGTCGGCCCGGCGGGCATGATGCCGGGGCTGCGCCATAGCCTGCGCCACCTGTTCTCGTTTGCCGACACGCTGCTGGACAAGCTGCTTGCCATCGGCGGCGGCTACCGCTACGGCGCGGTGCGGCGCGAAGGCGCCGAGGTGATGCTGGCGCAGATCGCCAGCGGGCAGGGCGGCATCATCGTGACCGCCCACATGGGCTGCCTGGAGCTGTGCCGGGTGCTGGCCAACCAGCGCGCCGGCCTGCGCCTGACGGTGCTGGTGCATACCGCGCACGCGGCGCAGTTCAACCGCATCCTGTCGCGGCTGGACCCGCGCTCCGGGCTGCAGCTGTTCCAGGTCGACGATATTTCGCCGGCCACCGCCTTGCTGCTGGCCGAGAAGGTCCGCGCGGGCGAGTTCGTGGCGATTGCGGGCGACCGGGTTCCGGTGCATGGCGGCCGCGCCGTGACGGTGCCGTTCCTGGGCGCGCCCGCGCGCTTTCCCGTGGGGCCTTATGTGCTGGCGGCGTTGCTGGAATGCCCGCTGTTCGCCATGGGCTGCGTGCGTTCGGGCAAGGGCCACCTGCTGCGTTTTACCGAACTGGCCCGCGAAGTGCGCCTGCCGCGCGCGCGGCGCGACGCGATCCTGACCGAGCATGCGGCCGGCTATGCGCAATGGCTTTCGCAACTGCTGGTGGAGTCGCCCTACGACTGGTTCAACTTTTACGATTTCTGGGGGCAGGGCGGCGCCGTGCCGGACGCGGCGCGCGCCAGCGCCGCGCCCATTGAAAGCTGACCTGAATCCGGATATCGCGATACCCAACCTTATGCCCCAAGCCTCCCAGGACTTCAGCTTTGAGATCACGCTCAGCGCGGCCTTCCACGACCTCGACCCGATGAACGTGGTCTGGCACGGCAACTACGTGCGCTATTTCGAGCAGGCGCGCTGCGCGCTGCTGGCGCGCTACCACTACGACTACCCCGCCATGCGAGACTCGGGCTATGCGTGGCCGGTGGTGGACATGCGCGTCAAGTATGTCGGGCCGCTTACCTATGGCCAGTCGTTCATCGTCCGCGCCACCATCGTCGAGTGGGAGAACCGGCTCAAGATCGAGTACGTGGTCCGCGATGCCGCCAGCGGCCGGCGCCTGACCAAGGGCTACACCATTCAGGTGGCGGTGGACATGGCCAATGGCGAGATGCAGTATGTCTGCCCGCCGGTCCTGCTGGCGTGCCTTGGCGTGCAAGACGGGGCGCAGCCGGATCGCCAGGCATGATGCGCCGCCGCCTGTTGCAGGCGCTTTGCTGCGCCGTGCTGGCTGGCCCGGGCCTCGCCGCCGCGGCCGCGCCGGATTTGCTGGCCTCGGTGGCTGCGCGCTTGTCCGATGCCCCGGTCATCCACGGACGCTTCGAGCAGATCCGCCGCCTGTCCGGCTTTGCCAATCCGCTGGTCTCACGCGGCGACTTCGTGCTCGCGCGCGAGCGTGGCGTGGTGTGGAGCACGCGTGAGCCGTTTGCGTCCAGCCTGCTGGTCACCCCGGACCGGCTGGTCATGCGCGGTGCCGATGGCCGCGTGCAGCAACAGTTGCAGGCAGACGCCCAGCCCGCCATGCGGGTCGTGGGCGAATCGGTGATTGCCGTGCTGCGCGGCGACCTGCGCGCGTTGTCCACACGTTTCGAGGTGGCCGGCGAGCTGGTTGGCAAGAGCGGCTGGACGCTGACGCTGACGCCGACCGATGCCGGCATGCGGCGCGTATTCACCCGCATCGAGCTGGCCGGGGATCGCTTTGTGCGCAACGTGCGCCTGGAAGAAGGCAGCGGCGACAGCACCACCGTCAAGATGATCGACCCGAGTGCGGCCGCCAAACTCGGTGCGGATGAGGAGAAGCGCTTTGAGTAAGGCGGCAAAGGTGGCTAAGGCCGCCGCGGCCACTGGCAAGCCCGCGCACGGGCTCAGCACCCTGGAGCGGGTGCTGGCCGTGGCGTGGCTGTTGCTGGTGATCGCGCTGACGGCGCACCAGTTGCAGTTCTGGCGCGCCTCGCGGCTCGACACCGATGTGATGGCCTTGCTGCCCACCAGCCAGCGCACCGCCACCGCCGACCGCGTGCTGCGCCGGCTGGCCGACGGCGTCTCGCGCGAGATCGTGGTGCTGGTCGGCGCGCCCGACTGGGCCCGCGCCCGTGCCGCCGCCGATCGCTTCAGCACGGCCGCGAAACCGCAGGCGAGCTTGCTGCAGCCAGTGGACCGCATCGCCAGTTTCGACCTCGACGCCGCGCTGGCCTTCTACCGGCCTTACCGCGACCGCCTGCTTACCGACAGCCAGCGCGCCATGCTGCGCCAGGCGGATCCCGATGTACTGTCCCAGCAGGCGCTGACCCGGCTCTACCAGCTTTCCACCGGCCCGCGCCTGACCGACTGGGCGGCTGACCCGATCGGGCTCTGGCAGGACTGGTGGCTGTCGCGCGCGGCCATCACGCGCGTGCATGAGCGTGATGGCCGCGCGGCGCTCAGCGCCGAGGGCAAGGAGTGGGTGCTGCTGACGTATCGCATCACCAAGCCTGCGTTCTCGGTAAGCGGCAATACGGACTACGGCGATGTGCTGCAGCTGGGCGAGCGCGCCGCCGCGCAGGGCGACGACGGCGTGCACGTGGTGGCCGCCGGCATTCCCTTGCACGCGGAAGCCGCCGCATCCCAGGCCAACCTGGAGATGAACGTGATCGGCTGGGGCTCGCTGGCGGCGGTCTTGCTGCTGGTCTGGCTGGCCTTCCGTTCGCTGCGCCCGATCATCTTGGTGGGGCTGTCGCTGCTGATCGGCACGGCTGCCGCGGTGTCCGCCACCGCGCTGGTGTTTGACCGCGTCCACCTGATCACCCTGGTGTTCGGGGCCAGCCTGGTGGGCGTGGCCGAGGACTTCGGCATTCACTATTTCGTGTCGCGGCAGGCCAGCCCTGGCCTGTCGCCGCCGCAGGTGATGCGCAGGCTGCTGCCGGGCATGGCGCTGGCGCTGTCGACCAGCGTGGTGGCCTACCTGGCGCTGGGCATCGCGCCGTTCCCGGGGCTGCGGCAAATGGCGCTGTTCTCGGCCGTGGGGCTGGTGGCGGCTTTTCTGACCGTGGTGTTCTGGTTCCCGCTGCTCGATCGCGGCCAGCTGCGCCAGACGCGCCTGTCGAGTTGGCTGACCGCCAGCCTGGCCCGCTGGCCGCGCGTGGGCATGGATCGCGCTTCGATGCTGCTGCTGGGCGCCCTGGCCTTGTTCATCGTGCCGGGGCTATGGCAGGTCAAGGTGGCGGATGACGTGCGCCAGCTGCAAAGCTCGCCGCCGGCGCTGATCGAGGCGCAGCGCACCGCCGGGCGCTTGCTGGGCACACCTAGCCCCGCCCAGTTCCTGCTGGTGCGCGGCGACTCGCCGGACCAGGTGCTGGCGCGCGAGGAAGCGGTCAAGGCGGCGCTGGCGGGCGTGGTGGCGCGCGGCGAGCTGGAGGGCTTCCTGGCCATCTCCGATTGGGTGCCATCGGCGTCCCGCCAGCATGCCGATGCCACGCTGACGGACGGCCTGGAGGCCGCCGTGCGCGAGCGCGTGGCGCGTGCGGTGGGCGGCACCGTGGGCGCGCCCAATGCCGCTGCGCCTGACCGCGTGCTGACGTTGCCGGCGTGGCTTGCGAGCCCGGTTTCCGAGACGTTGCGTCACCTCTGGCTGGATCGCGAGGGCCAGGGCTACGCCAGCGTCATGCTGCTGCGCGGGCTGGACAAGCCCACCACCATTGCGCTGATCGAGGCGGCGGCGGCCATGGTGCCGGGCGTCGAGTGGGTGGACCGCGTGGCCGACCTGTCCTCGCTGCTCAAGCATTACCGCGTGCTGATGACCTGGCTGCTGGGCGCCGGCGCGCTGGGCGTGGCGCTGTTGCTGGCATGGCGCTATGGCAGGGCCTCGTGGCGGGCGCTGGTGCCGACCTTGCTGGCGGGGGTATTCAGCGTGGCGCTGCTGGGCTGGCTGCATGTGCCGCTGCAGCTGTTCTCCGTGCTTGCGCTGGCGTTGCTGCTTGGCGTGGGCGTGGACTACGGCATCTTCCTGCTGGAGCATCCCGGCGATGGCGAGTCATGGACGGCGATCGTGCTTGGCGCGGCCAGCACGCTGCTGGCCTTTGGCCTGCTGGCGCTGTCGTCCACGCCGGCGCTGCATGCCTTTGGCATGACCATGCTGTCCGGCGTGGGGGCGGTATGGGTGCTGTCGCCATGGTTCCGGCCCCACGCGCCGCATGGGCATGCGCACTAGCTTCATGTTGAAGTCGCAGCAAGACAAATAGCAAGACAAATAAAACCAACAAGATCAACGAGTCAAACAGGGTTGCAAATGAATACCGAACAGGTGGATGTCCTTATCATCGGCGCCGGCCCGGCGGGCTCCGTGGCGGCGGGCCTTTTACGCAAGCGCGGCATTGATGTGCTGGTGATCGAGAAAGAGACCTTTCCGCGCTTCTCGATCGGGGAAAGCCTGCTGCCGCAGAGCATGGCCTACATCGAAGAGGCGGGCATGCTGCAGGCGGTGGTCGAAGCCGGCTTCCAGTACAAGAACGGCGCTGCCTTCGTGCGTGGCGACCGCTATACGGATTTCGATTTCCGCGACAAGTTCTCCGCCGGCTGGGGTACCACCTACCAGGTCCAGCGCGCGCGCTTCGACGACGTGCTGATCCGCGAGGCGCAGAAGCAGGGCGCCGAGGTCCGTTTCAAGCACCAGGTGAGCGCCGTCGACCTGGAGGGCGAGCAGCCTTGCGTCACCGTGCGCGACCCGGATGGCAAGGCGTACCAGGTGCGGGCGCGTTTCCTGCTGGATGCCTCGGGTTTCGGCCGCGTACTGCCGCGCCTGCTGGACCTGGAGTCGCCGTCGCACTTCCCCGTGCGCAGCGCCATCTTCACCCACGTGGAAGACCGCATCCCGCTGGGCACCTTCGATCGCAACAAGATCCGCGTCAGCGTGCATCCGGAGCATGTCGATGTCTGGTACTGGACCATTCCGTTCTCGGACGGCCGCTGCTCGCAGGGCGTGGTGGCGGAAAAGCGCTTCCTCGACCAGTACAAAGGGACCGAGACCGAGCGGCTGCAGGCGCTGGTGGGCGAGGAGCCCGGCCTTGCCAAGCTGTTGGCCAACGCCGGCTGGGACACCCCGGCCCGACAGATCGTCGGCTACTCGGCCAACGTGAAATCGCTGTGGGGCAAGGGCTATGCGTTGCTGGGCAATGCGGGCGAATTCCTCGACCCGGTGTTCTCGTCCGGCGTCACCATTGCCTTCAAGTCCGCCAGCCTGGCCACGGCCTGCCTGGCGCGCCAGTTGAATGGCGAGACGGTGGACTGGCAGGCCGACTACGGCCGCCCGCTCAAGGACGGCGTGGATTGCTTCCGCACCTTTGTGGAAGCGTGGTACGAAGGCCGCTTCCAGAAGCTGATTTTCCATCCCAATGCCACGCCGGAAATCCGCCGCATGATTTCGGCCATCCTGGCGGGCTATGCCTGGGACCGCACCAACCCGTTCGTCACCGAGTCGCGGCGCCGCCTTGGCGTGCTGGAGCAGCTTTGCGAAGCCTGATCGCCAGGCATCCCTCCATTGGCGCCGTGCCGGCGCGGATGCTGCTGGGTGTTGCCGCGTGTGCCTTGCTGTTAGCGGGCTGCGCCGGCCCGGGAGCGGGGGCAGGTTCCGCTTCGCCGCCTGCCTCGCCCACCCTGCCCGCCGAGCAGCAGCCCGTGCCGTTGCTGCGCCTGCCGCCGGCATCGCTGGGCCGCGAGCTGGCGCTGCAGCAGCAGATCACCGTGGTGTACCGGACCCCGCGCGGGGAGGAGCGCCGCGAGATCCAGGCCTTGCTGGAAGCCGATGCCACCCACACGCGGCTGGCCGCGCTGGCCGGCGGGCAGGTGCTGGCGCGGCTCGACTGGGATGGGCAGGACCTGCGCGTGGTGCGCTCGCCCTGGGCGCCGGCCGAGCTGGTGCCGGAGCGTATCCTGAGTGAAATGCAGTTGTCGTTGTGGCCGGTCGAGGCGATTGCCGCGGCCTTGCCGGCGGGCTGGCGCCTGGAGGTCGAGGCCGGCCGGCGCGTGCTGCGCGCGGGTGGCGAGGTGGTGGCGCAGGTGCGCTATCCGGACCCGCAAACGATCGAGTTCGAGCAATACCGCGATGGCTATCGGCTGACCATCCGCACCCTGCCGCCGGCAGGGCAAGGAGGGACGAAATGAATGTCTTTATTAATGCACTGGGCATGACCTGCGCGCTGGGCGACGGCGCGGATGCGGTGCGCGCGGTGCTCTGGCGCGGCGACGCCCCGCAGGGCGGCGAGGTGACCGAGCTTTACAGCCCGGGCCGCCCGCTGCAGCTCGGCACGGTCAACGCCGCGCTCAGCCTGCCGGACGACACGCCACAGGTGCACCGTACCCGCAACAATGCGCTGCTGTATCACGCCGCGCTCCAGTTCATTGCGCAGGCGCAGGCCGCCATCGCCCGGGTTGGCCCGGCGCGGGTGGCGGTGGTGCTGGGCACCAGTACCTCCGGCATTGCCGAGGGCGGCGTGGCCGTGCGCGCGCGCGCTGCCACCGGCGCGTGGCCGGAGGGTTTCCACTACGGGCAGCAGGAGCTGGGTTCGCCGGCGCAGTTCCTGGCCGGCGTGCTGGGCGTGACTGGCGTGGCCTACACGCTGTCCACCGCCTGCTCGTCGAGCGCCAAGGCGCTAGGGGCTGCCGCGCGCCTGCTGCGCAGCGGCATGGCGGACGTGGTGATCGCGGGCGGCGCGGACACCCTGTGCTCCTTCACCGTCGCCGGCTTCAGTGCACTGGATTCCGTCTCGGCGTCGCGCTGCAACCCGCTGTCGGCCAACCGTTGCGGCATCAACCTGGGCGAAGGCGCCGGCTTGTTCCTGCTGTCCGCCGAGCCGGGGCCGGTGCGCCTGGCCGGCTGCGGCGAGACCTCCGACGCGCATCACATGTCGGCGCCGGACCCCAGCGGCGCCGGTGCCCGGGCCGCCATGCTGCAGGCGCTGGAGCGCGCCGGGCTTGCGCCTGCGGACATCGATTACCTTAACCTGCACGGCACCGCCACGCCGCAGAACGACGCCATGGAAGCGCTGGCATGCGCCGCGGTGTTCGGCGCCGATCTGCCGCTCAGCTCGACCAAGCCGATGACCGGGCACGCGCTCGGCGCGGCCGGTGCCATCGAGGCCGCGCTGATGTGGCTGACGCTGGTCGACAATCCGGACGGCCGCCTGCCCCCGCACTGGTGGGATGGCGTGCCCGATCCGGCCTTGCCGGCGCTGCGCGTGGTGGCCCCCGGCGAAACGCTGGGCCGCGCGCCGCGCTACGTGATGAGCAATTCCTTCGCTTTCGGCGGTAGCAACAGCGCCGTGATACTGGGAGCCGGCTGACCATGACCACGACGTCCCTTGCCGCGTTGCCGGCAATCGCCGAGGTGCTGCCGCACGCCGGCGGGATGCGCTTGCTGGATGAACTGTTGCGCGCCGATGAGGAACACGCGGCAGCGCGCACCACGGTGCGCGCCACCCAGCTGTTTGTCGATGAGTCCGGCATGCCGGGCTGGGTCGGCATCGAGTACATGGCGCAGACCATCGCCGCCTGGGCCGGCGCGCAGGACTGGCGCGCCGGGCGGGCGCCTGGCATCGGCTTCCTGCTCGGCTCACGGCGCTACGAATGCGATGTGCCGGCGTTCCCGGTGGGCAGCGTGCTGACCATACAAGTGCGCGCCGAGCTGGTCGGCGACAACGGGCTCGGCATGTTTGCCTGCTCACTGTCGCTGGGCGAGCACGAAGTGGCGCGCGCCAACGTTTCCGTTTTCCAGCCTGCCGACGCGCAGGCTTTCTTGCAAGGACAACAACCATGACGAACCGAACCGTGCTCGTCACAGGGTCTTCGCGCGGCATTGGCCGCGCCATCGCGCTGCGCATGGCGCGCGAGGGCTACGATGTGGTGGTGCATTGCCGTGCCCGGCGCGATGAAGCCGAATCGGTGGCCGATGCGATCCGTGCCCTGGGCCGCACCGCGCGCGTGCTTTGTTTCGACGTCAGCCAGCGGGAACAGGCCGCGGCCGCGCTGCTGGCCGATATCGAAGCCCACGGTTGCTACTACGGCGTGGTCTGCAACGCGGGCATCGCGCGCGATGCGGCGTTCCCGGCCATGACCGGGGCAGAGTGGGACGAGGTGATCCACACCAACCTGGACGCCTTCTACAACGTGCTCAACCCGGTGGTGATGCCCATGGTGCAGCGGCGCAAGCCGGGCCGCATCGTCACGCTGTCCTCGGTGTCGGGGCTGGTGGGTAACCGGGGCCAGACCAACTACAGCGCGGCCAAGGCCGGCGTGATCGGCGCGACCAAGGCGCTGGCCATCGAGCTGGCCAAGCGCGCCATTACCGTCAATTGCGTGGCCCCTGGCCTGATCGATACGGAGATGGTGGAGGAACACGTGCTGGAGGAAGCCTTGCGCATGATCCCGGCACGCCGCACGGGTACCCCGGACGAGGTGGCCGCCACCGTGGCGTTCCTGATGTCCGCCGATGCGGGCTATATCACCCGGCAGGTGATTTCGGTCAACGGGGGGATGTTCGGATGAAGCGAGTCGTCATTACCGGAGCCGGCGCAGTCTGCTCGCTGGGCAACGACTGGGCGAGCGTGCGCGAGCGCCTGGCCAGCGGCCGCAACGCGGTCGTGCAGATGCCGGAGTGGGCCGTCTACAAGGGCCTCAACACGCAGCTTGCGGCACCTGTGCCGCCGTTCACGCTGCCGGCGCATTACACCCGCAAGGTCACGCGCGCCATGGGCCGCGTGGCGGTGATGTCGGTGCTGGCCAGCGAGGCCGCCTTGCGCGATGCGGGGCTGCTTGGCGATCCGCTGGTCGCGAGCGGCAAGCTTGGCATAGCCTACGGCTCGTCCACCGGCACGCCGTCGGCCGTGGCCGATTTTGGCCGCATGATGATGGATCGCACCACCGAGGACGTCAGCGCTACCACCTACATCCGCATGATGCCGCATACCACGGCGGTGAACATCGGCGTGTTCTTCGGCATTACCGGGCGCATCCTCACCACCTCCAGTGCCTGCACCTCGGGCAGCCAGGGCATCGGCTACGCTTACGAAACCATCCGCAGCGGCCGGCAGGTGGCCATGCTGGCGGGCGGCGCCGAGGAACTGGATCCCACCGAGGCCGCCGTGTTCGATACCCTGTTCGCCACCAGCACCTGCAACGATGCGCCGCATGGCACGCCGCGCCCGTTCGACAGCGAGCGCGACGGCCTGGTGCTGGGCGAGGGTGCCGGCACACTGGTGCTGGAGGAGCTGGAGCACGCGCTGGCGCGCGGCGCGCGCATCCTGGCCGAGATTGTCGGCTTTGGCACCAACAGCGACGGCGCCCACGTGACCCAGCCCAAGGCGGACACGATGGCGCAGGCCATGCGCCTGGCGCTGGAGGATGCCGGCCTGCCGGCCTCGGCGATCGGCTACGTCAATGCCCACGGCACTGCCACGGACCAGGGCGATATCGCCGAGTCCCATGCCACCCGCGAGGTGCTGGGTGACGCGGTGCCGGTGAGTTCGCTGAAAAGCTATATGGGCCATACGCTAGGCGCCTGCGGCGCGCTCGAGGCATGGATGACGGTCGAGATGATGCGCGACGGCTGGTTTGCGCCCACCATCAACCTGTCCAACCCAGACCCGCGCTGTGCCTGCCTTGACTACATCATGGGCGAGGGCAGGCGGCTCGACATCGATCATGCGATGAGCAACAATTTTGCCTTTGGCGGCATCAACACGTCGCTGGTGTTCCGCCGCTGGCGTTGATCTGCCAGTACTACCGCGCATTTTCCTCATCAATAAAATCAACAACACCAACAACACCAAGAAAGGAAGGTCAATGAAGCACGCTCTCTCCATCCTGGCCGCTACCGCCTCGGCCGCCATGCTGTTGTCCACGCCCGCCGCGGCGCGCGATACCAAGTACATGCTGCCGTTCCAGGAAGTGCTGGATATGCCGGAAGCCCAGGAAAAGCTCGATGGCTCGGTCAAGTTCTTCCTGGCGGGGCAGAAGAAGCCCAAGGTCCTTGAGACCAAGGAGAGCGATGTGTCCAACCGCAAGACCAACAGCTTCGGCAAGAGCGATGAAGACGCCTGCCGCTGGGCCGCGCTGTCCGCGCTGATCGCGTTCCAGGACAAGGCCAAGACGCTCGGCGCCAATGCCGTGGTCGACGTGGTGAGCTACTACAAGAAGGACTCGGTCGCCAGCCCGACCGAGTACGAATGCCATGCCGGCGCGGTGGTGGCCGGTGTGGCGCTCAAGGGCACGTACGCCAAGGTGGCGGGCAAGTAAGGCCGCGCGCCACGCCATGCCGGCCTCCCCGATCCACGTTCGCGTTGCGTCGGTAGCTGGCCTGGCGGGACAGGTTCCGCCCGCCAGGCAATGGCTGGGCGCGGACGAAGCGCGGCGCCTGGACGCCCTGCAGGCCGGCCAGCGCGCCGCCCAGTTCGTGGCTGGGCGCTGGATTGCGCGCCAATTGCTGGCGCAAGCTTACGGCGGCGGCTGGCAGGACTGGACGCTGAGCGCCGCGCCGGACAGCCCGCCGCAGGCCATTGGGCCTGTGTCCGCTTTTCTCTCCCTCTCCCATTCCGGCGACCACGTTGCCTGTGCCGTCGGGCTGGAACCGCTCGGCCTGGACATCGAGCGCGTGCTGCCGCGCAAGGGGCTGGACGCGCTGGTGCTCGCAGTCAGCAGCGAAGCCGAACGCGCCGCCTTGCCGGCATTGCGCCCGGGCGGCGATCCGGCGGCGCAACGCGAGGCCTTCTTCCAGCTCTGGACCTTGAAGGAAGCCTGGCTCAAGCGTGGCGGCGGGGGCTTGTTCCAGACCATGCTCGGGCAGGCGGTGGCGGTGTCGCCGGCGGCCAGCCTGGCCACCGCCAATGCTTGCAGCTGGCGCCACGGCGACGCTGTGCTGGCGATCCACGCCGCGCCCGCTATCTCGTTGTCGGATACCGTGCCTGCGGGCCTGCGCTACTGGTGCCTGGCGCCAGCGGCGGATGCGCCCTGAGCATCACGTCATCGAGGGCGCTATCCACGCCACTACCGGTACGTTCGGCCTGTGTCGGGGTAAGCCCGGATACCCGTCATTACCCCGCGGCGGGCAACACATCTCTTGGCAAGCCTTCGGTTAGACTTAGCCCTTGGTTTCGTCCTCCCGCCCATGCAGTCGGCTAATCGAGATACCAGTCTTGCAAGGAGAAGTCCCCCATGCATGCAGTTCCGTTGCTAGATAGCAGTGCCAACGATAGCGATAGCCCTACCGAAGTCCCGCTGCGCGACCTGCGCCGCGTCACCATTCATCCCGATCACTGGTATCCCCTGGCCTGGTCGCGCGAGGTCAAGCGCGGCAAGGCGCATGGCGTGCGCTTTGCCGGAGAGCCGATCGTGCTGGTGCGCACGGCGTCCGGCGCGGTGTTCGCGCTCGAGGATCGTTGCGCGCACCGGCAGGTGCCGCTGCACGCGGGCGTGGTCGAGGGCGAATCGATCCGTTGCTGCTATCACGGCTGGACCTATGATTGCACCGGCCGCTGCATCGACGTGCCTTACCTGGGCCGCGAGCGCTTGCCCAACGGCGTGCGCTCCTACCCCTGCCGCGAGGTGGAAGGGCTGATCTTCGTGTTCCCCGGCAGCGCGGTGCTGGCCGACGAAACCCCGTTGCCCAGCCTGGGCTCGGTGGCCAACAAGGCGTACAAGACGCGGCGTTTTGGCCGCGAGGTCAAATGCCATTACTCGTTCATGCACGAGAACCTGATGGACATGAACCATCAGTTCCTGCACCGGCGGCAGATGGGGCAGATGCGCGCCAGCTCGCTGGGCCGCCGGCGCGGCGACGGATGGGTCGAGGTGGACTACACCTTCGCTCGCGAGCAAGGCAAGCAGCCGGTGGGCGAAGCGCTGGTGTTCGGTGGCGGCAACAAGGGCAACAAGGGCGGGCAAGGCGGCAAGGACGTGATGACGGTCCGCACCCTGTATCCCTACCAGACCCTGCAGATCCGCACTTCGGATGCCACGCTGGTGATGGACCTGTGGATCGTCTACGTGCCGCTCGACGCCGAGCAGCGCACCAACCGCACGTTCGGGCTGCTGTCGATCAAGAAGCCCGGCATTCCCGGCATACTGGATCTGGCCTGGCCGCTGCTGGTGTGGTTTACGGAGCGGATCTTCAAGGAGGACCGCTGGATTGTCGAGAGCGAGCAGGCGGCGCACGACGAGCAGGGCGCCGACTGGAACCAGGAGGTGTTCCCGGTCATCAACGAACTGCGCGACCTGCTGCGCGAATGCGGCATGCCGGAAGCGTCGGCCGGGAGTTGACGGCGGTTTGGCGGCGGTTTGGCGGCGAATTGACGACGAGCAGGCAGATGGCTATTGCGCGAACCGGCTGCGCTCGTCGCGCTCGAGCGCGGAGCAGGCCGTCCTGAGGATGGCCGAGAACCGCGTCAGCGCGGGCTCGATGCGGTACGCCGGCCCGGCAATGGAAATGCCGTAGCATTCTCCCGACAGCCGCACCGGCCAGGCCAGCGCGCCAACGTCGGGCAGCGACTCGCCCAGGTTGATGAAGCAGCCTTGCTCGGCGGACTTCTTCAGCTCGGCTTCCAGCTGCGCCGCGTTGGCTACCGTGCGTGGCGTGAAGCGCTCGAAGCTGAGCTGCGCGATCAGCGCGCTGCGCTCGTCCTCGGGCATGACGGACAGCAAGGCTTTGCCGATCGAGTTCGCATGGAGCTCTCGCCGCTCGCCTGCGGTGGCGATATAGCGGATCGCATGCGGGGATTCGAGCACGTCCAGGTACACCACCCACCGGCCTTCATGCAGCTTGCCGATCACCACGGTCTCGCCGGTGGCCGCACGCAGCTCGTTCATGGTGCCGTGCACCCGGTCCAGCACCGGGTCGTGCCGCGCGATCTGCTGCGCCATGGCCAGCAGGCGGCCCGTGGGGTAATAGCCTTGGCGGCGGCCGGTCTCGTACAGGTAACCCAGCGAAGTCAGGGTGCGGATCAGCGCCAGGCAGCTCGATGCCGGCACCGCCAGCAACCGGGCCAGCTCCGATAGCGACAGCGCGCGCCGCTCGCGCGCGAAGGTTTCGATGATCTCGAGCACGCGCAACGCCGTCTTCACGTTCATCGGCGGCGCTTTGTTGTCGTTGGCGGTCATGAGTGGGGCAGGCCCGGATTGGTCGGAAGAGAAGCACTTATCTTAGTCGATCGTTCCTGCCGAACACCCATTCCGGCGCACCAGAATATTTCTCAAGAAATATTTTGTTTAAATATTTATCTGTAGATTGTGTTTATGACGGTATACCGGAGCATCCTGGTACGGAATCCGTTACAGGGTATGGCTCTGCTGGACATGGTTATTTTCATGGGGATAAAATAACTTTCACAAACATGAAAAACAGCCGGGTATCACAGCCGCCCTCATGGGGGCGCGGCGTAGCCGGCATGGAGACTGCAATGACCCCCTCGTCGTCCTCACCGATCTACTTTGTCCGTGCCGAAGACGTGCCCGGCTACCACCCGGCCAATCACGTCGGCACGCTGAACCGCCGCATCATCGGCCGCGAGAACGTCGGCGCCACCCAGCTAGAAGTCATTCACGGCACCATCGAGCGCGGCAAAGGTGCCTTGCCGCACGCGCATCCCGGCATCGAGCAGGTCTGCTATGTGCTGGAGGGCAGGGCGCGCGCCGAGGTGAACGGGCAATCGCGCGAGCTTGGCCCCGGCGATTGCTGCTTCTTCCCGGCCGAGGCCATGCATGTGTTCACGGTAATCAGCGACGAGCCCGTGAAACTGCTGGTGATCTACGCCCCGCCTTACGAGGAATCCCCGGAGCGCGTGATCCGTCCCGCCTGAGGACTGCTGCCGAGTTCTGCTGAACGCCGCAGAACGCTGCCATTTCGCCTGGGTGCCCGCACCCGATACCCGATACGACGTTTGTTGTTCAAGCCTGGTAGGAGATTCCGATGACACTGTCTTCCCGACGCCGTTTGCTCGTTTGCGCTGCCATCTGGAGCGCCATGCCCGCATTGGCGTGGAGCAGCACCTATCCCACCAAGCCGATCCGCATGGTGGTGCCTTTTGCGCCGGGCGGCGCCTCCGACGTGGTAGCGCGGCTGGTGTCGCAGAAGCTGGCGGAGGCCTTGAAGCAGCCGGTGGTGGTTGAGAACCGCCCCGGCGCCAATGGCATCATCGGCACCGATATGGTCGCGCGTGCCGCCCCCGACGGCTATACGCTGCTGCTCAACACCGCTGGCGCGCAGACGCTCAGCCCCGTGCTGTACAAGGCAGGTTACGAGCCACTGAAGAGCTTTGCGCCGATCAGCCTGATCAGCAGCATCGGCTTTGTGATGGTGGTCCACCCGTCGGTGCCGGCCAAGACCGTGCAGGAGTTCGTCGGGCTGGCCCGCGCCAAGAGCCGTCCGCTGAGCTTGTCGGCCGGCAGCAGCATGATCGAGCTGATCGGGGAGACATTCAAATCCACCGCCGGCACCCCGGACGTGGTCAGTGTGTCGTACCGGGGCACCGGCCCGCAGATGCAGGCCGTGGTGGCGGGCGAGGTCGACATGACCATCGATCCCTTCAACTCGATGGCGATGATCCGGGCCGGCAGGCTGCGCCCGCTGGCCGTGCTGTCGCCCAAGCGCTCGCCGGCCCTGCCCGATGTGCCGACCATGCAGGAGGCCGGGATCCAGGGCATGAACTTCAATTCCTGGGCCGGGCTGCTGGCGCCGGCAGGCACGCCGAAGGAAATCGTCACGCGTCTGAACCAGGAAATCGTGCGGATCGTCGCGATGCCGGATATCAGGGAACGCCTTGCCGCCATCGACTATGAAGCCGTCGGCAGCACGCCCGAGCAGTTTGCCACCATCATTGCCGACGACGCTGCGCGCTGGGCCAAGCTCGTCAAGGACACGAACTACAAAGAGAAGACCGCGCGGTGAGGCGGCATGGTGCCCGCGGGCATCGCAACGACAAAGCTGACAAAGCTGACAAGGCTAATCCACGACAACGAGATAGCTAGCCAAAAAACAGGAGACAAGACTATGCCAAGCCTCATCACGCTGCTGCGCGCCGCGCTGCCATTGCTGAGCCTCGCCGCGGCGCCGTTCGTGGCGGCGGCCGACGCTTATCCCAGCAAGCCGATCCGCATGGTGGTGCCGTTCGCTGCCGGCAGCGGCACCGACGCGGTGGCCCGCATCACCGCCAAGGAACTCGGCGACGCGCTCAAGACCAATGTGGTGGTGGACAACCGCCCCGGTGCAAATGGCGCGATTGCCGCCGAGATCGTCGCGCAGGCCGCACCGGACGGCTACACGCTGTTCATGACCACCAACACGACCCATTCGGCCAATCCTTCGCTGATGAAGAAGCTGCCGTATGACCCGATCCGCGACTTCACGCCGGTGGCGCGCATGGGCAACCTTCCGTTCATGCTGGTGGTCAACCCGAAATTGCCGGTCAAGACCGTGGCGGACCTGATCGCCTACGCGCGCACGCATCCGGGCATGTCTTACGCCAGCGGCAACAGCACCGGCATCGTGTCGGGCGCTACGCTCGGGCGCATGGCCGGGCTGGACCTGCTGCACGTGCCGTACAAGAGCACGCCGCCGGCCATGACCGATGTGATCGCGGGGCAGGTGCCGATGATGTTTGTCGACGTGGCGGCCGGCATTGCCAACGTGAAGGCGGGCAAGCTGCGGGCACTGGCGGTGACCACCGCGCAGCGCAGCCGGCTGCTGCCGGAGCTGCCGCCCCTGGCCGACACGCCTGAGCTCAAAGGCTTCGATATTACGTCCTGGAATGGCGTGTTCGCGCCAGCGAAGGCGCCCGCGGAGGTGGTCGAGCGGCTCAACCGCGAGCTGTCGCGCATCGCCGCGAGCAAGGAAGTCGCCCCGCGCTTCGAGGCGCTGGGCTTTGAGGCATTCGGGCAATCGCCCAAGCAGTTCTCCGGCTTCGTGGCCGGCGAGCTGGTCAAGTGGACCAAGCTGGTCAAGGACGCAGGCATCCAGCCGGAATGAGGTAGGCATGAACTTTGAAAGAACCCCCGAGCAGCGCGCCATCGTCGAAGCGGTGACGCAGCTATGCAGTGACTTCGGCGCCGACTACTGGTCGGGGCTGGACGACGAAGGCAAGTTTCCCCATGCCTTCCACCAGGCCATGGCGCAGGCGGGCTGGCTCGGCATCGCGATGCCGGAAGCGTACGGTGGCGCCGGCCTGGGCATTACCGAGGCGGCGCTGATCATGCAGACGGTGTCGGCGTCCGGCGCGGGTTTTTCCGGCGCGTCGGCCATCCATATGAATGTGTTTGGCCTCAACCCGGTGGTGGTGTTCGGCAACGACCGGCAGAAGGAGGCAGCGCTGGCGCCGCTGATCGCCGGGGCCGAGAAGGCCTGCTTCGCCGTGACGGAACCCGACGCCGGGCTGGACACCACCCATCTCAAGACCCAGGCCGTGCTGTCGGCGGATGGCGCCAGCTATCGCGTGGACGGCCGCAAGATCTGGATCTCCACCGCGCAGGTGGCCGACCGCATGCTGTTGCTGGCCCGCACCACGCCGCTGGACAAGGTGGCCAAGCCGACGCAGGGCCTGAGCCTGTACTACACGGCGCTGGACCGCAAGCACATCGAGGTGCGCGAGATCCACAAGATGGGGCGCGCCGCGGTGGACTCGAACATGCTCTTTATCGACGGGCTGACGGTGCCGGTGGCCGACCGCATCGGGGAAGAAGGGCGCGGGTTCGAGTACATCCTGCATGGCCTCAACCCCGAGCGCATCCTGATTGCCGCCGAAGCCGTCGGCCTTGGCCGTGTCGCACTGGAAGCGGCAACGCGCTATGCCAAGGAGCGCACCGTGTTCGGGCGCCCGATTGGCCAGAACCAGGGCATCCAGCATCCGCTGGCGCAAGCGTGGATGGCGCTGGAGGCCGCCGACATGATGGTGTGGAAGGCGGCCTGGCTGTACGACAACGGCAAGCCCTGCGGGGCCGAGGCCAATACCGCCAAGTACCTCGCGGCGGAGGCCGCGCACCAGGCCTGCCAGACCGCGGTCCTGACGTTGGGCGGCATGGGCTATGCGCGTGAGTACCAGGTGGAGCGTTACCTGCGCGAGTCGTATATCCCGCGCATTGCCCCGGTCAGCGCGCAGCTCATCATGTGCCATATCGCCGAGCGCGTGCTGGGTTTGCCGAAGTCGTATTGAACTCGCTCTTGATGCATTGCCCGCCAATCCGTGCGGCGGCGCTGCCATTCTTTCAGCGATGAAAATAATAAAAAACACGCGCCGCATGAAGATGCGGCGCGTTTTTTTATCTTAGGAAGTCAGCTTGCGCTACAGCCGGCCCATGACCACCAGGATCACGACGATCAGCACGACCAGGCCTAGGCCGCCGCTGGGGTAGTAGCCCCATCCCGTGCTGTACGGCCACGTGGGCAGTGCGCCGACCAGCAGCAGGATAAGAAGGATAAGCAGGATCGTACCGATGGCCATGATTGGCTCCTTGACGGGTGGATCAGCGCGAGGCGCGCGCTATCTCGTTCGTGTTTTGGTTCGCATTCTGGGTCGTCGCTGATCTCGTTGTTAACTGTTGTTAACTGTTGTTTACTTGCCCAGTTCGTGACCGATGACGCCGCCTGCCACCGCACCGCCGATGGTGCCCGCGGTGCTGCCGTGCGACAGTTCATGACCCGCCACACCGCCAGCCACGGCGCCGGTAGCGGTACAACCGTTCAATCCGAACAGAAGCGCTGCGCTCGCGATGAGCGCGCTTGCCAGTCTCAACATAGTGGTCTCCTACGTGAATGATGCTGCTGACGGCGCTAACGGGCGCGCCTGCCATGCTTACAAGATAGCCGGGCACGCAGTCCGGCCCAGCGGGATGGCCTCTGATACGGATGTAGGAATTGGATGACGCCGCGAGCGCGGCGTCAGGAAAGGGGGCAACTGGGAAAAGGGCGGCAGAACGGCCGGCGGCGCGGGCAGCACACGTGCCCGGCAGCCATTCGGTCAGCGCAGGATCAACGCAGGCGCTTGATCAGCGAGGAGGTATCGGCACGGCCGCAGCCGTCTTGCTGCAGGTCGGCGTAGAACTGGTCTACCACGGCGGTGACCGGCAGGCTGGCGCCGTTGCGGCGCGCCTCGTCCAGGCACAGGCCCAGATCCTTGCGCATCCAGTCCACCGCGAAGCCGAAATCGAACTTGTCTTCGATCATGGTGGGGCCGCGGTTTTCCAACTGCCAGGAGCCGGCGGCGCCCTTGCTGATCACATCCAGCACTACCTTCATGTCCAGTCCCGCGCGCTCGCCAAAGGCGATGGCTTCGGACAGGCCCTGCAGCAGGCCGGCGATGCAGATCTGGTTGACCATCTTGGCCAGCTGGCCCGCGCCGGAGCCACCAATGCGGGTGACGGCGCGCCCATAGGCGCCCAGCACTGCCTCGACGCGACCGAACACGGCCTCGTCGGCGCCGCACATGATGGTCAGGATGCCCTTTTGCGCGCCGACTTCGCCGCCCGAGACGGGCGCGTCGACAAAGTGCAGGCCCTGCTCATTAGCCGCGGCATACAATTCGCGCGCCACATTGGCGCTGGCGGTGGTGTGGTCCACGAACACGCAGCCTGCCGGTGCGTTGCTGTAGGCGCCGTCCTTGCCAGTGAGGACCGAGCGCAGGTCATCGTCGTTGCCCACGCAGGAGCAGACCACTTCGGCGTCTTGCGCGGCCAGCGCCGGCGTGGCGGCCGACTTGCCGCCGAACGCGGCGACCCACTGCTCGGCTTTGGCAGCCGTGCGGTTGTAGACGGTGACCTGATGGCCCTTGGCGGCCAGATGGCCCGCCATGTGATAGCCCATGACACCCAGGCCGATAAATGCAACGCGCATGACTTGAATACTCCGAAGCCCGCGTTGGCGGCGGGCGAGTGGTTGGGCAGGTGGGCAGCCCACCGAAGCCGGGAATGCTGCCATTCTTGCACTGCAACGTCAACAAGCGTTGCCGCGGGAAATTGTTGCGCGCACGCGCATGTCGAGGGCGGCGAGGCGCTCAACAAGCCTCAGCGCACGCTGCGCTCGCTCACCGCTGCGCTTGCCCGGCCCACCGCCCGCCTGCCCGGCACGGCTGCCAGCAAGGCCTGCGTGTACGGATGGCGGGGCGCGCCGAACAGCGTGGCGGTATCCGCTTCTTCCACCACGCGCCCGTCCTTCATGACCGCCACCCGGTCGCAGACCTGGGCCGCCACGCGCAAATCGTGCGTGATCAGGATCAGCGACAAGCCGGTGCGCGCGCGCAGTTCGTCAAGCAGCGCCAGCACCTGTGCCTGCACGGAGACATCCAGCGCGGACACCGGCTCGTCCGCCACCAGCACGTCGGGCGACAGGGCCAGCGCCCGGGCCAGGCCGATGCGCTGGCGCTGGCCGCCGGAGAACTCGTGCGGATAACGGTCGAGCGCGCTGGGATCCAGCCCTACCAGTTCGAACAGCTCGGCGGCGCGAAGGCGTGCCCGCAGCGGATGTTCTCCGTGGATCAGCGGCCCCTGCGCGACCAGCTCGCCCACGCGGCGGCGCGGGTTGAGCGAGCCAAACGGGTCCTGGAACACCATCTGGATGCGCCGGGCGCGCTGCCGGCGCTGGCCCGAGCCGCTGGCCAGCAGATCGGCGCCATCGAGCCGCAGGCTGCCGCGATCCGGGTCGAGCAGGCCCACGAGGCAACGCGCAAGCGTGCTCTTGCCGGAGCCGCTCTCGCCCACGATGCCAAGCGCGCCGCCGCGCGGCAGCGCGAGCGATACCTGGTCGAGCGCCTGCACCTGGCGCCGTCCCCGGCCGAGCCAGCCGCCGCCGCGGTAGGTTTTGCCGATGCCGTCGATGGCGAGCAGCGTGTCACCCGTCTGCACGCGCGGCGGCGGTGGCTCCAGCGCGGGCACGGCGGCCAGAAGCGCTTGGGTGTAGGGATGTTGCGGCCGCGCCAGGATCTCGGCGGCCGGCCCGGTCTCCACCACCTCGCCTTGGCGCATGACCGCGATGCGGTCGGCAATCTCCGCCACCACGCCGAAGTCGTGTGTGATGAACAGCACCGCCGTGCCCTTGCGTTGCTGCAATTCGCGGATCAGCCGCAGGATCTGGGCCTGGGTGGTGACGTCGAGCGCGGTGGTGGGCTCATCGGCAATCAGCAAGCTGGGCTCGAGCGCCAGCGCCATGGCAATCATGGCGCGCTGGCGCTGCCCGCCGGACAGCTCATGCGGATAGGCGCCAGCGGCGGCAAGCGGCTGCGGGATCTGCACGTCTTCCAGCAGGCTGCGCACCTTGCGCGCGACTTCCGCCTTGGGCAACCGGGTATGGGTGCGGAACACCTCGCCGATCTGGTCGCCGATGGTGCGTAGCGGATTGAGCGCCGTCATCGGTTCCTGGAAGATCATGCCGATGCGGGCGCCGCGTATGCGCCGCAGATCCGCCTCGGACAGCGCCGTCAGCTCGCGGCCTTCAAACAGGATGCGCCCGGCGCTGCGGCGCACGCCATCGGGCAGCAGCCCAAGCACGGCGCCGGCGGTCATGGACTTGCCGGAGCCGCTTTCGCCAACCACGCACAGGATTTCGCCCGGCGCCAGCGCCAGCGAGACG
Organism: Cupriavidus sp. GW822-FHT03E04; assembly: GCF_058801495.1. Classification (NCBI taxonomy): domain Bacteria; kingdom Pseudomonadati; phylum Pseudomonadota; class Betaproteobacteria; order Burkholderiales; family Burkholderiaceae; genus Cupriavidus; species Cupriavidus sp. GW822-FHT03E04. The sequence continues at coordinate 241,884 of NZ_JBXANI010000008.1, forward strand.
CCATCCAGCGCGAGCGGGCGGTCGGCGCCGGCGGGCAAGGCGACGCTGAGCGCGTCGATACTGAGAAGGAAGGGCAACGGTCCGCTCATGCGCGTTTCAGCCTGGGGTTGAGTGCGTCGTTCAGGCCCTGTCCCACCAGCGATACAGCCAGCACGGTGAGCAGGATGGCGACGCCGGGAATGGCCGAGACATACCACTGCGAACGCAGCACGCTGCGCCCGCCTCCGATCAGGTTGCCCCATGAGGCCACGTTCGGGTCCGACAGGTTGAGAAAGGCCAGCGCGCTTTCCAGCAGGATGGCCAGCGCCATCACCACGCTGGCGTACACCACCACCGGCGGCAGCGCGTTAGGCAGGATCTCGCGAAAGATGATCTGCAGGTCGCGCACGCCCAGCGCGCGGCAGGAGTGGACGAAGTCGCGGTTGCGCAGGGTCAGGAACTCGGCGCGCGTCAGCCGCGCGGTGGCAGGCCAGGACACCACCCCGATGGCCAGCGTCACAGTGGTGATGCCGGAGCCGAACACCGACACCAGCACCAGCAGCAGCAAGAAGCTGGGCAGCGTCTGGAAGCCTTCGGTCAGCCGCATCAGCAGGTTGTCGGCCCAGCCGCCGTAGTAGCCCGCGAACGCGCCGGTCAGGATGCCGATGGACACAGCAATCAGCGTGGCCACGAAGCCGATCAGCAACGAGACGCGCGCGCCGTGAAAGATCTGGGCGGCGATGTCGCGCCCGGTCTGGTCGGTGCCTAGCCAGAAATGCGGATCCTCCAGCGGCCATTGCAACGGGCGGCCGGCAAGGGAAAGGGGATCGGCGGGAAACACGGCCGAGGCGCAGGCCGCCATGGCAATGACCGCCAGCAACACCAGCAGGCCGAACGCCGCGGCCGGGTTGCGCAGGTAACGTCGGAGCAGCTTCATGCCTTGCGTTCGTGAAGGATGCGGGGGTCGAGCAGCGCATACAGCATGTCGACGATGAAATTGATGGCGATCACCAGCAGCGCGCTGACGAAGACGATGCCGAGCAGGGTGTTCAGGTCGCGCTGGACCACCGAGTCATAGGCCAGCCGGCCCAGCCCCGGCAGCGCGAACACGCTTTCGATCACCACCGAGCCCCCCAGCATGGTGCCGAACTGCAGCCCGGCCAGCGTGAGCAGCGGCAGCAGCGCGTTGCGCAGCACATGGCGCACCAGCACGGCATACTCGGACAGGCCCTTGGCGCGCGCGCTGCGCACGAAGTCCAGCGTGAGCACCTCCAGCATCGACGCGCGCATGATGCGCAGGTAGATAGCCAGGTAGATCAGCGCCAGGGTCACGGTGGGCAGCACCAGGTGCCAGGCGATGTCGGCCAGGCGTGCCAGGCCCGTGTAACCCGCGGCGACGTCCTGGTAGCCACCGGGCGGCAGCCACCCCAGGTGGATGGCGAACACCACGATGCCCATCAGCCCGAACCAGAACGACGGCGTGGCATAGAACACCAGCCCGAGCATGGACACCAGCGTATCCGGCCAGCGATCCACCCGATGCGCCGCAGCCACGCCCAGCGCAATGCCGCACACGGCGGCCAGCACCTGCGCGCAGCCCATCAGCAGCAGCGTGACGGGCAGGCGCTCCAGGATGACGGTGGCCACCGGTTTGCCATAGATGGCGGAGTAGCCCAGGTCCAGATGCACCAGACGCCACAGGTAGCGGCCAAGCTGCACCGTGGTGGAGGCGTCGAGCCCGTAGAACTGCCGCAGCTGGCCGATGACGGCGGCATCCGCTCCCCCCATTTCGGCGACCAGGGCATCGACGGTGTCTCCCGGGGCGAATTGCAGCAGCAGGAACAGGCCGCACAGGATCAGCAGCAGCGAGGGCAGGCTGGCTGCCAGCCTGCGCAGGGCAAGTGACAAGATGCGCATGGCCGGCTCAGGCCGACAGCCAGGTGTCGTACCAGCTGCTGGACGGCCAGCGCGGCGTGTTGTGGTCGTTGTGCACGCGCTTGCTGGTGATCGAGTAGAACTCGCGCTCGGTCACCATCCAGACCGGCAGCTCGTCGTTGACCTCCTTGACCCACTCGGCATAGAGCGCCTTGCGCTTGGCCGGGTTGATCTCCGAGCCGGCGTCGTCGATCAGCTTGTCGACCTTGGCGGACTGCCAGCCGTACTGGTTGGTCCAGGGCGCGCCCTTGGGGCTGCCGGAGCGGTACCAGACGGTAGTCGAGACAGCGGGGTCGCCGCGGTACTGGTGCCAGCCGGTGGCAAGGTCGAAATTCCAGTCGCGGTACACGGTCGACAACGCACCGGCGATGTCGAGTTGCTGCACGGTGACCTTGATGCCCACCTGCGCCAGCGACTGCTGCACGTAAGTGGCGAACAGTGGCACGTCCTCGCCGTTCTGGATCGGCACCAGCTTGAGCGTGAAGCGGTTGCCGTCGGCGCCACGCTTGAAGCCGGCTTCGTCGAGCAGGGCTTCGGCGCGCTTGCGGTCGAACGGGTAGGGCTGCTTGCCGCCCGGATAGAACGACGAGGTTGAGGGAATCGGGCCGGTGGCCGGCTTGGCGGTGCCGTACAGGAAGTTCTTGATGAAGAAGTCGACATCGATAGCGTGCGCGATGGCGCGGCGCACGCGCACGTCCGACAGCTCCTTGCGGCGCACGTTGAACTCCAGCGTGTTGTTGTAGGAGTTGGCCTCCAGCCCCTTGGTGGACACCTTGAAGCGCCCATCCTTCTTGAATCGCTCAAGATCCGCCAGGCCGACATGCGAATAGGTGGTCAGCTGCGCCTCGCCGGTTTCGAGCGCGGCAGCCGCGGCGGACTTGTCGGTGATGATGCGCCACACCACGCGGTCCAGGTACGGCGCGGTCTTGCGCCAATATGCGGCATTGCGCTCGGCGATCACGAACTGGCCCCGTTCGTACTGGGTGAAGCGAAACGGCCCCGTGCCAATCGGCGCGGTGTTGGCGGGGTTCTCCAGCACGTTGGTGCCTTCGAACTTGTGGCGCGGCACCACGTAGCCAAGGTCGCACAGCGCGCGCAGCAGCAGCTCGATCGGCATCGGGCGCGAATAGCGGAATACCGCGGTCTGTGCGTTGGGCGTATCGACGGCATCGAGGTACAGGTGCAGCGCGGTGCCGTAGTTCAGGTGCTTCTTCCACAGCGCCATCGCGTTGTACTGCACGTCGGCCGAGGTGAAGGGCTTGCCGTCATGCCAGGTCACGCCCTCGCGCAGCTTGAAGGTGATGGTCTTACCGTCCGGTGAGCTGCTCCAACTGGTGGCCAGCACGGGAGCGGGCTTGCCGCTGGCGTCCAAGTCCACCAGCGACTCGATGATCTTGCTGGACACCACGTAGACGCCAGTGGACGCGCGCAGCGCGGGGTTGAGGATGCGCTGCTCGCCGCCCAGCAGGACCGTCAGCACGCCGCCCTTGCGCGGCGTGTCGGCAGCCTGTGCCAGCAGCGTGCCCGGGAGGGAGGCGCCAGCGGCAAGGGCACCGGATTGAATCAGGAAGTCGCGTCGCGTCAGGGACATGGCAGGGGTTCCACAATAACCGAAGGAATGCAGGAAGCAGGGAGCACGAAGGCTGGACAGCCAGCGAGTGTAGGGGGCGCCGCTGCGCGAGGGAAACGCGCTTTTCGTCTATGCAAAGACGTTGGCTGCGCGGCGCGCTGCGCAGCCGGCGGGCGGGCGCGGCGCGCATATGCAAAGACGAAACGCGCAGTTGGGGATCGCGCCGTGCTCGCGTACGCTCGCCCATCGCTCGGTTATTCCAACGGAACCCCTCTCATGCCAAACCTGATCCCGCTGCTCGACCATGTCGTCGTCAATGTCCACGAAGGCCTGGACGACGCCGCCAGCCGCTATCGCCGCCTGGGTTTCCAACTGACGCCGCGCGGCCATCATTCGCTCGGGTCCAGCAACCACCTCGCGATCTTCGATACGGATTACCTGGAGCTGCTCGGCTTCGAAGCAGGCAAGGCGGTGACCGGCCGCGCGGACTTGCTGGCCGAGCCGGCTGGCCTGACCGGGCTCGTCTTCAAGAGCGCCGACTCCACCGGCCTGCACCGGGAGATCCTGGCGCGCGGGCTGGAAGTGGAAGGGCCGCCGCGTGAGTTCACGCGCCCGGTCGAGCTGCCCGGCGCCACCGGCGAAGCGCGCTTTCGCACGGTGCGGCTGGCCGCGCACCTGGTGCCAAACGGGCGCCTCTACTTCTGCCACCACTTCACGCCGGAACTGGTCTGGCGCGGGCACTGGCAGGCCCATCCCAACGGCGTGACCGGCGTGGCGCAATACGTGATCGCGGCCGCGGACCCGGCGCGCACCATCGGCCTGCTGTCGCGCTTGTTCGGCGCCGAGCACGTGGGCAGGGGTGCGCATGGCGAGCTGCTGCGCGCCGGCGGTGCGTCGGTGGTGGTGCTGACGCCGGAGGCGGCGGCGCGGCGCTTCGGCGCGAGCGTGCCACCGCTGATTGATGGCCGCGACCGCATGGTGGCGCTGGTGCTGCGCACCACAGCGCTGGCAACAGCGCGCGCCGCACTGGCGGCAGGCGAGATCCGCGGCGTCGAGGAGATTGACGGCATGCTGGTGGTGCCGCCTGCCGAGGCGGCGGGCGTCACCCTTGCCTTTACTGAATAAGCGCGGACGGTATCCCGATGGATTTCACGGATTTCTACGCGCTGGACTACACCGGCGCCCGCGACAAGTTCCGCGCGGCGGCCGATGCCGTGGGCGCTGCGCTCAGCGTCTACCCGCACCCCCATGCAACCGGCCCGGCCGGCGAGCCGCTGGCCATTGACGTCGCGCACCTTGGCGACGCGCGCGCGCCGCGCCAGCTGGTGCTGATCAGCGGCACCCACGGGCAGGAAGGCTACGCCGGCTCGGCGGCCCAGGTAGCGTGGCTGGCGAGCGGGCCGGCCAGCCGGTTGCCGGCAGGCCTGGGCGTGCTGCTGGTGCACGGGCTGAACCCCTACGGTTTTGCGCATGGCACCCGCACCACCGAGAACAATGTCGACCTGAACCGCAACTTTGCCGCTCACTTGTTCGATGCGACGCAGCCGGTGCCGGCCAACCCCGGCTATGCGGAACTGCACGCCGACCTGATCCCGCAGGCATGGAGCTGGGATAGCATTGCCGCCGCGGATGCAGCGGCGCGCGCCTACGGGGCCACGCACGGTGCCGATGCCCTGTTCGACACGCGCGCTCGTGGGCAGTACAGCCATCCGGATGGCCTGGTGTTTGGTGGCCACCACCGGGAGTGGTCAAACCTGACGCTGGAGGCGATCGTGCGGGAGCACCTGGCGAGCGCCGAGCGGATCGGGCTGATCGACTGGCATACCGGCATCGGCGAGTACGGCGAGCCGTTCTTCCTGTGCTTCAACCCGGACGGCAGCGAGCAGCAGGCCCGCGCGGCCAGCTGGTGGGGCGAGCAACGCGTGCTTGGCGTGCGTCCGCATGGCCTGGCGCGTCCCGCTTACACCGGCCTGGTGTTTCACGGCATCGAGCGCTTCCTTGGTGGGCGGCCGCTGGTGGGGGCGGTGGTCGAGTTCGGTACCCGGGGCGCCAATATGGGCCATGCCCTGCGGCTGGACCAGTGGCTGCGGTTCAAGGCCGAGCGTGGCACGGCGCGTTATGCGCACTTGCGTGCCGACATGCTCGACGCCTTCATCCCGGTGGCCCAGCCGTGGCGCGACGCCACGGTACGGCATGGCGTTGCCATCACCCAGCAGGCGGTGGACGGGCTGGCCGCCTGGTAGGTCCGGCGCGGCTGGCTATTCGAAAGATACCTGGCCGGAACCGGTCCGGCTGACGGCGCGCTGGTGCGGCTTGCCGGCAACGATGATGTCGCCAGAGCCCGTCAGCGCCACGCTGGCCGCATCCGACGCGTAGCCGAGGATGCGGCCCGAGCCGCTGACCTGCGCGTCAAGCCTCTGCGCGCGCAAGGCGCTGGCATCCACCTCGCCGGAGCCGGAGATCGCGGCGCGCACGCTGCCCACGGTACCCTCGGCAACGATTGAGCCGGAACCGGACAGGCGCAGGTCGATGGATGCTTCGTGCAGGCCGGACGCACGCAGGGTGCCGGCGCCGGGAATGCTGACCGCCTGGAGCGAGGGCCCGGTAATGGCCACCTTGAGCGGTGCCGCGAGCACGACTGGCGCGCTCAGGCCGATCGTCAGCCTGCCGTTGTCCAGGCTGGTGAGCACCAGCGGCAGGATGTCCGCGGGCCCGGTGATGGAAACGGAGTACGCGAGCGCAACCGAGAACACCACATCGGCCGGGGCATTGAGCTGCACGCTGGAGAACGCGCCAACCATGCGCTGCTCGGTCTTCTCGGGGCCGCCTCCCTTAATGGCGTCATGGGAAGCCACTACCTGGCCATTGACGATGACGACACTGCTCCCGGACGTGCCCGAGGCAGAAATGCCGCTCTGGTTGATAACCACGGTGCTTGACTGAGCCAGCGCCGTGCCGGCAAGGCAGGCGGATGCCAGCCAGGCAGCGCAAAGCAGGTTGATATGGGTCATGGCGATCCTTCGGGCTGGCGGGGCTCCTGGTGGAACGTGTACTTGTCCTTGCCGGCCCTCTTTGAATCATAGAGCGCTTCATCGGCTTTGATGAGCGCCTTGGTGAGCGTGTCGCCGCTGATCATGCGGGTGACGCCAATGCTGATGGTCACAGGGGGCTCCGATGGCGCATCCCGGATGCTGCGGCACAGCATGCCGATGCGGATTTCCGCCTCGGCGCGCGTCATCCCCTTGAGATAAATGCCGAATTCCTCTCCGCCCAGGCGCGCATACTGGCAGTCCCCCATCACCAGCTTGATCCCCGCGGCCACGTGCTTGAGCACTGCGTCGCCAATGTCGTGGCCGTAGCGGTCATTGACCGTCTTGAAGTCGTCGATGTCCACCATCGCCAGGTAGTGGTCTTGCTCCGCGGTGGCGCGCGGCACCAGGCTGCCAACGTTGAGCATGAAGGCCCGGCGGTTGGGAATCTCAGTCAGCGCGTCCACATAAGCCTGCTGCAGCAAGGTCTTCGCCATGACAAAGTTCTGCAGCTTCGCGCGCCGCAGCGTGATGAATGTGTACACCGTGATGCCGGTGAAATAGAGCGCGTAGCAGACGGCCAGGATGCCCTTGAGTTCCAGCAGGTCCTGCGCCGCCATCATGGGAAAGAGCAGGACCCAGGCCAGCGCGATGACGCCGAAAAACGCCCTGGGGCTCAGTGGCAGCGTGGAGGCGCAGAACAGCACGCTGGCCGCCACCAGCATGGACCAGATCGGACGGGTGTCGTCCGGCGTGCCGTCCAGCACCAGGCGGGCACCCACGCAGAAGGCCAGCACAAAGGCAAAGTTGAGGATCTGGAATTGTTGCGCGCGCCGCACGAAGGGCACGGCCGTGGTCAGTGCCGACAACAGGGCAAGGTGGAGGATCGAGTTGATCGTGAAACCCTGGCCTCCCTTGAAGCTGACCAGCAGATCGAACACGAGCCAGATCCCCACGCTGGCCGCGAAGGTCATGAGGCAAAAGCGCTGCAGCCTCTCGAATTCATGCTGGGCAAACTCCGCTTGCACCGGCGCCGGCACCGGCTTGTTCAGCAACTCTGACTCAACGGTGCGAAACATCATTCGACTTGCCTCTGGAAGGGTCGGATGGTGTGGGGCAGGGTAGTGCAATGAATCCAGCGGCAATCATACAAGGACTTGAAGTGTGCGGGCGCAGGTCGCAAGCGGGTTCACACGGGCGTTTGCACGCCCTGGCCGGGCACGGCGCGCAGCGCTCTTTTGTCGTCGCCGCCCTTGGTGGTGCGGCGCTCACACGCTTGCATGGCGGGGTTCCCTGTGTCGGGTCCCGATGCCTATGCTAGAGGTGGCGGTGGATCGCTTCGGCTGACGTGGCGGTTGACGCCGGAGTCGGGTATCCCGTGCAAAACAGCGCGGTGCCCGGCGCTCGCCAGTGCCGGAACATACGATCCGGCGCGGGCGGTTCGTACGATTCGAGCTGGCAGTCGAGTAGGAGGAAACATGAGAACGCTGGGCTTGCTGTTCGCCACCACGTTGGCGATGGCTTCGCCGCTGCACGCATACGCAGCGGGTTGCCAATACGACATGCAGTGCAAAGGGGAGCGGATCTGCCAGAAGGGCCAGTGCGTGTCTCCAGATGACGACGAACAGAGCGTCGACCAGCCCGCCAAGCCGCCAGTCTCTCGTATTGCTCCCGCGCCGACCCCCGCCGCCAGTCAGGTGCCTGCGTCCTCCCGCATGGCGAAGAGCGCGCCGCCGGCAACGCCCGTCCCGGGCGAGCCGCGCTTTTGCTGCACGGTAGCGGGCAGGCTCAAGCCATATAACAACGCCGCCTTCGATTCCGACACCATTGTCGGCGACGCCTGCCAGGGCATGACCAATTCGGGCAAGCCTGTGCCCGGCACCGCCTGCCAATGACCTAGCCAAGCGCGCTGTGCAAGCGCTGATTCAGACGCATCGGATCAGCGCTTTCTTGCTACGCGCGTAGGACGACGCAGCCGGGGAATCCCACTTCAGGCCGGTTGCCATTGAAACTTCGCCACACCAGTTCGCGCCACCCGCTCAAGGCGGGCACCGCAGTTGCTACTGGCGGACGTGACCGGCAAGGGTCACCTGAGCCGGGTTTATTCGGCTGGCTTGGCCGGCTCCACGACTGGCTCCACGACTGGCTCCACAATCGGCTCCGCGACCGCCTCCACTACGTCGGCCGGTGCCGCCAGCAGCGCAGTCTTGCGCGGCGCGTTTTCGACGGTTGCTTCCGGCAGCAGCTTGCCGCCTGGCAGGTAGGCCGCGACCCATCCCGTCATCGCCGCGCCCATGGTGGGCAGCCCGCTGCCGTACTCCGGCAGGAAATCCCGGCCCATCAGGCACCATTGAAACGGATCCTGGCCGCCGATCGTAGCGAAATGGCGTTGGACGTTGTCGGAAAAATCGGCGTTCGCGCCAAACACGATCTCGATCAGGCTGTGGGTGTAGGCGGCAATGTGCTGCGCCATCACGTCGGCCAGCTCGGGCCGGAACGTGGTGAAGCTGAACGGTTGCGCGGCCGCCTCGCGCAAGTAGTCGGTGCCTTCGGCAATAAGCGTCTTTGCCGTTTGCAGGTTCAGCGCGCCGATCTTCTGCGCCACCTGCGCCCAGGGGCTTGCCAGGCCAAAATCGATGACGGGGTAAGGCAGAGGCGCCTCGACGTGTTCAGCGTGAGATAGGGTAGCCATGAGCGTCTCCGATAGATCATGACGAGGCAACGCGTCCGAAGGGATTTCGCCGGTGGCAATCGTCACTTGCTGCGCCGCAGCATTGCGCTAGTCATCATAGGCGCAATCGTCAGGGTGTCAAGGCGCGCGACGGCAGGCGCCCACCCCGTCACATCAGGGCGGGGCGGGCAACCTGCGTTCCGGGATCCGGCTGCGGGGCGGCTTACTCTGGCTTGACGCCCGCTTCCCGGATCACCGCGGTCCACTTCGCCAGCTCGGACTTGATGCGGGCCTGGGTCTGCGCTGGCGTGGTCCAGGTGGCGATGGCGCCCTGCTTGAGCAGGGAGGCCTTCACGTCGGGCTCGGCCAGGATCTTCTTGAGCTCGGCGTTGAGCCGGTCCACCACTGGTGCCGGGGTGCCGGCCGGGGCCACGATGCCGAACATGGAGTTGACCTCGAAGTCCTTCAGGCCCGCTTCATTGGCAGTTGGCACGTCGGGCAGCGCCGCTACGCGCTCGCTGGTGGTAACGGCCAGCGCGCGGATCTTGCCACCCTTCACGTAGGACTGCGCCGCCGGCACGGTCTCGACCATGCTGAGCACCTGCCCGCCGATCAGGTCGGTCATGGCGGGGCCGCTGCCTTTGTAAGGCACGTGCAGCATGTCCACGCCGGCCATGCGCTTGAACATCTCGCCGGCCAGATGCTGGGGCGAGCCGTTGCCGGCGGAGGCAAAGGTGATCGCGCCAGGGGTGGTTTTTGCCAGCGCGATCAACTGCGGCAGGCTGTTGGCCTTGACGCTGGGATTGACCACGAACACAAGCGGCACCGTACCCACGATGGCCACCGGCGCAAAGCTCTTCTCGATGTCGTAGGAGACGCGGTTCTTGTACAGCGCCGCGTTGATCGCGTGGCTGGTTAAAGCACCCATCAGCAGGGTATAGCCGTCGGCCGGCGACTTGGCGACCAGCTCCGCGCCGATATTGCCGGCGGCGCCGGCCCGGTTGTCGACCACGACCTGCTGGCCCAACGCGGTGGACAGGTGCTGCGCCAGGGTGCGGCCGATGACGTCGGTGGCGCCACCCGGCGGGTAGGGCACGACCAGGCGGATCGGCTTGGTGGGATAGTCGGCGGCAGCGGCCAGGCCAGGCAAGGCGGCTGTGCCTGCCAGCATGGCGCCCGCTAGCGCGCAGAGAATCAGATGGCGCCTGGGCGCGGAAACGCGCGTTCGCGCGTGGCGTCGAATGCCGGTCATAGGGGAATCTCCTGCGCCGGGTTGGTATGGATGGGAAGGCACAGCAAGGCTGTGCGGCGCGGGACGCCCGGCTCGTCGCTACGGCAGAGTGTAGGGGGCGTCGCTTGATAGAAGAATCAGAAGTTTTCTATCGACTGATCTGAATCTTCAATTAAAGGTGCAGGGCTGAATTTTCCATTGCGGCTGAGTGGCAAGGCCAGATATGATGCCTTCCTCGATTATCAATAATATTATTGGAGATGTGCATGGCCGGCTCCCACGATTCCCGCAAGGACCCTTCCGCTTCGGCACAGGCCGGCCAGGACCCCTTCGAGCCAGCGCAAGACGCCGAGAGCGGCTTGGGCAAGGGCCTGACCAACTATGGCGACAAAGGCTTCTCGCTGTTCCTGCGCAAGGCCTTTATCAAGGGCGCGGGCTATACCGACGACGCGTTGTCGCGCCCGGTGATCGGTATCGTCAACACCAACAGCAGCTACAACCCCTGCCACGGCAACGCGCCGCAACTGGTGGAAGCCGTCAAGCGCGGCGTCATGCTGGCGGGCGGCCTGCCGGTGGACTTTCCCACCATCTCCGTGCATGAGAGCTTCTCGGCGCCTACCAGCATGTACCTGCGCAACCTCATGTCGATGGACACCGAGGAAATGATCCGCGCGCAGCCCATGGACGCCGTGGTGCTGATCGGAGGCTGCGACAAGACCGTGCCCGCGCAGTTGATGGGCGCGGCCTCGGCCGGCGTGCCGGCGATCCAGCTGGTCACCGGCTCCATGCTCACCGGCTCGCATCGCGGCGAGCGCGTGGGCGCCTGCACCGATTGCCGCCGCTACTGGGGCCGCTACCGCGCCGAGGAGATCGATGCGCCCGAGATTGCTGACGTGAATAACCAACTGGTTGCCAGCGTGGGCACCTGCTCGGTGATGGGCACGGCCAGCACCATGGCCTGCCTGACCGAAGCGCTCGGCATGATGGTGGCCGGCGGTGCGTCGGCCCCGGCGGTCACCGCCGACCGCGTGCGGGTGGCCGAGCGCACTGGCACCACTGCCGTGGCCATGGCCCGCTGCGGCCTGACGCCGGACCGCATCCTCACCGGCCGCGCGATCGAGAACGCCATCCGCGTGTTGCTGGCTATCGGTGGCTCCACCAACGGCATCGTGCACCTGACCGCCATCGCCGGGCGCCTGGGCATCGACATTGACCTGGCCGGGCTGGACCGCATGAGCCGCGAGACCCCCGTGCTGGTGGACCTGAAGCCCTCCGGCCAGCACTACATGGAAGACTTCCACGCGGCAGGCGGCATGCCCGCGCTGCTGCGCGAGCTGCGCCCGCTGCTGCACCTGGACACGCTGACGGTGTCGGGCCGCACGCTGGGCGAGGAGCTCGACGCCGCGCCCGCACCGTTCGCGCAGGAGGTGATTCGCCCGTTCGACGCGCCGATCTATCCGGTGGGTGGCCTGGCCGTGCTGCGCGGCAACCTGGCTCCGGGCGGCGCCATCATCAAGCAATCCGCCGCCGATCCTGTGCTGATGGAGCATGAAGGACGCGCCGTGGTGTTCGAAGATGCCGAGGACATGGCGCTGCGCATCGACGACGACGCGCTGGACGTGAAAGCCGACGATATCCTGGTGCTCAAGCGCATCGGGCCGACCGGCGCGCCCGGCATGCCCGAGGCCGGCTATATGCCGATTCCCAGGAAGCTGGCGCGTGCCGGCGTGAAGGACATGGTGCGCATCTCGGACGGCCGGATGAGCGGGACCGCGGCTGGCACCATCGTGTTGCACGTGACGCCGGAAGCCGCCATCGGCGGCCCGCTGGCGCACGTGCGCAACGGCGACCGCATCCGCCTGTCGGTGGCGCGGCGCGAAATTTCCCTGCTGATCGACGACGCGGAACTGGCCCGCCGCGCGGCCGAACACGAAGTGGTGCGGCCTACCGCCGAGCGCGGCTATCGCAAGCTGTTCCTGGCCACGGTGACGCAGGCCGACCAGGGCGTGGACTTCGATTTCCTGCGTGCCGCGCGGACCAGCGAAACCGTGCCGCGCAAGTCCTGAGCGTCCTGTCATGGATCGACCAACCCGTGCAGGAACGCGCGCACAAGCGGCGCATAGCATGCAGGACGATACCGCCGGCGGTGCCCAAGCCATGCTGGCCGCCGCCGCGATCCTTGAGGAAGACATCGTCTTTGGCTTGCTAAGTCCGCGCGAGCGGCTGGTCGAAGACGACCTGATGGCGCGTTTCAACCTGAAGCGCCATGTGGTGCGCCAGCTGCTCGTCACGCTGGAAGGCATGGGCGTGGTCGAGCGCAAGCGCAATGTTGGCGCGGTGGTGCGCGCCTTTCCGGCGCGCGAGGTGATGGAGCTGTACGCACTGCGCGACGTGCTGGAAACGCACGCCGCCGGCCTGATCGCGCTGCCGGTGCCCGCGGTGCGGTTGCAGGCGCTGGTGGCCGTGCAGCAGGAGCACGACGTTGCGGTGGCCGCGGGCGATGCGCGTGCGGTGTTCCGCATCAACCAGCGCTTTCACCGGGAGTTGTTCGCCCTGGTCGACAATGCGGTGCTGCGGCAGGCCATCGAGGAATACGCGCGCCGCGCCCATCCGATCCGCTTTGGGTCGCTGGCTGCAGCGGGCTATCGCGAGCGTGCCAGACAGGAACACTGGGCCATGATCGAGGCCCTGCGCGAGGGCCGGCGCGAGGATCTTGTCGCGCTATGCCGTAGCCATCTGCTGCCCTCGCGCGACGCTTACCTCGCAGCAGAACGAGAGCGTGCCGGAGGGCCTGCTTAGTACATTAACATTACATTATTTGTCTCCCGGGCATGGTTAATGGAAATATTGGGGAAAATCAATACGCCAGTCGAGGGGAAACTTGAAATCCATTTCCCAATCTTAACCGCGAGGGCTGGCATTTGCGCGTTGTGGCAGGAATATTAGCCAGCGGACCGTGCTAAAATCGGTCCCTTCTGAAGATTCTGAAGATTGTCGGCCTGCAAAAGAGATGTCAGCGCAACCGTGTAAGCCGCCTCCGGAGCGCTCGCCCAAAATAGGGCTAGGTGGTCTGATCCTGCTCCTGGCCCTGGGATCGGTCCTGCTGACCATGGCCAATGCGCTGTACTCCAGTTACCGCGTGCAGCGCGACCTGCTGATCCGGAATACGCTGGAAGCCAACCGTGTCTATGCGGCCAAGCTGGCTGAGTCCACGGGAGCCCATCTTGAAAGCACCATGCAGCAACTGGCATACAGCGCCAGTTTGCTAGCTGCGGCCATGGACAATCCGGCCCGTGTGAACGAGGAGGCCGAGCGCTTGCGCTTGCAGACCAGGAGCCTGAACTCGGTGGCCATCGTCCGCCAGGACGGCATGGTGCTATCCGTGTCGCCAGCGGCCTTGCGCCGGGCCGGACAGAGCGTGAGGTCCGATTGGGGGCACACGCTCCTGACCACCCGCACCCCGGCGATCAGCGAGCCCTTTACAACTTCCAGCGGGCGGCTGATTATCTTTATTTCCCATCCCATAATTAATGCGGAGGGGCGGCTGCTTGGTTATGTCGGGGGTACGATTTATCTGAATGCCAAGAACCTGCTGCATGAGATTCTCGATAGCCATTATTATCGGGATAGCTCTTATGTCTATGTGGTGGACCGTAAGGGCACCGTGATTTTTCACCCGGACGACACCCATGTTGGCAAGTCGATCTTCAAGAATTCGGTCGTGCTGGCGGTAACCAGCGGCGCAGCGGGCGCGCAGCAGATAATGAACCAGTACGGTGTCGAGATGCTTGCAGGCTATGCGCCGGTCGCGTCCACCGGGTGGGGCATCGTGGCGCAAAGATCCACGCAAGCCACGTTAGCCGATCTGAATGACCTGGTGCTGGTGACATTCGGCAACAGCATTCCCATCCTGCTTCTGTCGCTGGTCTTTATCTTGTGGTTTTCCCGCTGGATCTCGCGGCCGCTGGGGCAGTTGGCCGATGATGCCCGGATGGGCACCACGCCCGACGGGATGGAGCGGATCGAGCGGATCCAGGCCAGGTATGTCGAAGCCGATCGTCTCAAGAAGGCGCTGCTGCGGGGCATGAGCCTGACCAGCAGCAAGCTGGACCGGCTCAACCATGAATCCATCACCGACGCACTGACGGGGCTGCGCAATCGGCGCGGGCTGGGCAATGCGCTCAGCCTGTACGCGCTTGGCGGGCAGTCCTTTGCCGTCATCACGCTCGACGTGGACCACTTCAAGTCGATCAATGACCGCTACGGGCACGATGTCGGTGACGAGGTGCTGGCGCATATCGCTAGCCTGATGCGGGCCGGCTCCCGGGGCGGCGACATGACATGCCGCAACGGCGGGGAGGAGTTCGTTATCTTGCTGCCCGGCACGACCGCGGACAATGCGTTCCTGATTGCGGAGCGTTTGCGCGAGGCTGTGGAAAAGACGCCTAACCCCACCGGTGGGGTCGTGACGGTTTCGCTTGGCGTCGCGCATTTTCCTTCTTCGGCGGAGGAGGTTGGCGAGGTGCTGAAAAAGTCGGATATCGCGCTCTATCAGGCCAAGCGCAACGGACGCAACAACACGGTCCGGTACCAGCCGGAACCGGCCGTCCAGGCGGATTCACCCTGATCGCGCTGGCAGCGCCGCCTGGCGCGACAACTTGCGCGAAGCATGGCGGCCCTCACTCGCGCGACGGCGACTCCGGCGCTGGCATCGGTTGCGCGGACAGCGCGCTGCGTAGCGGCGGACGCGCCAGGTTGGCCCGCCACGCGCGCTGGATCACTCGCGCTATCTGGTTGTAGGCTTGGCTGGAAATGACCTTCTCCTCGCGCATGGCCTCCAGCGAACGCTGGCCCTTGCGCAGGGCAAACAGCATCAGCAGGCGCTTCTCCAGTGCCACCGTGTAGCCGCCGAATTGCGCGCGCATCTCATCCAGGCCACCGCCGGCCGATTTGACGCGCTCCTCCAGCACGCCGTCCAGCAAGGTCGCCATGCGCGCGCCGAACACCGGCGTGAGCAGCGAGCGGTTGTACTGGCGCAGCCGCTCCAGCACCGTCTGGCGGCAGACCAGCAGCTCGAAGCGGTCGGCCAGCGCGTGGGCCAGCGGCCGGTCGATCGACAGGCGCTGGTGCAGGAAGAGCGCCACGCGGTAGCCGCGCTGGTAATCCAGGATATGCCGGGCGGCGCGGTTGTAGCCCAGGCGGCCATGCTCGCGCGCGGCGTCGATCATCAGCGTGGTGTTGCGCATCATGGCGTCGAGGTTGGCTACCGAGATCACACCGTCGCCGTACTCCGGGATCAGTTCGCGCTCGCGCGTGGCCAGCGTGACCAGGCCAATGGTGACGCGGTCGCGCTCGGATAGCGCGGCGTCGAAATCGAACTCCAGCGCGCCCAGCTCGATGTCGCGCCGGTAGTGCTGCGCCACCTCGCGCGCCGCCGCGGGAGGCAGGTCGAAGGTCTGCGCGATGTGGTTGAGCGTGGTTTCGACCTCCTCGGTGGAGAGCTGGATGGCCTGCTGCTGCAATGCCCGGTCCTGGGCGGTGAGCTGGTCCAGCCCGAGCCGGTGGATGAGCCCGCGCAGGGTGGTGCCGTTGAGCAGCAGGCTGACCAGCACGAATCCGGTGGCCAGGATGGCGATGAAGTGCCGTGCCTCGTACGGCAGCGCCTCGTTCTCGGCGATGCCCAGCGCCAGCACCAGCGTCACCGCGCCGCGCAGGCCGCCCCACGCAATGGCCAGCTTGTAGGCATTGCTGATCGGCGCGCTGACCTTCAGCCAGGAGAGCAGTGGCAGCAAGCCGAACAGCGTGAGCAGGCGCGCCCCCAGCGCGGCCACTACGAGTGCCAGCAGCAGCAAGCCGTGATGCACGGTCACCCCGGCCAGCAAGGACGGCACGCGCACCGCCGCCAGCAAGAACACGACGGCCCCCGTGATGCCGGCGTACTGCTCCCAGATCATGCGCATGTGGTTCCAGTTGCGCGGGCTCAGCCGGGTGGGCCCGAGCGCGCTCACCATCAGGCCGGCGCATACCACGGCCACCACCCCGGACACGCCGAGCAACTGGTCGGCAAGCAGGTAGAGCGGATAGGGCAGCGCCAGCGTCAGCGCGCCCTCGGCCATGGCCAGCCCGGCCAGGCGCGGCAGCAGGTCGGCCAGCAGGCGTCCGGCGATCGCGCCGCACACCACGCCGCCCACGAATGACCAGGCCAGTTCCCGCGCGCCAGCGGCCAGCGTGGCCTCGGCGCCATGGCCGGTCAGCATGGCCACCAGCACGCCGGCAATGGCAATGGCGGCGGCGTCGTTGAGCAGGCTCTCGCCTTCCACCAGCCGGATCAGCCGGCCGGGCGCGCCGACATCGCGGAAGATGGCGATCACCGCGGCCGGGTCGGTGGTGGCTACCACCGCGCCCAGCAGCAGGCACACCACCAGGCTGGCGCCGCTGACCAGCGTGGTGACCAGCCCGATCACGCCCGTGGCCACGATCACCGCGACGATGGCCAGCAGCAGGATCGGCGCGGCGTCCGGCAACATGCTGCGCACATCGGCGGTCAGCGCGGCGTGGAACAGCAAAGGCGGGAGGAAGATCCACAGATAGGCCTCGGGCGGGAGCGCCGGGTCGATCAGGGGATGGAGGAAATGCAAGGCGAACTGCGGGTAGGCGGCGTCGACGGCTACATAGCCCGCGCCGATAGCGATGCCGATGGCCGAGAGCAGCGTGGACTCAGGCAGTGCCAGCTTGGCGGCGGCGACCTGCACCACCGCCACGATGGCCAGCAGCGCGCCCGCCAGGATGAGCACGTCGACGACGATATTCAAGCGCGCCTCCGTTGCCGGGCGCGGGAGGGCCCGGGTTGCATTGTGTGTACTGTGGGCGACGACTGTGTCACTAAGGGATCCTTGCGCTTAGGTGGCTGCCGGCTCCGAACATACCGCGATATCGCGCGCGCTTTCAAGCCTTGTGCGCTTTGCCCACCGCTTTGCCCACCGCTTCTCGCGATCCCGTCCCCGCTCGCTCATGCCGGATCGGCAACACCGCCGTCGGCTTGGGCCAGGTGGGCGCGCAGCACGCCGACCAGCGCCGCCGCCGCGGGCGACAGGCTGCGGTTGCGTGCCGTCACCAGCCCGATCGAGCGCTCCGTCACCGGCGCGGTGAGCAAGCGCTCGACAATGCCGGCCTGGCGCACCGTGCCGGCCGCAATCTCAGGCAGCGCCGCCACGCCGAAGCCGCATTCGACCATGGCCGCGATGGTGGCCAGGTGCTCGGCCTCGAACACCGGCTGGAAGCGGATACGGTTCTGCAGGAAGGCCCATTCGGCGTACTGGCGCACGCTGCTGGGGTGCGTCATGGAAACATGGCCGGCGTCCACCGTATCGGCCCAGCGCACCGGCCCCTTGCCGTGGGCCAGCGGGTGCTCGCTGGGAATCAGCAACACGAAGCGGTCGGACATCATGGGGTCGTAGTGCAGGTCCGCCTGCTGCGGGTCGGCCGCGGTCAGCGCGAAATCCACCTCGCCCGCACGCACCAGGTCGAAGGCCGGGCCGGAGAGCGTATCGAAGACCTTGAGCGTGACCTTGGGATGCTCCCGCCGGTAGGCCATCAGCACGCGCGGCAGCAGGCGGGCGGCCAGCGAGGGCAGGGCGGCCACCGCAACATGGCCGCGCTCGGCGCTGGCAATGCCGCTCACGGCGTCGATGGCGTCCCGGAAGGCGGCCTGCAGGATCGCAGCCTGCTGCATGAAGACTTCGCCTGCCGCGGTCAGCCGCACGGTGCGGGTGGTGCGATCGAACAGCCGCACGCCGAGGGATTCCTCGATGCGCAGGATCTGGGTGGACAGCGCCGATTGTGACAGGTGCAACTGCCCCGCTGCCTGGCGGAAGTTCAGGGTGCGGCCAAGCACCAGGGTGGTCTCGACATCGCGCATCGACAGATTGATTTTCACGGCATGGACGGCGGATTGATCTTGATTGTCGATCATTCTATCCAGAAAATCTGATTCATCAATCAAAGCGGCTTGTCTACACTCATGGTCAATCCCGCTGAACCCGGGCCATGACGTGGCGCAGGCGATGTTTTCGCCATATTTTCATGGCAAACACGGGTTCAGCCGCCCAACGACAACACCAGACAGTTCAAAGGAACGCCATGCCCGACGCCGCCCACTTTTCGCTAGCCGCACCTGGCACCGCACACGCCGTGGTGGTAGGCGGCGGCACCATGGGCGCCGACGTGGCCGTGGTGCTCACCCGTGCGCACTGCCGCACCACCGTCGTGGAGCCGGATGCGCCGCGCGCGCAGGCAGTCGCCGCAAGGGTAGCCGCCAATCTCGCCGCGATTGGCCCTGCGGCCGAGGTTGGCCTGGCGGGATTGACGGTAGCCGCAGGGCTCGACACGGTCGACTGGAGCACGGTCGACCTGGTGATCGAGTGCATCCCCGAGCGGCTCGACATCAAGCGTGCGCTGTTCGCCGACCTGGCCCAGCGTGCGCGCCCGGATGCCATCCTCGCCAGCAATAGCTCGAGTTTCCCGATCAGCGCCATCGGCGCGGGCCTGCCCACCCGCGAGCGCATGCTCGGCCTGCATTTCTTCATGCCCGCGCACCTGGTGCCGCTGGTGGAGGTGGTGCTGGGCGAGGGCAGCGCCGAGGCGGGCGCCGACGCCTTGATCGCTTTCATGCGGCGTTGCGGCATGGTGCCGGTCAAGGTGAAGAAGGATTTGCCGGGTTTCCTCGCCAACCGCCTGCAGCACGCGCTGTCGCGCGAAGCCTTCGACCTGATCGACCGCGGCATCGCCTCGCCCGAGGATGTGGATGCGGCGGTCCGCTTTGGCTTCGGCTTTCGTTTCCTGGCCGCCGGGCCGGTCATGCAGCGCGACCACGCTGGCATCGACGTGCACGCGGCGGCCGGGGCTACCATGTATCCCACGTTCAACAACGCGGCGGAGCCGGCCCGGTGCCTGACCGAGCGCGCGGCGGACGGCCGCCACGGCATGAAGAGCGGTGAAGGCTTTTACCAGTGGATGCCGCAGACCATCGCCGCGGAACGTGAGCGCTATGATCGGCTGCTGCGCGCGGGGCTCGACCTGATCGCGCCCGAGCTGCCCAAGATCGAACCCTGAACCTCGCCAGATCCACCAGATTTACTAAATCGATTAGATCGACCAGGTCGACCAGAGCGCACTATGAGTGAACACACCTTGCTGGCGGATTCGCCGCTGATCATTACCGTCGCGCCCAACGGCGCCTACAAGACCGCCAAGGACCACCAGGCCGTGCCGCTGACCGCGGCGGCACTGGCGGCGGACGCGCGGGCCTGCCTGGAAGCCGGCGCGGCCATGATGCACATGCACGTGCGCCAGCCCGACGGCCGTCATTCGCTGGATCCACAGATTTATCGCGAAGCGCTTGCCGTGGTGAAGAAAGAAGTGGGCGATGCCTTGCTGGTCCAGGTGACCAGCGAAGCCG
This sequence comes from Cupriavidus sp. GW822-FHT03E04, assembly GCF_058801495.1. NCBI lineage: Bacteria > Pseudomonadati > Pseudomonadota > Betaproteobacteria > Burkholderiales > Burkholderiaceae > Cupriavidus > Cupriavidus sp. GW822-FHT03E04. Next base: position 261,756 of record NZ_JBXANI010000008.1, read on the forward strand.
CCGGCATCTACCGCGCGGCCGAGCAGATCGCCATGGTGCGCGAGCTGCGCCCGGAGGCAGTTTCCATCGGGCTGCGCGAGATCGCCGTGCCGGACATTGCCGAGGCCGAGCTGGCCGATTTCCTGGCCTGGCTGGCACGCGAGCGGGTGTTGACGCAGATCATCCTGTACGACGCAGCCGACGTGGCGCGCTGGCAAGCGCTGCGCGCGCGCGGGCTGGTGCCGCCGGGTGCGTGGTCGGTGCTGTTTGTGCTGGGCCGGTATTCGGCGGGGCAGGTATCGTCGCCGCGCGACCTGCTGCCGTTCCTGCAGGTCTATGACGGCGCGCTGCCGTGGGCAATCTGCGCCTTCGGGCGCGAGGAGAATGCCTGCGTGACCACGGCCGCTGCGTTTGGCGGGCACGTGCGGGTGGGCTTCGAGAACAACCTGAAGCTGCGCGACGGCAGCACCGCGCCAGGCAACGCGGCACTTGTCGGGCAGGCGGCCGAAGGCGCGCGCACGCTTGGGCGCCCGCTAGCTTCGGCCAACGAAGCCAGGCAAATCTACAGCGAGATCCGCTGATCGGCGGCGCTCGGCGCCGATGCTTATGCGCCGTCGCTGAACGAGTCGCGGGTGCCGTTGCGCGCGCCGTCGGTGAACGGGTCCCGCGTGCCGCTGCGTGCGCCGTCGGTGAACGGGTCGCGCGGGCCGAGCTTGTTGGCGCCCTGGGTGTAAATGTCTCGCGCCTGGCCGGTGGCCGCGCCATCGAGATACGGGTCCACGCTGCGCGGGGCGGCGCTGGCGAGGCTGGCGACACCGCCAAGGGTGGCGGCCAGCGCAGTGGCGAGCAGGGCTTGCTTGAGTGTACGCATTGTTTTTCTCCGAGGATTCGAGGGGCGGGCAATCTCTTTCGATCGACCGTGCTGGCAGTCTAACAAACAGGCACCCACGACAACATGACCGGCACATGACAATGCTGTCATGCGGCGGGCGTTGCCTCGGCGGCACTCCTTGTCCGCCGCCACGTGATTTCCACAAGTTCCAACGCCTTCGAAGTTCGCGCAATTTCTCCCCGTTGCGCCCCAACTTTTGCCAACTGGCGTGACTCGCTAATCCTGGCGGGTAGCAACTTGGCTCGGCACGCCCAAACTGTGTCGAAAATGTGCCAAAAATCTCATAAGTTCTTAGTGATTGGCGAAAACGCGCAATCAAGCTATGCTTGCCCGATTGTCGGGCGTGCAGCACACCATCCGCGCGTCAAAGGCGGCTGCAGCGAGGCTGAGCAACGGGTCCGGCATGGCCAGTGGCCGCGGGCGCGGATACCATGGCCGAAAATGACGACCGAAGATGACATTAGGCCTGAAAAGGTCGTGAAACATGACGCTTTACCAGATCAAACCGAAGTTCCAGGCCCTTCTGCGGCCATTGGTGAAGCGCCTCGCCGCGCGCGGCGTCACCGCCAACCAGGTCACGCTGGCGGCGGCTGGCGGGTCACTGGTGGTGGGGGCGCTGGTGGCCGCGCTGGCCTGGCTGCCGGGCGTCTTCCTGCTGATGCCGCTATGGCTGTTCGTGCGCATGGCGCTCAACGCCATCGACGGCATGCTGGCCCGCGAGCACGGGCAGCAGAGCTTGCTGGGCGCCTATCTCAACGAACTTGGGGACATCGTCTCCGATATTGCGCTGATCCTGCCGTTCGCCCTCGTTGCGCCGTTTGGCGCTGGCGAGATCATGGTGTTCGCGCTGCTGGCCGTCATCGTCGAGTGCGCTGGCCTGATCGGGCCGCTGGCCGGTGCCAGCCGCCGCTACGATGGCCCCCTGGGCAAGAGCGACCGGGCCCTGGTGCTGGGTGCGCTGGGCTTATGGGCAGGCCTCGGGCTGAGCCTGGCGCATGCCGCTCACTGGCTGTGGGTGCTGTTGTCGCTGCTGTCGTTGCTGACCATCGCCAACCGGGTGCGCCGCGGCGTGGCCGAGGGCGAGCAGGCACGCCAGGCCCGTGCCCAGGCAGCCCCGCACGCCAAATCGTCTTCCCAACCCGTGGAGTGATACTACGTGGATAGTCAAACCGGCCGTACCGCTATTGAGTCACAGTTCGAAACCCACGATGGCCAGTCGCTGTTCTATCGCCACTGGCCTGCGGCGCCTGCCACAGGCCAGGCGCCGCAGGGCGCCGTTGTGCTGTTTCACCGCGGGCACGAGCATTCGGGCCGCATCGCCCACCTGGTGGACGAACTGGGCTTGCCCGGCCACGCCTTCTTCGCCTGGGACGCGCGTGGCCATGGCCGTTCGCCGGGCGAGCGCGGCTATAGCCCCAGCCTGGCCACGTCGGTGCGCGATATCCAGACGTTCATCGACCACATCGCCACCGAGCACGGCATTCCGGTAGAGCGCATTGCCGTGGTCGCGCAGAGCGTTGGCGCTGTCCTGGCGTCAACGTGGGTGCACGACTACGCGCCGCGGATCCGCGCCCTTGTGCTGGCTTCGCCGGCGTTCAAGGTCAAGCTCTACGTGCCGCTGGCGCGGCCGGGCCTCAAGCTCATGCACAAGCTGCGGGGCAAGTTCTTCGTCAACAGCTACGTCAAGGCCAGGTTTCTCACGCACGATCCCGACCGGGTCGCCAGTTACCAGCAAGATCCGCTGATTACGCGCCCGATTGCCGTCAATATCCTGCTGGATCTCTACGAGACGGCTGATCGCATCGTGGCCGATGCGGCCGCCATCACCGTGCCCACGCAGTTGCTGATCTCCGGCGCGGACTGGGTGGTGCATCGCGGCCCGCAGGATGCGTTCTATGAGCGGCTGGGCTCCAGCGTCAAGGAGCGCATCGTGCTGGACGGCTTCTACCACGACACCTTGGGCGAGCGCGACCGCGCGCAGGCCGTGGCGGCGGCGCGGCGCTTTATCGTGCGCGAATTCGAGACGCCATCGGCGCCGGTCTCCTTGCTGAACGCCGATCGCGGCGGCGCCTTCAAGGATGAGTCCGACCGGCTGGCGCAGCCGCTGTCCGCGGCCAGCCCGGCAGGCATTTACTGGGGCCTCACGCGCGCCGGCCTGAAGTTCGGCGGCCTGCTGTCCGACGGGGTGCGGCTCGGGCACAAGACCGGTTTCGATTCTGGCTCCACGCTCGACTACGTCTACTGCAACAAGGCGCAGGGGCGGTTTGGCGTCGGCTCGATGGTCGACCGCAACTACCTGGACGCGATTGGCTGGCGGGGCATCCGCCAGCGCAAGGTGAACATCGAGGAGCTGCTTGGCGTTGCCATCGGCAGCCTGCGCGCCGCCGGCGTGCCGGTGCGCATCGTCGATATCGCCGCGGGCCATGGCCGCTACGTGCTGGAGGCGCTGGCAGCCAAGGGCATCAACGGAGCGGCCGCGCAACAGGTGCAGAGCATCCTGCTGCGCGACTACAGCGATATCAACGTGCAACAGGGCCGCGCGCTGATCCGCAGCAAGGGCCTGTCCGATATTGCCCGCTTCGAGAAGGGCGACGCCTTCGACGGCGACGATCTCGCCGCGCTCGATCCGGCCCCCACGCTGGCCATCGTCTCAGGCCTGTATGAGCTGTTCGGCGACAACGGCATGGTGTCTCGTTCGCTTGGCGGCCTGTCGCGGGCGGTGGCGCCGGGCGGCTACCTGGTCTATACCGGGCAGCCCTGGCATCCGCAGCTCGAGTTCATTGCGCGGGCGCTCACCAGCCATCGCGCAGGCTCGGCCTGGGTGATGCGGCGCCGCTCGCAAGCGGAGATGGATGAACTGGTCCGGCAAGCCGGCTTCGAGAAGATCGCGCAGCGCATCGACCCGTGGGGCATCTTCACAGTCAGCCTGGCGCGCAGGGTCGCGTGATGCTGCGCCAGCAGGCCGAAGACGGGGCCGCGGACATGGCCGCAGGGGAGCCGGGCGCTGCCGAGGCTCGCCCCTGGGGCCTTGCCCTGGTCCTGCTGGCCGGCATGGGCGCCTTGTTTTTCTCGTCCTATGGGCTGGCCAACTGGCTGGCGAGCCAGCGTGCCGACGTCCCGTTCTTCTATTTTGAATGGGAGCGGCATATTCCCTTTGTGCCCTGGAGCATCGTGCCGTACTGGTCGATCGACCTGCTCTACGGCCTGTCCTTTTTCCTCTGGCGCACGCGTGCCGACCTGCTCGTCCATGCCAAGCGCTTGCTGGCGGCGCAACTGATCTCGGTTGCCTGCTTCATTGCCTTTCCGCTGCGATTCGCCTTTGATCGCCCGCAGGCCGACGGCGTGCCCGGCCACCTCTTCACGTTGCTGGGCGGCTTCGACAAGCCGTTCAACCAGGCGCCGTCACTGCACATCAGCCTGCTGGTGATCCTGTGGGTGGCCTATGCCGTGCACGCGCGCGGGGCCTGGCGCTGGCTGCTGCACGGCTGGACCGCGCTGATCGGTGTGTCGGTGCTGACCACGTACCAGCACCATGTCATCGACGTGCCCACCGGCTGGCTGGTGGGCTGGTTCTGCGTTTTCCTGTTTCCCTTCGGGATGGGGCAGGGCAATGCGGTGCCCGCTGCCCGCGTGCGAACGCGGCAACTGGCCGGGCGCTACGCAGTGGGCGCACTGTCCGTCGGGGCGGTAGCGCTGGCGTTATTGCCCGCCTCGGCCCTGGCCGCCTTGCTGCTGGGCTGGCTGGCCCTGTCGCTGGCTTGCGTCGCGGCGATCTACCGGCAGGGCGTTCCGGCCATGTTCCAGAAGCGGCACGACGGCACCATGCCGATGGCCGCGCGCTGGGTGCTGGCGCCCTACCTGCTGGGCGCGCTGGCCAACTCACGCTGGTGGACGCGCCGCCAGCCCGGCGCCAGCCAGATCGTGCCCGGCCTCTGGGTCGGCCGCTTCCCCGGCGGCGCCGAATTGCGCCGCCTCGGGGCCGATGCCGTGCTCGACCTGACCGCCGAGTTGCCGCGGCTGGCGGATGCCGCCTGGTACCGCTGCGTGCCGGTGCTGGACCTGACGGTGCCCGCGCCGGCGCAACTGGACGAAGCGGTGGCCGTGCTTGAATCATGGCATCGCGATGGCCGCAAGGTGCTTGTATGCTGCGCGCTTGGTTATTCGCGCAGCGCGCTGGTGGCCGCCGCCTGGCTCGCGGGCCACGCCGGCGCGCGCGATGCCGGGCAGGCGCTGGCCCTGCTGCGCAAGGGGCGCCCGGCCGTGGTGCTGGGCCCGGATAGCGTGGCGGCGCTGTCGCAATTCATCCGCCGCCGGCAGGCGGCCGCACAGTCTTCTGGGGGAGCAGGCCATGTCCGTTCCGATGCATGACGACCATCACCTGGATGCTGCCGCCGGGCACTGGATGGCGCAGGCTGCGGTGGGTGGCCTCGATGGCGCCGGCCGCGTGCTCTGGGCCGGGTTGGTGCTGGCACTCATCAATCTGCTGCTGGCCGGTACCTTGTCGCCGGCGGGGCAGGTCTATCTGGTGCTTGGCATCGTGGCGGCGTTGCTCGGCGCTGTCCAGCTGTGGCTGCTGATCCGCGTGGCAATCGACCGCCGCTTGTTTGCGGCGCTTGCCGAGGCCTTGCGCATCGCCGATCCAGTCTCGACGCTGGCCTCGCTGGACCAGGCGCTGGGGCTGCTCGGATGGGCGGGTCCCGAGGCCGGCGGGCGATCCCTGGTGCAGCGCGCTCGCGGCGCTTTGCGCTTTCTCCACTGGGCCGCGGGACTCGCTGCCCTGCAATTGCTGGTGGCCTTGCTGCTACTGCTGCTGAGATAACACACGATGTGGATTTCCAGACTGGTGGCGCGCGCCATCATCCTGTTCGCGCGCTTGCTGACCGGTATGCAGGCGCGTTGGAACGGCTGCATGCCCGCCGCGGCGCAGCGTATCTATTTTGCCAATCACAGCAGCCACGGCGACTTCGTGCTGATCTGGGGCTGCCTGCCGCCGGAGCTGCGCTCGCTCACGCGGCCCGTGGCCGGCGCGGATTACTGGAACAAGTCGGCCTTGCGCCGCTTTATCGGCAAGGATGTATTCAACGCGCTGCTGATCGATCGCACCCGCAGCGAGCCGGGCAGCGATCCCGTGGCCCTGATGCAGCAGGCGGTGCGCAAAGGCGACTCGCTGATCCTGTTTCCCGAGGGCACGCGCAATACCACCGACGAACGGCTCCTGCCCTTCAAGAGCGGCATCTACCACCTGGCGAAGGTTTGCACAGAGATCGAGTTCGTGCCCGTGTGGATCGACAACCTCAACCGCGTGATGCCCAAGGGCGAGATCGTGCCGGTGCCGCTGCTGTGCACCGTGACTTTCGGCAAGCCGCTGACCCTGGGCGCGGAAGAAGCCAAGGATGATTTCCTGGCGCGCTGCCGGGACGGCCTGCTGACGCTGGCGCCCGCGCTGGACTAAGAACCCATGACCTTTCCTCACCTGACCATGATGCATGAGACCTGGCTGCTGTTTGGCGGCGTGCTGGGCGTACTCGTGCTGGCTTCCACGGTGACCGCGCTGCTGCGCTGGCGCGTGGCCAGGGGCGGCCCGCACGCGGTCATCGACAACCTTGCCGCGCGCGTATCGGCATGGTGGTGGATGATCGGCGTGCTAGGGGTAGCGTTCGTGATGGGGCGCACCGCCATCATCGTGTTGTTCTACCTGCTGTCGTTCTTCGCCTTGCGCGAGTTCATCACCATCACCACCACGCGGCGGGGGGACCATCGCGCCATCGTCGCCGCCTTCTTCGTCTTCCTGCCGTTGCAATACGTGCTGGTGTACACCGGCTGGTATGGGTTGTTTTCCATCTTCATCCCGGTCTACGCTTTCCTGATCCTGCCCATACTTTCAGCGCTGTCTGCGGAGACCACGCGCTTTCTCGAGCGTTGCGCGGGGGTGCAGTGGGCGGTGATGATCTGCGTGTTCTGCGTATCGCATGTGCCGGCGTTGCTGACCTTGCCGATTCCGGGCTTCGAGGATCGCAACCTGCTGTTGATCGCATTCCTGGTGATCGTGGTGCAGGGCAGCGACGTGCTGCAGTACGTGTGGGGCAAGCTGCTAGGCAAGACCAAGATCGCGCCGCTGCTGTCGCCGTCCAAGACCGTGGAAGGCTTTGTCGGCGGCGTGGCCAGCGCCACCGCGCTGGGCGCCTCGCTTTGGTGGATCACGCCGTACGGCTCACCCTGGAAGGCGGGGCTGATCGCGCTGGTGATCGCCTTGATGGGCTTCCTGGGCGGGCTGGTGATGTCGGCCATCAAGCGCGACCGCAACATCAAGGACTGGGGCCAGATGATCCAGGGCCACGGCGGTATGCTGGACAGGCTGGATTCGGTGGTGTTCGCCGCGCCGATCTTCTTTCACATCACGCGGTACTGGTGGGTGCCCTGAGCGGGTCCATCGCCTTCGTCCTCATTTTTCTTTGAATTTTGCCGGCCCAGCCCGCGTGTTGGCCCGGCACGTTGTTTGTCATCATGTCTAGCAAGCGCATCGAGCATATCGTCATTGTCGGTTTTGGCTGCATCGGCCAGGCCATCCTGCCCTTGCTGGCGCAGGCGCACCCGGAAGCGGCGGTTACGGTTGTCGACCGGGCCATGGACGCCCACCGCCTGGCGCTGGCCCGGCAATACCGGGCCACGCCGCTGCATGCCACGGTAGCGCCGGACAACTTTGCGCGGGTGCTGAGTCCGCTGCTGGGGGCGCAAACCTGCCTGCTTAACCTGGCGCCCGCCGTGTGCAGCCGCGACCTGATCGCGCTGGCGCAGGCACACCATGCGCTCTACCTAGATAGCGGCATCGAACCATGGGACTACGAAGACGGCGCCGCCTCATCCCATCTGAGCAACTACGCTCTGCGCAGCGAGATGCTGGCATTTGCCCGCGGCCGCGAGCGGATGTCCACCGCGCTGGTTGCTCATGGCGCCAATCCCGGGCTGGTCTCGCTACTGGTCAAGGCGGCCTTGCTGAAACTCGCGCGGCACGCCGGCGTGCCGGACACCCCACCGCAGGACCAGGCTGGCTGGGCCCGGCTCGCGCGCCGGCTCGACGTGCGCGTGATCCAGGTGGCGGAGCACGACAGCCAGTGCGCCCCGGGCTATCCGGCGCACGGCGAATTCGCCAATACCTGGTCGGCCGACGGCTTCATCACGGAATGCCTGCAGGACGCCGAACTGGGCTGGGGCAGCCACGAGCCCGCGCTGCCTGCCGGTGGCCGGCGCCATGGCTACGGCAGCGATGCGGCGATCGTGCTGGACCGGCCCGGGCACCGCACCCGTGTGCGCTCCTGGTCCGCGCTGCACGGTCCGTTCGATGCCTACCTGATCACGCACAACGAATCGATCTCGATTGCCGAGTATTTCAGCTGTGCCACGCCCGGCGAGCCGCATTACCGGCCCACGGCCTACTACGCCTACCGTCCCACCCGCGCCACGATGGCATCCATGCAGTGGCTGGGCGAGCGCGACGCCAGCCGCATTGCCAGCCACCGCATCCTCAAGGACGAGATCGTCGATGGCGTGGATGAGCTTGGCGTGCTGCTGATGAGCGGGCGCCATGGTGCGGTGTGGCACGGCTCGCAGCTCGACATCCACCGGGCACGCGCGCTGGCGCCGCACAACTCCGCCACCAGCCTGCAGGTGGCCTCCAGCATCGTCGCCGGGATGCGCTGGGCGCAGGCCAATCCGGCGCGCGGTGTGACCGAGTCCGATGCCATGGATCACCACGCGGTGCTGGAGCACGCAGCCGGCTGGTGGGCGCCTCTCGTCACGCGCTTCACCGACTGGACGCCCAGGCCGGGCCGTCGCTCGCTGGCCTTCGACGAATTCCTCATTACCGCATCCGCGCCGGCGCCAACGCCGAGCGCCGCGGAGATCGCCCTGCCATGAAACGCATTGCCCAGACCCCGCGTGCCGACTGGCCGCAGCAGCTTGAGCGCATCGGTTTTCACTTCCACTCGCTCGACGAGCAAAACCTGCCGCGCCAGGTGGATCGCAACACGTTCTTCTACTGGCGCGAAGACGTCGCCTACGAGTTCGAGGCGCATGAGATCGAGGCGCTGTATGCCGCCGCGCTCGATCTGAACCAGCGCTGCCTGGAAGCCGTGCAGCACGTGATTGACCACAACCTGTTTGCGCGGCTCGCCATTGCCCCGGTTTTTGCCGAGTTGATCCGCACCTCCTGGGACCGCGACGAGCCGACGCTGTTCGGCCGCTTCGACATGACCATGGATGCGCTTGGCGTACCCAAGATGTACGAGTTCAACGCCGATACGCCCACCTCGCTGATCGAATCGAGCCTGGCGCAATGGTTCTGGAAGGCGGCGGTGCGCCCGGATGCCGACCAGTTCAACAGCCTGCATGAAGCGCTGGTGTCGCGCTGGCAATGGCTGCGCCGCCACTATCGCGACGCCAAGGTCCTGCATTTTGCCTGCATGTTTGACAGCCAGGAGGATGTCTGCAATGTCGAGTACCTGATGGACACGGCGCTGCAGGCAGGGTGGTCGGTCAAGCTCACCGACCTGGAGCAGGTTGGCTCCGATGGGCGCGGCGGCTTCTACGACGGCGACGACCAGCCGATGGAGCTGGTCTTCAAGCTCTACCCGTGGGAATGGATGGCCACTTCCGACTATCGCACGGAGCTGGCGGGCAGTGCGGTGCGATGGGTGGAGCCACCCTGGAAGGCCGTGCTCTCCAACAAGGCCATCCTGCCGATCCTGTGGGACCTGTTCCCCGGCCATCCGAATCTGCTCGAGGCCTCGTTTCGCGAAGCCACCTTTGCCGGGCGCTCTTACGCCAGGAAGCCGTTCCTGTCGCGCGAGGGCGAGAGCGTGGCGCTGGTGACCCCGCAGGGGCGTTTCGAGAATCCCGGCGAGTACGGCGAGGAAGGCTTCATCTACCAGGCTTACGCGAGCGCGCAGCGCTTTGACGATCGCTACACCACGCTCGGCGTATGGCTGGTCGACGACGTGCCCAGTGGCCTGTGCGTGCGCGAGGAACTGGGACCGATCGCCAAGAACACCAGCTTCTTCGTCCCGCATTATTTTCAGCACGGCTAATCCGAAGAAAGGAGAAACGCAGCGCAATGGCCAAGAAGAAAGGCAAGAAGGGCGGCCAGCCGTCAAAGTACGGCAGCTCCTACCAGCCGCGGGCGAGCGGCTCCAGCCGGTCCGCATGGTCCGGCCAGCCCGCGCTCCGGCGCAAGTCCCGCTCGCCGGCGCTATGGCTGATCGGCGCTTGCGCGCTGGCGGCCGGCGTGGCGGTGATCGGTTCATGCCGCGATGATGGCGACGATGAAGCCGTCACCGTGCGGCGTGCCAGCTATGCCTCGCAAGCCGATTGCGTGGCTGACTGGAATGCGCCCGAGGATTGCGAGGGCGTGCCGCTCGACAACATCTACGCCTCCAGCCTGGCGGATACGGGTGGTAGCGACGGCAGCAGCGCCAGCACGAGCAGCGGTGGCCATGGCGGCGGCTACTACGGCGGATATCACGGCGGCATGGCCCGCTGGTACGGCCCGTACTACACCGAGTCCGGCACCGTCTACCACCCAGACGGCACGCAGACCCGGCGCGACATGTCGAGCGGCAATTCGCGGCCCATGGGTGTCTATGACAGCAACGGCAACCTGACCCGCGTGAGCCAGGCGCCGGGCACGCCGCATGCGACGATGGTCGAGGAGGCCACGCTGAGCCGCGGCAGTCTCGGGCGTGGCGCGAGCGGCGGCATGTCGATGCGCGCGGCCGCTGTCAGCCGGGCGCCTGCCGTGTCCTCGCGCGGCGGCTTTACCAGCCGCTTTGGCGGGTCTGGGCGCTCCGGCGGCGGCTAAGGCCGCATCGCACCCTTTCAGATTCGCTCCAAATCCGGTCCAACCCAACCAGGAATCCACATGACATTGCCCCTACAACCGGTCTACGCCTACCTGATCTATATTCTCTCGAGCTTCGCCATGCTGGGGCTGTTTCTGCTCGTATACACGCGGATCACGCCGCACCGTGAGTTCGAACTGATACGCCAGGGCAATGTGGCGGCGGCCTTGTCGCTGGGCGGCGCGGTGCTAGGGTTTTCGCTGACGCTCTCGGCCAGCATCCAGCACAATGCCGCCTTCTCGATGTTCGTGCTGTGGGGCTTTGGCGCCTTCGTGGTGCAGGTGCTGGCCTATGTGCTGGTGGCGCGGGCGCTGCGCGGCGTCAGCGAGGAAATCACCGCGGATAATCGCGGCATGGGTGCGCTGATGGGGGTGGTATCGCTGGCGGCCGGCATTGTCAATGCCGCCTGCCTGGCCTAGTGTCGCCGCTGCTTTGGCATGCGGGCGGGCGCCGAGAGACGGAGTGTGCACCTTGCGGTGCGTTGGCGGGATCGGAGGGAGTGCCAGGGGCCGCGCGGCAACTGGCATTAACGCTTAGGAAATGTCTGCGCCAGCAAAGACGCAAGACCCTGTAAAATCTTGCCTCACAGGCGGCTTGACCCGCTGGATTGCCCCCCCTTCCTCCGCTTTGCCGGCCATCTGTCCGGCGGCAAAGTCAATTACGAAAGTCATGTCAGAGTCTGATGAAGCCAAACTAGCCGCGGCGACGTGGGTCCGTGAGCAGATGGATCGCCACGGCCTCACGCTCGACGATTTACTCGAAGCGGGCTGTTTCGCTGTCCCCCCGGCTCCGCCGGCACCGGCTCAGGCAGTGCCAAGGGCCACGCTGGCCGTTGCGCCCCCGGCTGCTGCGCCGGCGGCAGCCCCCGACCCGGAAAAGCCAGCCCGGGCGCTTTACCGCAACGCCATGGGCCAGAGTTGGGACGGTACCGGCGAGCGTCCGGAGTGGCTACAGCGGGCAGTCAACGCGGGGCAGACGGTCGATTTCTTCCGGGTCGGATAAACGTCGGAAAAACATCCTCTTACTTCCCTGGCGGCTGCACCACCAGCGCGGTTACCGTCAGCGCGCCGTTGGCCCGGATCACGCTGAACCTCACCTGGTCGCCTTCCTTGACCTGACCCAGCAGGGCCGGGTCTTGCACGCGGAAGATCATCGTCATGGCGCCCATATCCAGGTTGGTGATGGGGCCATGCTTGATGGTCAGCTTGCCAGCCGCGGCATCTACCTTGCGGATTTCCCCATCGGTCATTGGCACAGCCTCGGCTTGCGCCGCGCTGGCCGGGGCGAGAGCATTGCCGGCATTGGTGGCGGCCTGGGCCGGCAAGGTGGCGAAGGCTGCCAGTAGCGGCAGCAGCGCGAGCAGGTTCTTGCTGGGGTTCATTTGCATTCCTTCCTGGTTGGCTGGTATTGAATACAGGGCGCGGTGTCGCCGCGCCGCGAAATCGCTTAGCGCACGCTGACCTTGCCGCGCATGCCGGCGTCATAGTGGCCGGGCTGCAGGCAGGCAAAGTCCACCCGGCCACTGCGCGTAAAGCGCCACACCATGTCGCCGCGCTGGCTGGCTTCGAGCGTGACGGCGTTCGGGTCGGCGTGTTCCATCTCGGGCATCTTCAGCATCTCGGCGTAGTGCGCCTTCAGGTCGGCTTCGGTGCCGAGCACCATCTCATGCCGTAGCTTGCCTTCGTTGCGCACCACGAAGCGGACGGTCTCGCCAGCTTTGACCTGGATATTGGCCGGGCTGAAGCGCATGTTGTCGGTCATGCTGACCTGGATAGTGCGGCTCACGCTGGCCGCGTCGCCAGGCTCGCCAATAGCGCTGGCGGCGCTGGCGGCCTCGCCGGCATGATGGCCGCCGTGGTTGCCGGCGGCGATGGCGCCGGCGCACGGGAGGGCGAGGGCAACGGCACTGGCCACCGCCATCCAGGCGGTAGCGGCGCGGGATTTCCTGTTTCGCATGTTGTCTTTCCTTTTTCTGGCTGGCGTGGTCATTGGCTGGCGCCTGGCGTGCCGGCGTATTCGAAGGCAACCGTGCCTTTGGGATGGCGATACCAGCCGGGGTCGCGGTAGTCGTTGCGGCCAAGTCCGGCGCGCACCTTGAGCACCGTGAACATGCCGCCCATTTCGATCGGCCCGAATGGTCCCTGTCCTGTCATCATCGGCAAGGTGTTGTCCGGCAACGGCATCTCCATGCCGCCCATGTCCGCCATGCCTGCCTCGCCCATCGCCATGTACTCCGGTACCAGCGCGTTCATCCGCTTGGCCAGGTCCTTTTGCTTGACGCCGATCATGGTCGGCAGCTGATGGCCCATCGCGTTCATGGTGTGGTGGGACTTGTGGCAGTGGAAGGCCCAGTCGCCGGGGTTGTCGGCGATGAATTCGATGGCGCGCATCTGTCCCACCGCCACGTCGGTGGTCACCTCCGGCCAGCGCGCGGACGGGGGCACCCAGCCACCGTCCGTGCCGCTCACCTCGAAGCGGTGCCCGTGCAGGTGGATCGGGTGGTTGGTCATGGTCAGGTTGCCAAAGCGTATCCGCACGCGATCGCCCAGGCGTACCGGCAGGCTGTCGATGCCCGGGAACACGCGGCTGTTCCAAGTCCACATATTGAAATCCGTCATCTCGGCCACGCGCGGCGTGTAGGAGCCGGGGTCGATGTCGTAGGCCGAGATCAGGAACACAAAATCGCGATCGACCCGCATCTGCGCCGGGTCTTTCGGATGCACCACAAGGAAACCCATCATGCCCATTGCCATCTGCACCATCTCGTCGGAATGCGGGTGGTACATGAAGGTGCCGGCGTGCTTCATCTCGAACTCGTAGACAAAGGTCATGCCGGGCGGGATATGCGGCTGTGAGAGGCCGCCGACACCGTCCATGCCCGCCGGCAGGATGATGCCGTGCCAGTGCACGGTGGTGTGTTCCGGCAGCTTGTTGGTGACGAAAATCCGCACCTTGTCGCCTTCCACGCACTCGATGGTGGGGCCGGGGCTCTGGCCGTTGTAGCCCCACAGGTGCGCCTTCATGCCGGGCGCGAACTCGCGCTCGACGGGCTCCGCCACCAGGTGGAACTCCTTCCAGCCTTGGCGCATGCGCCAGGGCAGGGTCCAGCCGTTGAGGGTCACTACCGGGTTGTACGGGCGGCCAGTGGCAGGCGCCAGCGGCGGCTGGGTGGCGGGGCTGGCTTGCAGCGCGGCCTCGGGCAGCACCGCGGCGCCGGCGCGCGTCACCAGCGCCGCGCCGAGCATGGTGGCGCCGGAGCCATGCAGGAATTGTCTTCGGGTAACCATGGTCATTGTCCTTTGGGCGTGGCGGGCGAGGCCGGGGTGGGGGATGCAGGCGCAGGCAATGCGCTGCCGTCCGGCAGCCGTCCGCCGAGCGCGCCTTGCAGCTCGGTTTCGGCCACCCAGTATTCGCGCAGCGCATCGAGATAGCCGTTGACGGCGCCGACCTGCTCGCGCGCGTCGGCCAGCAGCTCGAACACGCTGACCAGCATGCCGTTGTAGCGCAGCATGCCTTCGTCGGAGATGCGCTTGCGCAGCGGCACTACCTCGTCGCGGTAATGCCGGGCGATGTCGTAGCGCGCCTGATAGCTGGCGTAGGTCTCGCGCACTTCCGAGCGGGCATTGATGGCACGCTCGGCGAGCCGGCTGGCGGCCTGCATGTAGACCGCTTCGGCACGCGCCACGCGGGCGCCGCCCCAGTCAAACAGCGGGATCTCGATATCGATGCCGTAGCCGGTCTCGCGCGGCTTGCCGGTTTCCGAGTTGTGCAGGTAGCTCACGTCCAGCACGCTGATAAAGCGCGTAGCGCGGGTCAGTCCAAGCGAGCGCGCCAGGCTATCCAGTTGCAGCTTGCCGGCTTGCAGGTCGAGGCGGCTGGCAATGGCATAGCCCTCCAGGTCCGCCATGGCGGGACGCCCCTTCGGCAAGTCCGGCAGGCGTTCGGGGAGCCGGTATTGCGCGCCGGTGCCCCACAGGCCAAGCCGGCGCGTGAGCTGCTCGCGCGCGGCCAGTGCCTGCTGCCGGGTGCGGGCCAGCTGGGTCGCGGCCTCGGCGTAAAAGGCCTGCTCACGCGCGTGATCGAGCGCGCTGACGTTGCCTGCACGCGCCAGGTCGCGGGCGAACAGCGCGCCTGTTTCGGCGGCGTTCTTGACCTGCTCCGCATAGCGCGCCGATTGCTCCGCGGCCACCGCGTTGACGAAGGCCTTGCGAGTTTCCAGCGCCTGGCGCAGCAAAGTGTCGGCCACGGCGAGCCGGGTTTGGGTAAAGCGGTCCTGCTCGATGCGGGCCGCCAGCGGAAGCACCAGCAGGTTCATCAGGCCGACAGAGATGGCGCGGTCGATCTTGAGGTCGTCGCCCTGGCGCGTGCGGCTGAAGGAGAATCCCGGATTGGGCAGGCGCGTTGCCTGGACATACTCGGCCTCGGAAATGCCCAGGTCCGCAAAGGCCGCCTGCAGGCCGGCATTGTTGAGCAGCGCGATCTGCACGGCGCTGTCGGCGTCGAGCGGCTGCGCCAGCAAGGCCTGGGTGCGCTCGTAGACGGCGGCGCGGTCCTGGTCGGAGCGGACCCAGATGGCCTCCTTGCCGAGGCGCTCGCGCGCGGCGGTGGCCGCGGTGCCGAAGCCACCATCGGCGGAAAATCCGGCGCAGCCGGCCAGCAGCAGGGCGCAGGCCGCCGCGGCCAGTCCCGGCCGGATTGGCAATGGGAAAGACATGTGGCCTCCTTAGTGGTGGTGGCCGTGGCCGGCGGCAGCGGGCTTGGCCGCTGGTGTCGACGCGGGCATGGACATGGGCGCATTGGCGCCCGTTGCGTCCTTGCCCGCCATCGGCGTGACCTGCGCGTTGGACTCGCGCCATGGGGCGATGGCTTGCGCCTGGAATGGCACGTAGCCCGCCAGCACGTTCGGTGCCGGCAGCGGCGGCACGGATGCGCGCGGATCGAGTGGATCGGCGGCGGGTGCGCTGGACTGGGCCGACGACAAGGTCGGCCCGAGCACCAGGCAAGCCGCCGCAAGAATGCGGACGAAATGCATGACAACCTCAGTGTTCGTGGGATGCGCGAATGACGGCGCGGGGTAAGACGAACGGGGGGCGAGCGTGCGCTGGACGCACCTCGGGTGTCAGCAGCGTGCGGCGGGCGGGCGGTCGGAGGGGGCGGGGAGGAAGCCGGCGTAGGCGGCCAGGGCGGCTACCGGTGCGGCGTGGCCATGGCTGGCCAGGGCGAGCTCAGGCAGGATGGTGGGCATGATGGCCCCGAGCGCGCAGGCCGAGCAGGCGCTGCAGGCGCCACCGGCGCCATGGCTGGCGTGGTGATCCTGATGGTCTTGATGGGCTGGCTGGCCAGTCATGCCGGTCATGCCAGATTCACTGACCATCTCGTCCCGCTGCTGGGCCGGGTCCGCCGCGTCATGGCAATGCGCGCCGGCATGGCTGCCAAGGGCGGTTTCCGCCTGCGACTTCATGGCCGCATGGCGTAACATCATCGATTCCACGGCCGGCGAATCGGCCGGCAGTACGACGGATGGCACCTGCGCCGAAGGCCACGATTGCACAGATTGCGCCGCGCTGCAGACCATCATGACTGCCGCCGCGACACCCTGTGCGGGCAGCGCGATCATGGCAAGGCATAACAGGAAGTAGCTAAGGACGCGTTTCATCGGGGCAGGGGAATGAGCAGCCGATATTGTACCTGCATCGAAAGGTGCGGTAGCGTGACGCCAACATGACAATGCTGACATCTTCGGCTGCGGCGGTGCTTCCTCGTATAGCGTGTCGGTCTAGCGGGGCCGGCTGATGGCCCGGAGTGAATAACTATGCGCATATTGATTGTCGAAGACGAGCCCAAGGCAGGTGACTACCTGCGCAAGGGCCTGAGCGAATCCGGTTTCGTGGTGGACCTGGCGCGCGATGGCGTGGACGGCCTGGCCCACGCACGCGGGCAGGAGTACGACCTCATCGTGCTGGATGTGATGCTGCCGGGCATGGATGGCTGGCAGGTGCTCCAGGAACTGCGGCGCGAGCGCGATACGCCGGTCCTGTTCCTCACCGCGCGCGACGAGCTTTCCGACCGGCTCAAGGGCCTGGAGCTGGGCGCGGACGACTACATGGTCAAGCCCTTCGCCTTCGCCGAGCTGGTCATGCGCATCCGCACCATCCTGCGGCGCGGCCCGCTGCGTGAAAGCGAGCTGATCGAAGTAGCGGACCTGCAGATCGATACCGTCAAGCGCCGCGTCACGCGCGACGGCCAGAAGCTGGAACTGACCTCCAAGGAGTTCGCGCTGCTGCAACTGCTGGCGCGCCGCAGCGGCGAAGTGCTGTCGCGTTCGCTGATTGCCTCCCACGTCTGGGACATGAATTTCGACAGCAACACCAATGTGGTCGATGTCTCCATCCGCCGGCTGCGTGCCAAGGTCGATGACCCATTTCCCGCCAAGCTGATCCACACGCGCCGGGGCATGGGCTACGTGCTGGAAGAGGAAGCCCGGTGAGCCGGTCCATGTCAGGGGCCGCCGCTTGATCCGCGCCGTACTCCGCCTGCCGGCATCGCTCACGGCACGGCTGGCGCTGGCCTACGGCGCTGCCACTGTGGCCATCCTGGTGGCCGTTGGCACCTACCTGGCGAGCGCGCTTGCCGCCCAGTTGCAGGATCGCGACGAGAGCGAACTGGTCAGCGAAGTGCTGCTGGTGCGCCATCTGCTGCGCGAGGTGGGCTCGGAGGCGGAGATTCGCGCCGACACGCATCGCTTCGCCGATCTCGCGCTGGGCCATGAAGGATTGATCCTGCTGGTGCGCGGCAGCGGCGGCGAGCCGCTGGTCACCCTGAACCCACGCCATGAGCCGGTGCCGGCATTGCCGGTGCTGCCGGCGGCCACACCGCCCGACAAATCCCAGCTGCATACTTGGTATCCCCGCAATGGCGTCGCCTCGCGCGGCATCTCCGCGCTCGGGCAGTTGGGGGATTCCGAGCGCGCGGTCGAGATCGTGGTGCTGCGTGATGCCGGGTATCGCGTGGCGCTGATGAAGGCCTACCAGACGCAGATGCTGTGGGCAACGCTATGCGGCGCGGCGGTCGCGGCGGGGCTGGGATACCTGCTGGCCAGGCGCGGCCTGCGCCCGCTCAGGCGCATGGCGCAGGACGCTTCCGCCGTCACCATGAGCCGGCTCGCCACGCGGCTCGATGCCGGCCAGGCGCCCACCGAGGTGCGCGCGCTTGTCGCCGCGCTGAACGACATGCTGGCACGGCTGGAAGACGGCTTCCATCGGCTCTCCGAATTCTCTGCCGACCTGGCGCACGATTTTCGTACGCCCATCAGCAACCTGATCGGCCAGACCCAGGTCACGCTGGGCCATAGCCGCCCGGTGCAGGAGTACGAGAACCTGCTGGAATCCAACCTCGAAGAATACGAGCGGCTGGCCCGCATGATCGAGAACATGCTGTTCCTTGCGCGCGCGGATCATGCCCAGGTGGCCATGAAGGTGCGAGAGCTGGACGCGCGCGCGGAGCTGGACAAGGTTGCCGAGTACTATGAAGCCGTGGCGGCGGACCGCGACATCAAGGTACAACTTGCAGGCCAGGGCGCCGTGCGCGCTGACCAGACGCTGCTGCGGCGCGCGGTGACCAACCTCGTCGACAACGCCTTGCGGCACGCGCCCGCGGGCAGTGCCGTGGACATCCGGGTAGCGGCGGACACCGCCGCTACCCGGATCCAGGTGAGCAACGGGGGCACCGGCATTGCCGCCGAGGCGCTGCCGCATGTGTTCGGGCGTTTTTACCGAGGCGATCCCGCGCGCAGCAATTCGGCGGGTTCGACCGGGCTTGGGCTGGCCATCGTGGATACGATCATGCGGCTGCACGGAGGCAGTGTGAGCATGCGCAGCCGGCCCGGTGAGACGGTGGCGGAGCTGATGTTTCCGATGCAACATGCCCGGTCCGCGGCAGACCCGGCGGGTAGAGGTTAAGAGCCCGCTTGTTGCCACGCATTGCCACACATGTGAACGCGTCACCATGCCATGGCGCAGCGGTGCTTGATGGCAGGAGCGGCGTGCCACTCCTGCTGCCGCCAGGATTAGCCGTTGGGCAATGCCGGTGGCACCGGCAAGCTGCCAGCCAGGCGTTCGCTGCCTGCGTCATCTTCCACGCCAGCCTCATCCTTGTCGCGCCGATGCGCCAGCCGGTACAGCACCGGCAGCACCAGCAGGGTCAGCGCGGTGGAAGACAGGATGCCACCTATCACCACCGTGGCCAGCGGACGCTGTACCTCGGCCCCGGTCCCGGTGGCAATCGCCATCGGGATAAAGCCCAGCGATGCCACCAGCGCGGTCATCAGCACCGGGCGCAGCCGGGTCAGCGCACCGGTGTGGATGGCTTCATCGAGCGGCTTGCCTTCTTCGCGCAGGCTGCGGATGAAGGACAGCATCACCAGCCCGTTGAGCACCGCCACGCCGGACAAAGCGATAAAGCCCACCGCCGCCGAGATCGACAGCGGAATGCCCCGCAGCCACAGCGCCAGGATGCCGCCAGTGAGCGCAAAGGGGATACCGGTAAAGACCAGCAGGCCATCGCGCACATTGCCGAACATGGCAAACAGCAGCACGAACACCATCAGCAGCGCCACGGGCACCACGATCTGCAGCCGCGTGGCGGCCGATTGCAACTGCTCGAAGGTGCCACCCCAGGTGACCCAATAGCCCGCCGGGACCTTGACCTGACGATCCAG
This sequence comes from Cupriavidus sp. GW822-FHT03E04, assembly GCF_058801495.1. NCBI lineage: Bacteria > Pseudomonadati > Pseudomonadota > Betaproteobacteria > Burkholderiales > Burkholderiaceae > Cupriavidus > Cupriavidus sp. GW822-FHT03E04. Next base: position 281,236 of record NZ_JBXANI010000008.1, read on the forward strand.
CGACGCCATCGCCTCGGGCACGAAGGTACCCACGTCGCGCCCGCGCACGTTGGCGCTGACCACGATGCGGCGCTTGCCGTTCTCGCGCGAGACCTGGTTGGGGCCCGGGGCCAGCGTTAGTGTGGCCACTTCGCCCAGCGGGATATAGCTGGCGGCTGCCGTATTTCCCTTCGGCAAGGGAATCGGCAGCCGGCGCAGCGCCTCCACATCGCCACGGATGCCTTCCGGCAGGCGTACGCCGATATTGAAGCGGCGGTCGCCCTGGAAGAAGATGCCGGCGTCCTTGCCGCCCACGGCAATGGCCACGGTGTCCTGCACGTCGATCATGTTGAGGCCGTAGCGGGCCGCGCGGGCGCGGTCCACGTCCACCGTCAGCATTGGCAGGCCGCTGGTCTGCTCGACCTTGACCTCGGTTGCGCCGGGCACGGCCCGCAGCACGGTGGCGACCTTTTGCGCGGTGTCCTCCAGCACGGCGTTGTCGTCACCGAAGATCTTCACGGCCACGTCGCTGCGCACCCCGGAGATCAGCTCGTTGAAGCGCAGCTGGATCGGCTGCGAGAACTCGTACTTGTTGCCGGGGATGGTTGCCAGTTCGGCCTCCATTTCCGCCAGCAGCTGCTCGCGCGTCTTGGACGGATCGGGCCACTTCGCCCGAGGCCTGAGCATGATGTAGCCATCCGAGGCGTTGGGCGGCATCGGGTCCGAGGCGATCTCGGCAGTGCCGGTGCGAGCGAAGACGCGCTCGATTTCGGGGAATTTCTCCTTGAGGCGCGTCTCGATCTGCTGCTGCATGGCGAGCGACTGGGTGAGGCTGGTGCCGGGAATGCGCAGCGCCTGCACGGCGAAATCCCCTTCGTTCAGATTGGGGATGAACTCGCTGCCCAGCCGCGTCGCCACCAGGCCGCTCAACAGCACCGCCACCGCGGCAAGGGTCAGCACCACCGGTGTGTTGGCGATGGTCTTGCCGAGCATGGGCGCGTAGGCGCGCTTGGCCCACAGCATCAGGCGGTTTTCCTTCTCGGCCACCTTGTCGCCGATAAACAGCGCCACGGCCGCCGGCACGAAGGTGACCGACAGGATCATCGCGCCGATCAGCGCCAGCACCACGGTCATCGCCATGGGGTGGAACATCTTGCCCTCCACGCCGGTCAGCGCAAAGATCGGGATGTACACGATCATGATGATGAGCTGGCCGAAGATCAGCGGGCGGCGTGCCTCGCGGGAGGCCGCAAAGACTTCGTGGAAGCGTTCGCTGCGGGTGAGCGGGCGGCCGTGCTGTTGCTGGGCATGGGCGAGGCGCCGCACGCAGTTCTCCACGATCACCACGGCGCCGTCGATGATGATGCCGAAGTCCAGTGCGCCCAGGCTCATCAGGTTGGCGCTGATCTTGTAGCTCACCATGCCGGTGAAGGTAAACAGCATGGACAGCGGGATGACCAGCGCGGTGATGATGGCGGCGCGCAGGTTGCCGAGGAACAGGAAGAGAATCACGATCACCAGGATCGCGCCCTCGACCAGGTTCTTCTTGACGGTGGCGATGGCGCGGTCCACCAGCACGGTGCGGTCGTACACGGTGACGGCCTTGACGCCGGCGGGCAGCGAGCGGTTGATGGCGGCCATGCGCTGGTCCACCGCTTGCGACACGGCACGGCTGTTCTCGCCGATCAGCATGAAGACGGTGCCCAGCACCACTTCGCGCCCGTTGTCGGTGGCCGCGCCGGTGCGCAGTTCGCGGCCGATGCCCACGTCCGCCAGGTCGCGGATGCGGATGGGCTGGCCCTGCGCGCTGCCCACGATGATCTCGCGGATATCGTCGACGGACCTGACTTGCCCCGGCGCGCGCACCAGGTATTGCTCGCCGCGCCGCTCGATATAGCCGGCGCCCACGTTGGCGTTGTTCTTCTCCAGCGCCACCACCACGTCCTGCAGGCTCAGGCCGTAGGAGGCCATCCGTTCCGGGCTGGGCGCCACCAGGTACTCCTTGGCGAAGCCGCCGATGGAGTTGATCTCGGTGACGCCGGGCACCGTGCGCAGCTGCGGCTTGATGACCCAGTCCTGGATCTCGCGCAGGTCGGTAGGCGTGTAGGGCGTGCCATCGGCCTTCCTGGCGCCGTCCTCGGCTTCCACCGTCCACAGGTAGATCTCGCCGAGCCCGGTGGAGATCGGGCCCATCTGTGGCGCAACGCCTGTGGGCAGGTTCTGCGCGGCTTCCTGGATACGCTGGTTGACCAGCTGGCGCGCGAAGTAGATATCGGTGCCGTCCTTGAAGATCACTGTCACCTGCGACAAGCCATAGCGCGACAGCGAGCGGGTTTGCTCCAGGCCCGGCAGGCCGGACATCGCGGTCTCGATCGGGTAGGTGACGCGCTGCTCGGTTTCCAGCGGCGAATAGCCTGGCGCGGAGGTGTTGACCTGTACCTGCACGTTGGTGATGTCGGGCACGGCGTCGATGGGCAGCCGGCTGTAGTTGTAGATGCCGAGCGCCGCCATGGCGACCACCGCCAGCAGCACCAGCCACCGCTGCTCGATGGCAAAGCGGATCAGTCTTTCAAACATGAGGGATTCTCCGCTTAGTGGCTATGTTCGGCGCCGGCCTTGCCAAGCTCGGCCTTGATCACGAAGCTGTTGCCTGCCACGTATTGCGTGCCGGCTTTCAGGCCTTCGGTGATCTCCACCAGCTTGCCGTCGCTGCGGCCGGTCTTGACCGGCTGCGCCTGGAAGCCGCCTGGAACGACAGCGAATACCACCTGCTGATCGCCGTTGCTTTGCAGGGCTTCGGCCTCGATCGCCACCGGCACCTCGGCGCTGGAGTCGGTCACGCCCACGGTGACGAACAGGCCGGGACGCCAGGCCGTCTTGGGGTTGGGCAGCGTGACGCGGGCGGTGGCGGTGCGCGTTTGCTGGCCCAGCAGCGAGCCGACATACGAGACCGTGCCTTCTGCCTTGCCGTCGAAGGCGGTGGAGGCGATCTTCACCTTCTCGCCAACCCGCACGCGATCCAGGTCTTTGGGCGCGATCACGAACTCGGCCCATACTGTGCTGAGGTCGGAGATGACGAACACGTTGGCGTCGGCCGCCACAGCTTCGCCCAGCGCCAGGTGCTTTTCGACCACGGTGCCGTCGAAGGGCGCGCGCAGCTCGAAACGGTTGAGCGACCTGGCGCTGCCTGCGTTGCCGCTGGCACCGATGGCGGTTAGCTTTTGCATGGCGTTTTGCGTGGCGATGCGGGCTTCCTGCAGCGCGGTGCGCGCGGCCAGGTAGTCCTGCTCGGCGGAGATCTTGTCCTCCCACAGCTTCTTCTCGCGCTGGAAGGTGGATTCGGCCAGCTCCAGGCGTTTTTGCGCGGCCAGCAGTTCGCTGCGCTGGTCGGACAGCGCGGTGCTAGCCAGCACCGCCAGCAAATCGCCTTTCTTCACCTGTTGCCCCAGGTTGGCGGACACGCCTTCCACCACGCCGGCTACGCGCGGCACCACGTGGGCCGTGCGGTCCTCGTTGAAGCGGATCTCGCCGGGGAAGGATGCCGTGCCCTCGATGTGCGCTGGTCCTGCCGTGCGCAGCGTGAGCCCGGCCGCCTGGACCTGCGCCGGGGTCATCTCGATGTGGCCTTCTTTTTCTTGCGTGTCGTGGTGCTCCCCGTCGGTGTGCCGGGCGGCGTCGCCGTGCGCCGCGCTGGCCGGCCCGCCGTGATGCTCGCCGTCGCCGTGGGCCGCGTCTTCGCTATGCGCGCCTGCTGCGTGAGCAGCTTCGGTCGTGGCGTCGGCGCTGCCGCGCCCAGTGAAGATCAATCCCGCGGCTGCGATGGCGCCGCCCGCCAGGATGATGGCGATGCTCGTTTTTTGCTTGTTGCTGATTGCCATGATGGAATTCCTTTGGTGCTAGCGGCCAAGAATGCGGTCGATGGTGGTGGCTGCCTGATAGGCATTGGCGACCACGCCGAGATAGCGGATGCGCGCCTGGAACCAGGTGCGCTGCGCATCGAGCACGTCGAGGAAGTTGAATTTGCCGGCTTCGAAGCCGCGCGTGGCGGCCTCATAGGCCTGCTGGGCGGCCGGTAGCACGGTGCCCTTTAGCGAGTCGGCCGAGCTCCGCGATACGCTCAGTTGGCGCGTGGCCTGCTGCAGCGCATTGGCGAGCCGCACCTGCGTGGCGCGGTACTCGTCGGCCGCTTTGTCGGCCTGGCGCAGCGCGGTGTAGAGATTGCCCTGGTTGCGGTCGAACAGCGGCAGCGGCAGCGACACGCCCAGCACGGGCATGGTGCCGCGGTCTGAGCCGTTGTCGCGCTTGCTGCCCAGGCTGACGGTCAGGTCGGGGTACTGGCGGCTGCGCTCCACGCCGATGATGGCCTGCCTGCGTTCCAGTTCCAGCCGCTGGCTTGCCAGTTCCGGCGCGCTGTCCAGCGCTTGGGCGAGGCTGGCGCCGTCGGGCCGCGCGGGCAGGGTGTCCAGGTTGCCGGCGGCTTCCTGGAAGCGGGCTTCGCTGCTGCCCCAAAGGCCGGCCAGGGACTGGCGTGCCATCGCGAGTGCCGCCTCGGCGTCGGCGACCTCGAGTTCCGCATTGGCCTGCTCCACGCGCGCCTTGCTCTCTTCTAGTGGCGCGATCTTGCCGGCGGCTACGCGGCGGATTGCCGCCTGTGCGCCCTTGGCGGCGATCTCGGCCGAGCCACGCGCCAGCTTGACGCGCTCCTGCGCGATGACCACCGCGAAGAAGCCGCCAACCACGGCCGCGCGCAGGTCGGTGCGCGTTGCGCCCAGTTGCGATTGGGCCAGCTCGCGCGCCTTCTGCGCGGCGCCGATGCGCGCGGCGCGCTTGCCGCCGAGCTCGATCGGCAGGTTGACTTGGGCCGTGGTGGTGCGGGTGTCGCGGCGGTTGTCCTCGAGGAGCACCGCGACTTCCGGGTTGGGGATGGTGCGGGCCTGCATGATGCCGCCGTCGGCGGCATCGAGCTCATGGCTGGCGGCCGAGAGCGTGAAGTTGCGCCCGGCCGCGAGGGCGAGCGCATCGTCCAGCGTGAGCGTGCCGACGGGCTCGGGGATCTGTTGCGCCGCTTGCGCGGCGGGCAATGGGGTCGTCGCCGCGTTCTGGGCGAACGCGGCAGGGCTGAGCAAAGCTGCCGCCAGCCCGAGCGGCATCACAAGTGTTCTCATCGAATTTCACCGGGAAGAAGCCAGGGAAGTTCGGCGAGACGAGAGTCTGGAGGTAAAGGGAGTCGTCTCGCCGTTTAGGCGGCGAGCGGCCACTGCGGGCGGTCGGGGGTGGCGCCGGGCGCAGACAGGTAGGACGCGGCTAGCGCCCGGTAGCTGATGGCTACGCCGTGGTGCGAGGCGCTCGTGGCCATGTCCGGCAAGACCAGTTGGGCGCTGGCAAAGTGGCACACGGCGCAGTCCAGGTCGGGCAGCTTGATGTTGTCCTTGCCGCTCTTGCTGTCGCTGCTGTCGTTGCTGCCGTGCTGGCTGAGCTTGCCCTGATGGGCGTGGCTATGGTGGCCAAAATGCCAGTTGGCGATGGCCGTGGCGGTGTCGTTGCCCTGCTGCGTGCTTTCGTGATTGCAATACGCCGCAGCCCCGGCCCAGGCGAACTGGAGGGGCAGCATGATGGCGAAAAGCAGGATCAGGAAACGGCGCATGCGGCGGATTATATAGGCAGCAAGCATGACCCTTGCGCGACTATGGCTTAAACCGTGGCGCAAAGGTGACCTCAGGTGCCCGCACCGGCCGATGTGCAGACAGCACTTGACCCTGTAGTCGCTTCAGGGTCTTAAATGGGCGGTAAGCAAAAACAAGCAGGGAAAACCGCCATGCCTAGCGCAACGCCAGACCAAGCTTCGCTCCGTGACCCATCTTGCTGCGGTCATGGGCATTCTGATGCACACGAACACACGCATAAGCACGATCAAGCACACCAGCACAACCATGGCCACGATCACGATCGCGGCCACCAGCACGCTCAGGCGGGCGGCGCCGCTTGCTGTGGCAGCGCCAGCGTGGCGCCGCCGATTGCCGTAGCCGTTCCTGTCGGCGCCGCCGCGGCCAGCTATCGCATCGACGCGATGGATTGCCCCACGGAAGAGACCCTGATCCGCAACAAGCTGGGCAGCATGGCGGGCGTGGCCGCGCTGCAGTTCAACCTGATGCAGCGCGTGCTGACGGTGCACCATACGCTGGACTCTCTGGAGCCGGTGGTGCGGGCCATCGAGAGCCTCGGCATGAAGGCCGAGCCGCTGTCGGAGCAGGCCGCGGCGCTGCCGCCGCAAGCCGCCAGGCCGTGGTGGCCGCTGGCGTTCGCCGGCGTGGCCGCGCTCGGCGCGGAGGCTGTGCAGTGGCTGCAAGTGCCCGGCCAGGAATGGCTGGCGCCCCTGCTGGCGTTGGTGGCTGTGGCAATAGCCGGGCTGGGCGTCTACAAGAAGGGCTGGATTGCGCTGTCCAATGGCAACCTGAACATCAACGCATTGATGAGCATCGCTGTCACTGGCGCCATGCTGATCCGGCAGTGGCCGGAAGCGGCCATGGTGATGGTGCTGTTCGCGCTGGCCGAGCGCATCGAGGCGGCGTCGCTGGACCGTGCCCGCAATGCCGTGCGCGGCCTGATGGCAATGGCGCCGGAGCAGGCCACGGTGCAGCAGCCCGACGGCAGCTGGCTGCCCGTGGAGGCTAGCGCGGTGGCCATCGGCGCCTTGGTGCGCCTGCGCCCTGGCGAACGTGTAGCGCTCGACGGGCGGGTGCTGCGTGGCCAGTCCACGCTGGACCAGGCACCGATCACCGGCGAGAGCGTGCCGGTCGACAAGACCGTCGGCGATGCACTTTTCGCCGGCACCATCAACCAAGCTGGCGAACTGGAGTACGAAGTCACCGCGCCGGCCAGCGGCTCCACGCTGGCGCGCATCATCCACGCGGTGGAGGCGGCGCAGGGCAGCCGCGCGCCCACGCAGCGCTTTGTCGACCGCTTTGCCCGCATCTACACGCCGCTGGTGTTCCTTGGCGCGGTGCTGGTGGCCGTGGTGCCGCCGCTGGTGATGGACGGCGACTGGAGCGCATGGATCTACAAGGCGCTGGTGCTGCTGGTGATTGCCTGCCCGTGCGCGCTGGTGATCTCCACGCCGGTAACGATCGTGAGCGGCCTTGCGGCCGCGGCGCGGCGCGGCATCCTGATCAAGGGGGGCGTCTACCTGGAGCAGGGCAAGGATCTGAAATGGCTGGCGCTGGACAAGACCGGCACCATCACCCACGGCAAGCCGGCCCAGACCGATTTCCAGCCCCTGGGCGCAACCGCCGCGGCAGGTGCGGCGGCGAGCGATGCGGCGCGCCTGATGGCGGCTAGCCTGGCTGCCCGGTCCGACCATCCGGTGTCGATGGCCGTGGCCAATGCCGCGCGTGCGCATGGCATCGTGCCGCTGGAAGTGCAGGACTTTGCGGCGCTGCCCGGGTACGGGGTCAGCGGCAGCGTGAACGGGCGCAGCTACTATCTGGGGAACCATCGCCTGATCCACGACCGCGGGCTGTGCTCGCCGGAGCTGGAGGCTACGCTGGAAGCGCTGGAGCGGCAGGGAAAGACGGTTGTGCTGCTGGGCGCGGATCACGGTGTCGAGGCGCTGTTCGGCGTGGCGGATACGGTCAAGGACAGCAGCCGCGAGGCGGTGGCTGAGCTGCACGCGCTGGGCGTCAGGACGCTGATGCTGTCGGGCGACAACCCGCATACCGCGCAAGCGATCGCAGCGCAGGTGCAGATCGACGAGGCACGCGGCAATCAGCTGCCGCAGGACAAGGCGGACGCCATCGCTGCGCTGAGCGTGAAGGGGGCAGAAGGGGCGCCGGGTAATGGTAGCAATGGTAGCAAGCGCGTCGTGGTGGGCATGGTGGGTGACGGCGTCAATGATGCGCCCGCGCTGGCCCGTGCCGATATCGGCTTCGCCATGGGCGCGGCCGGGACCGATACGGCGATCGAGACCGCCGACGTGGCGCTGATGGATGACGACCTGCGCAAGATCCCCGCCTTTATCCGGCTGTCGCGGCAGACTTCGACGATCCTGAAGCAGAACATTGCCCTGGCGCTTGGCATCAAGGCGATTTTCCTGGCCCTCACGGTCATGGGCCTGGGCACCATGTGGATGGCGGTGTTCGCCGATATGGGGGCGAGCTTGCTGGTGGTCTTCAACGGCCTGAGGCTGGCGGGGAGGGACCGTAGCTGAACGTTGTCGAGGGTCCGCCGGGGCCTTCGCCAACGGGCCGAAGCGAGGCTGAGGCACACGCGCACGCAAGCGGTGCACGCATGAACGCATCGTCAATGGCCGGTTGCCGGCCGTTGACGATCGTTGATGGTACTGACTGTGTTTTGATGCGGGCGGGCGCGGGCAACATGCCGTCCCGGCCAGATGCCTACGGCTGCAGGATCAGCTCGCCGCTTCTTCCCTCGATCGCGCCCCACGTCACCGGCAGTTGCGGCAGGGCGCTGCGATCGATATGCCGGTAGAGCGTGGCCATCGACACCAGTTCATGCCCCTGCGCGCGCCAGCCATCCAGCAGGCGGTTGAACACCGGCGCAAGCTTGCCGCCCTCGAGTTCGGTGTGCAGGGTGAACACGTGGTCGCGCCCGTCTTCGCTCAGACGCAGCACGGCGTGGTGGACGTTGTCTTCCGTCATGTCGCCCACGCCGATCAGTTCGTCCAGCGTCGGCAGCGTGGTCGGCATCTGCACGTGGCGGCATGCCACACCATCGACCGTGGGGATATACGGACCGGTGCCGCGGCCATCGGACGCGTACACCATGCCCCAGTCGTCGATCTGGCGGAAGGCCTCATCGTTCATTTGCCAACCGGCCGCGCCATGGGTGGGCGGTGCTTCGCCGAATATCTCGACGAAGCGGTCGAATGCACTTTGCATCTGGCGCCGGGTCCAGGCCGCATCGCGCTCGCGCACGTTGTCCTGCCAGTAGACGTGGTCCCAGGTGTGGATGCCGCACTCGTGCCCCGCCGCACGCGCCGCGCGCATCTCGGCCGCGCCCTTGCGGCCGATATCGGGACCGGGCAGCAGCACGCCGTACATCAGCGTGCGCAAGCCATAGTTCGACACCACCGAGGTACGCGACACCTTCTTCAGGAAGCCGGGACGGAACACGCGCCGCAGCGCCCAGCCGGTATGGTCGGGGCCAAGGCTGAATAGAAAGGTGGCCTCGGCCCGCACGCGGGCCAGCATGGCGAGCAGCGCCGGCACGCCTTCGCGGGTGCCGCGCAGCGTGTCGACGTCGACCTTCAGGGCGATACGGGCCATCGGGTGCGTGCGCTCAGTTGGCCGAATCGACCAGGGTACGCGCCTCGATCACCTTGCTGCGGTAAGCCTCGAAGATGGCGCGCAGCGCGTCTTCCATGCTGACCTCGGGCTTCCAGCCGAGCTCTTCCACGGTGTTGTCGATCTTCGGCACGCGGTTCTGCACGTCCTGGTAGCCCTTGCCGTAGAAGTCGCCCGAGGAGGTTTCCACGATCTGGGTCTTCTTGGCTTCTTCCGCGTACTCGGCGTAGTCGCCGGCCATCTTCAGCATCATCTCGGCCAGCTCGCGCACGGAGTGGATGTTGCGCGGGTTGCCGATGTTGTAGATCTTGCCGGTGGCGATGCCGTTCGGGTTCTCGATGATGCGCATCAGGGCGCTGATGCCGTCGGTGACATCGGCAAAGGCACGCTTTTGCGCGCCGCCGTCCACCAGCTTGATCGGCTCGCCGCGCACGATGTGGCCGAGGAACTGGGTGACCACGCGCGAGGAGCCTTCCTTCGATTCGAAGATCGAGTCCAGGCCGGCACCGATCCAGTTGAACGGGCGGAACAGGGTGTAGTTCAGGCCTTGCTCCATGCCGTAGGCGTGGATCACGCGGTCCATCAGCTGCTTGGAGCAGGCATAGATCCAGCGCGGCTTGTTGATCGGGCCGCAGATCAGCTCGGACGTCTCGGGATCGAACTCGTCGTCATGGCACATGCCGTACACCTCGGAGGTGGACGGGAACACCAGGTGCTTGCCGTACTTCACGGCGGCGCGCACGATCGGCAGGTTGGCTTCGAAGTCGAGTTCGAACACGCGCAGCGGCTGGCGCACGTAGGTGGCGGGCGTGGCGATGGCCACCAGCGGCAGCACCACGTCGCACTTGCGGATGTTGTACTCGATCCACTCCTTGTTGATGGTGATGTCACCTTCAAAGAAGTGCATGCGCGGATGGTCGATCAGGTCGCCAAGGCGATCGCTGGACATGTCCATGCCGTAGACTTCCCACGACGTGGTTTCGAGAATGCGGCGCGTCAGGTGGTGGCCGATGAAGCCGTTGACGCCAAGAATCAGGACCTTTTTCATCGGTTTTCCTCTTTGGACAATGCGGTAAGAAATGTGGAAAGCGCGGTAGCCGAGACGGGCGCGGGTTGGGCGCCATCGTCCAGCAGTTCGCGTACAAGGATCAGGCCGCCATCGCCGCACACGCCGACGATCTGCCCGTCGATCACGTGTAAGCCCGGGCGGGCGGCGCTGGTGGACTGCAATGGGGCTGCTCCGGCTGCGCTGCCGGCATGCGGCAGGCGCGCCTGCGCCACCACGAAGCGGCGCGAGCCGACATCGGTGAAGGCGCCGGGATAGGGCGGTGCGACTGCGCGGATCAGGTTGTAGACCTGCGCGGCCGGCTGCTGCCAGTCGATGCGGCCGTCCTCCGGCTTGCGCCCGGAGAAGTAGCTGCCTTCGGCAAGGCGGTTGGGCAGCGGCGTGATGTTGCCGGCCATCATGGCGGGCAGGGCGCGCCACAGCGTTTGCTCGGCGGCCACGGTCACTTTCTCGAAGACCTCGCCGGCGGTGTCGTCGGGCAGGATCGGCACTGACGTCTGGTCGACGATGAAGCCGGCATCCGGCTTGGCTTCCATCGCATGCAGCGTGGCGCCGGTCTCGCTTTCTCCGTGCAGCACCGCCCAGTTCACCGGCACGCGGCCGCGATACTTGGGCAGCAGCGAGCCGTGCATATTGAACGCGCCTTGCGGCGCCAGCGCCAGCACTGCCGCGGGAATCATCGCGCGGTAGTAGAAGGAGAAGATCACGTCGGGGCGCGCCGCGGCCACTGCGGCAGCCAGCGCCGGATCGGCCGGGTCTTCGCCGTAGGTGACGGGCAAGCCGAGTTCGGCTGCGGTATCGGCAACGCGGCGGAACCAGATGTTCTCATCCGGGCGGTCGCGGTGCGTGACGACCAGCGCCACCTCCACGCCACGCGCGTGCAGCACGCGCAGGCAGCGGTCGCCGACGTTGTGATAAGCGAAGACTACTGCGCGCACGAGACCTCCGTCGCCTTTTGCTGTTCCGGCGTGCCTTCCAGCACCGCCTGGATGCGGTAGCGCGGACGGTTGCGCACTTCCTGGTAGATGCGGCCGATGTACTCGCCCAGCAGGCCGATGCCGAACAGCATGATGCCAACCAGGAAGAAGTTGAAGGCGAGCAGGGTGAACACACCCTGCACTTCCGCGCCAAGCACGAAGCGCCGAACCAGCAGCACCGCCACCAGGCCCGCCGATGCCAGCGACAGCAAGGTGCCGATGGCGGAGAACCACTGCAGCGGCACGATGGAGAAGCCGGTTACCAGGTCGAAGTTCAGCCGGATGAGCTGGAACAGCGAATACTTGGATTCGCCGGCGTGGCGTTCCTCGTGCTCGACCACGATCTCCACCGGATTGGAGGAGAAGGTATAGGCCAGCGCGGGGATAAAGGTATTGACCTCACGGCAGGCATTGATGGTGTCGACGACATTGCGGTCGTAGGCACGCAGCATGCAGCCCTGGTCGGTCATCTTGATGCGCGTGATGCGCTCGCGCAGCCGGTTCATGGCCCGGGACGCAATGCGGCGGAACGCCGTGTCGTTGCGCTCGCGGCGGATGGTGCCAACGTAGTCATGGCCTTCGCGCATGGTTGCCACCAGCCGCGGGATTTCCTCCGGCGGGTTTTGCAGGTCGGCATCCAGCGTGATCACGATCTGGCCGCGGGTGTGCTCGAAGCCGGCCAGGATGGCCATATGCTGGCCAAAGTTACCGTTGAACAGCACGACGCGCGTGGTGTCCGGGCGCTTGTGAAACTGGCTGGCCAGGATCTGTGCCGAACGGTCGCGACTGCCGTCGTTGACGAAGATGATCTCGTAGTTGCAGCCGAGCCCGTCCATCGCCGGGTAGAGCCGGTCGAACAGAGCTTGCAGGCCATCTTCCTCGTTATAGACGGGAATGACGACGGAGACTTCGACAGGGCTCATTTGAAGAGGCGTTTGCATGTTTCACTAAGAGTTGCGCATACCCGCTCCACGTCGGCGGCTTGCATGGCGGGGAACATCGGCAGCGTGACGATGCCCCGTCCGATGCGCTCGGCGTGCGGCAGCATGCCTTCGCGCCAGCCCAGGGAGCGGTAATAAGAAAACAGGTGCACGGCGGGATAGTGCACGCCGGTGCCGACGCCTTGCTCGCGCATGGCCTCCATCACCGCGGTGCGCCCGCCTTCGATGCGTTCGGCCGGCAGCACCACCTGGAACATATGCCAGTTGGTGGTGGCTAGCTCGCCGTCACGCGGCAGCGGCAGCTCGATGCCGAGTTCGGCCAGGCCGCTGCCGGCGGCGCAGCGGTAGTACGCCTCGGCCAGTTCGGCGCGGCGTGCCGTGATGGCGTCAAGTTGCACCAGTTGCGACAGGCCGATGGCGGCGTTGACATCGGTCAGGTTGAATTTGCCGCCGGGCTCTTCCACGTCCATCCCGTCCATGCCGGTACGGATCACGCCTTGCAGGCGCAGGCGTTCGGCACGTTCGGCTTCTTCGGGCGAGTTCATCACCAGGCAGCCGCCTTCGACGCTGGTGATGTTCTTGTTGGCCTGGAAGCTGAAGCTGACCAGGTCGCCGAAGGCGCCGATGCGCTGGCCGCGCCAGCGCGAGTCGATGGCCTGCGCGGCATCCTCGATCACGCGCAGGTTGTGCTTCTTTGCGATGGCGTAGAGGCGGTCCATATCCACCGGCAGGCCCGACAGGTAGACCGGCATGATGGCGCGGGTACGGGGCGTGATGGCGGCTTCCACGGCATCGAGATCGATATTGCGCGTGCGCGGATCGATGTCGACAAAGACGGGCTTGGCGCCCACCGTGATCACGACATTGGCAGTGGCAACCCAGGTGATCGGGGTGGTGATGACTTCGTCGCCGGGGCCGATATTGGCCACGCGCAGCGCGATTTCCATCGTCGCTGAGCCATTGGCGAAGGTGCGCACCGGGCGGCCCCCGAACAGCTCGGACAGGGCGGCCTCGAAGGCGTGCATCTTGGGGCCGGAGGTGATCCAGCCCGAGGCCAGCACCTTGCCCACCTCGGCGATGGCAGCGGCGTCAATATTCGGCTTGACGAAGGGCAGGAAGGCTTGCGCAGCGGAAGCGGTCATGGCAATCAGGCTCTTGTGTCTTGTGTCTTGTGGCGATGGTGCGATGGTGCGATGGTGCGGTGATCAGGAACGCGCGATGAGAAACACGCCAGCGAGGATCAGCAGGATGCCCGCTACGCGCAGGGGGCCGATCATTTCACCGAACAGCCACCAGGCTGCCAGGGCGTTCACGACGTAACCGAGCGACAGCATCGGGTAAGCGATCGATACATCGACCCGCGACAGCCCGACGATCCACACGCCGACGCTGACTACGTACAGTGTCAGGCCAGCCAGTACCGGCCACTGCGTCAGCACGCGAAACGCCGTGGCAAACAGCGTCGCGCGCTCGATGGTGATTGCGCCCACGGCGTTGGTGCCGGCTTTGAGCAGCAACTGCGCGCACGCATTAAGCAGCACGCCGGTGAAGATAAAAGCGAAGGTAGAGAGCGTCATGGCGCGCGGTTCGGTTCTTGCTGCGGGGCCGCCGGCGCCTGGCCGGGAGGCGGGAAGTTGGTGACCGCGACGCGGCGCTTGTCTTGCCCGATCTTGTACATCGGCACCTTGCTCTCTTGCAGCATCTTGTAGGTGGCAGCCGACATGATGCCCACGGCGTGCTGACCATCCTGCCATTTTGCAATAAAGGCATCCAGCGTGGGGAGCCATTTCTGCGGCTCCTGCTTGGTGCCGAACTCCAGTTCGTCCGGCCATTCCACCATGATGGTGGTGCGGCGCAGGTAGTACGGCAGCGTGTGGTCCAGCATGCGCACGCCGTAGATCGGCATGTCATCCGTCAGCACGGCGTTGATGGCGGGTACCATGTCCACGCCCGAAGTCTGCCGTCCCATGACCTCGTGGCCCAGCAGCGCCACCGTGAAGCTGGTGAACAAGCCGAGCGAGTAAACGGTGATGCTGACCATCAGGCCCTTGCTCGCCAGCAGCTTGCGCGCGAGGAACACGGCGCCGAGCATCAGCACGAAGGCGGCGCCGACCCAGACCGCGAACAAGCGGTACAGCTCGTTGGGCGTGTTGTCGGAATTCAGCGTGGCCACCACCGGGCTGGCCAGCAAGCCGATTGCCGCAATGACCAGCATGCCGTTGAGCTGCCGCTTCCAGCTGCGCTCATCGATGTGCTGCAGCGCCACGGCTGCCAGCATGCCAAGCGCCGGGAAGATCGGCACGATGTAGCCGGGCAGCTTCGAGCCGGACAGGCTGAAGAAGACAAAGATGGCAATGGCCCACACGGCCAGCAACAGCGCCGGCTGGAATGGCCGTGCCGGCGCCACGCGTGCCGCCGCGCCCTCGCCACGGACCACTTGCCACATGCGCGGCGCCAGGCCCAGCCAGGGGATGAAGCCCGCCACCAGCAACGGCACGAAGTACCACAGCGGGCCTTTGCGCGAGTGTACCGTCGAGGTATAGCGCTGCCAGTGCTCGTGGATAAAGAAGAAATTCAGGAATTCGGGGTTGCGCTCAGACACCAGCCAGAACCAGGGCACCGTGACGATCAGCATCAGCGCGATGCCGGTGATCAGGTGCAGGCGGCGCCACAGTCCGAAGTCGCGCGAGATCAGGGTGTAGATGACCAGCACGAGACCGGGCAGGGCAATGCCTACCAGCCCCTTGGTCAGGATCGCCACGCCCATCGCTATCCAGCAGGCCCACATCCAGTACCGCCGGGCGGCCGGCGTCGCAGCCGGGTGCTGCGCGAGCAGCATGAAGGCCAGCACGCAGGCCATGGCGCCGGACAGCGTCATGTCCAGCGAGTTGAAGTGCGAGGCCACGCTCCACATCGGCGCGGCGGCCAGCACCAGCCCGGTCAGGAAGGCGGCCCGGAAGCCATACCAGCGGTGGGCGGCGAGCATCGAGACCACAAGGCCGACCATGCCGGACAGCGCCACGCACATCCGGGCCTGCCAGTCGCCTACGCCGAACACAGTGTAGGACAGCGCCGTCACCCACATATGGAAGGGCGGCTTCTCGAAGTACTTGAGTGCGTTGTAGCGGATGGTTACCCAGTCGCCGGTAGAGAACATCTCGCGCGCGATCTCGGCATAGCGGCCTTCATCGGAGCGCAGCAGGTGGCGAGCGTCGAGCGTGCCGAACCAGACCAGGAGAATAAACAGGCAAACCAGGACGATGGTGGTCGTGGGCAAGCCGGCAGATTGCGAAACACCTTGTGCGGTGCTTCGCGAGGTGTCTCGCGAGGTCACGGAACTACGCATACGTCTCCTGGAAAGGGATCGGGTGACCGCCCTGGCTTGCGCACATGACGACCGGTTCTCGGGCTTGCGGGGTGTGGCGATCCGCGCGCTGGCGGACCGGGTGGCTTGTCCCGCCTGCTGCCACACAATCATTGCATTGGCTCGCGATGACGCGGCCACTTGCACGATGATCAAAGCTTGGTATACCGTCTTGGCCCCGCTAAAAAAGCGGAGTCAGGCTGTTACCGCAGCGCGCTGCCAGACTGTTTGACGGTTTCGGACTGCCCGGGCACCGGGCGAAAACATCACAACGCAGCAGCGACGGCTTTGGTAGACAAAAGAAGCAAGCGATCGTGCCCGTTTCCACGCGCCTTCTGCTTCGTCCGTCCTTATAGCCGTTACCTCATGGCCAACCGTGGTTGCCAAGTGGCGCGGCGCGCAATGTTAGCACGACCGCCGCAACCCGCCGTCGCGCGCGGGGCCGGCGCACGCGGGACGGCCCGGGTAGCACGCGCGGCTTAGCTGGAAAGTGTATTAATCGGCATGTTTCTGGCGCGACGCAAGCGCAGCGAGACGCCGATCAGCAGAATGCCGCAAACCACCGCCCAGGCTCCGATCATCCACAGCACCGCCAGCGCGCCGGCAAGGGGTTGCCACAGCAGCAGGAAAGCGAACACGATGCTCACCAGCCCGGCCAGGATCAGCCACCATTCATTGGGAATGTCCTTGCGCAGGCGGATCGCCGCGACAATTTGCAGCACCCCTGTGGCAAGCGTCCAGGCGGCGATATATAACAGCAGGGAAAACGCCGTGACCACGGGGCTGAACCAGGTCAGCAAGCCCACGCCCAGGCCAAGCAGGCCTTGCAGTGCAAGGATGCCGCGGTCGCTAGCCTCGCGCTGGCTGCCCGAGATGGCCATCAGCAGCGCGCTGACGCCGTCGGCGGCGGCAAAGGCGCCAAACAAGAGCACAAGTGCAGCCAGTGTGGCAACAGGTGCGAAAAACGCACAAATCCCGAAAAGAACGGCGAGAATGCCGCGCAAGGCCACGACCCACCAAAGCTTGGCGTAATACTGAAGCATAGGAACTCCCTGGCAAGCTGCCCGCATGGGCCGGCAGCGACGGTGACCGACTAAGATTGCCGACACGCGCGGGCAAAAAAGCGCTAGTTTCTAGCCAGCGCGAGCTACAACGTCTGGCTGGCCTTGCGTGTGGGACACCGGGTCGGAACGAGCGGGGGCGCGAAATCATTCTAGACAGGATTCATGTGAGGACAAAGGCGCAACGGTTTAGGGCTGCTTCCATTGCCAGCGCAGTGCTGCTGGCCGTGGGCGGCCTTGCGCAGGCTCAGACAGTGGCGGTGGCCGCTGCCACGCCTGAGCAGGCGCCGGCGCGGGCGCTCGCCCCGCTGTGCGACGCGCCATGGTTCCGCTCCGGCTCGCGGGTGCAGATGGAAGGCGATGGCGCCATGCCCATGTCGATCACCATGACCTTGCGCCGGGCGACCAAGAACCAGACTGGATGCCGGGCGCAGCTCGAGGTGCGCTCCAAGTCGGCGCTGTCTGCCCTGATGGGGCCGCCGGTCATCATGGACCAGGTCCACATGGTCAATATCGACCGCCGCTCCGACTCTGCCAAGAGCAGTATCGAGAGCGAGCATGCCGTCATCAATGCACAAGGGCGCTATGCCCGCATGTACGGCGAAGCCGCCTTCAGGGGCCAGGGCGTGTTCAGCTACGCGGGCATGGATATCCACGAGGGCGGCACCCTGGAGGGCGAGGCGTTCGAGTCCAGCGTCTCGCTGCAGATCTATCCGGTGGGCGCGGACGAGGTCGTGGGAAGCATGCGGGCGCTATATGCCTCGATCAGCGTCGGATCCCGCCACGTGGGCAAGCGCCAGATGATCGATACCGTGCTGGGCCGCAAGGAGTGCATGCCGATCACCTACGAGAAGCGGACTTCGCTGGGGCCGCTGATGGTGGGGGAGGAGGTGGTGCAGGTGGAGCCCACGCTGATGCACGTAACCGACTGGTATTGCCCCGCCGAGGCATTCGTGCTGCGCACCGAGATTCGCCAGCAGGACAAGGTGCAACGGATCGACGTCACGGGGATGGATCTGGATACGACTTCGCCCTGACGCTTTCCCCGCCTGCCAAAGCGGATTCTCCGGCAGCACACAGCAGAAAGCCCGCCAGTTTGAATTGGCGGGCTTTCTGCTGTCAGGGCGCCGGGTACCAGCGCGGCGCCCCTTACCGATCAGTTCGCGGCTGCGGCCGATGCGGCGGGCTTCTTGCTCTTGCTCTTCTTGCTCTTCTTGGTCGACTTCTTGGCCGGCGGCGCGGAGGCGTCGGTCAGGTCCGTGCGGGTGCTCTTGTTCGCGCCCTGGGAATACGGGTCGAACTTGTCACCGGACTTGGCACCCTGGCTATACGGGTCGAACTTATCGCCCGACTTGGCGCCCTGGCTATACGGGTCGAATTGCTTCTTCCCGGTCGATTGCGCCTGGGCAGCCACGGAGACGGCGCCAATGCACAGCGCGATGGCTGTCGCGACGAACTTGTTCATGTTTTCTCCTGGTAAATGCCGCCTTCCGGCGGTTCGAATACACGGAAACTGACGGCTAAGGCCGCCACGCCGATTGCGTGGGATACCGTTGCCGCGTTGTCCGCTGGTCCCCAGTGTCGCCAACATTTCGCCTGGCTGTCAACATACGCTGTATTGTGAAATGCACGCTTTGTATCGTCCTATGGAAAGCCGCTATTGCCTTTATCGCCAAGACTTGCTTGACGCTTGACGATTCATGTGCCTAATCGCACACTTTCCGTTTGCGTTAGGTGAAAAAAAGCCCCCGCAGGCCTGATGGCCTGCGGGGGCTTTGATTTTGGCGGATCGCCGGGCTTCGAAGGCCGTTATTCGGTCGCGACATCCGAAGGATGCTTCCACGCATCCCGGACTTCCGGGCTCGGTGCCAGCGCAAGGTTGATGCTGCGGGCGCCGATTGGCTGCTGGAACCATTGCTTTTGCAGGGCGATCACCTGCGGGCCGGCGAATACCGATGCCAGGGTCTGGTCCACCAGTTGCTTCCACTCCGGATCGGCCTTGGACATCATCAGCGCATTCTGCTCGATCGACAGAGCGGGACCCACGATCACGAACTGCGAAGGGTCCTTGGCGCGGGCGCGCAGTCCCGACAGCAGTACATCGTCCATCACGAATGCCTGCGCACGTCCGGATTCGAGCAGCAGGAAGGATTCGCCATGATCCTTCGCGTAGATGTCATGGAAACCATACCGGCCCTTCAGGCGGCGCACATGGCGATCGCCCGTGGAGCCGGCGCTGGTCACCACGTTCTTGCCGCGCAGGTCCTCGAAGGATTTGATGCCCGAATCCGCGCGCACCAGCATGCGGACCGTGGAAATGTAATGCGAGACGCTGAAGGCGACCTGCTTCTGGCGCTCCAGGGAGTTCGTGTTGGGCGCGCAGTCGAGATCGACCAGGCCATTGACCACGGCGGGGATCCGGTTCTGCGGGGTGAGCGGCATCCAGCGCACCTTGATCGTTTTCAGCCCGAGCTTCACGCGCGCGGCCTCCGCGGCGCGCAGGCACAGGTCCACCGCGTAGCCTGCGGGCTCGCCCTTGTCGTTGGCGAAGGAAAAGGGCAGCGCCGATTCACGGTAGCCCAGCACGATGGTGCCGGTGTTGCGGATCTTGTCCAGCACCGGGCTTTGAGCCTGGGCGGCGTGTGGGGCGGAAATCGAGAGGGCGGCGGCAGCGACGAACGCTAGCTTTGCCAGCAGGCGGGAGGCACGGAACGTGCCGGCACTGGCGAATGTGGCAAACGAGAACATATGTCGAATATTTCAAAAATGGCGAGGCTACGCCCGTGGCCCGCTTCGGCAAAGTACATCTTTGTCATAAGCAAATATCGGCCCGGAGAGCCGCCTGGGCAAAGGCGCCCGGTCGGAAAGCGCACTACGCCGGCGGGTGGCGCCGAGCGCGCGGCCGCGCAGGCAGTCACAAAAATTCACGGTGGCTGGGTTGCGGTTTGATTGATGTGCGCGGTACGCTACCGGGTTCGCTGCATCTGTGACGTGCAGTGATCACGATCGTGAAGGGAATCATGAAGATTTCGCGCAAGAGAATCGCGCTTGGCACCGCCGCGCTGGCGATTGCCGCTGGTGTGGCCGTGCAAATGGTCTGGCACCCGTTCGGACGCGCCTGGAAGGGGCAGCCCCGCCAGCTTGAACTCGATTTCAGCCGCCCCGATGCGCTGGTCGACAGCGAAAGCCTGTCCAGCCTGCCGCGCGATATGCTCCGCGTGCCGCTGCTGCGCGATGTGCTCACCGAAGATTTCGTCAATTATTACGAAGACAACGAAGGCCGCCTGTCTGCCTCGGGCGCGTTGCGTCGCATTGCCTTCGAGCACGACCTGGACTGGGGCGATGCGTTGCTCAAGCGCGTGTTCGACGAACCGGGCCGGCTCATGGCCTGGCGCGGCGCCGATGGCACCTTGCGCTACTGGGCGTTGTCGATGGAGCGCAACGGGCTGGCCAAGGTGCTGCAGACACTTGGCACGATCGCCCCGGCTGACACGCAGCTGAGCCGTGCCGGTGAGGTCGGCGGCACGCCGCTGTATGCGTTGCGGATCGGCCCGGCGCGCAGCCTGCTGCTGGCGGGCAAGGGCGATCGCCTGGTAGTGCTGTCGGAAGCCGGCATGCTGCTGGACGCGGAAGGCAAGCCCATCGGCGCCCGCGCCAAGGCGGTGGCCGCCTGGCTGTCCGACGATGCCGGCGCGCGCGAGACCCCGCTGCAATCGTTCGCGCTCGACGCCGCCAAGGGCCCGCTCAAGGGCCATCGCGTGCTGGTTGGCGCGAATTACCTCTCGTTTGGCTACCAGGCATTCTTCCCGGGCATCGAAGCGCTGCGTTTCGATTTTGCCGGCGCCGACTCTAAGTCCGACTCTAAGTCCGATTCCAAATCCGATTCCAAGGCCGGCGCCGATGATGCCGCCTGGCACAGCGCGGTGCTGGTCGATGGCGCGCGCCTGCCGGGCAAGTGGAACACGGCCGAACTCTGGAAGGCCTTGCCGGCCGACCCCGCGGCGTGCGCCACGCTGCCGGTGGACTGGCAGGCCGCAGGCAAGATGCTGCAGAAGGTCAGCGGCGGCAAGGATGAACTGGCTGCGCAGGTGGCCCAGGCCTTCGACGGGCCGGCTGCCGTGTGCTGGTATAGCAAGTCGGCGCTGGTGGCGCCGTTGTTCATGGCCCGGGTCAAGTCGGCCGATGCCGCTACCGCGCTGCGTCCGGTGCTGGCGAGCCTGTTCGAGCAAGTGATCGGCGCCTATGAACCCAATGCCGGCGCAGAAAAGGGCGCCTATGCGCGCCTGCCGGTGCAGAGCCGCCAGGGCGCGGGCGGCGCGGTGTTGTGGTCGCGCGCGGTCAGCTCGCCCTACGGCACGCGTGAGGGCAAGGGGGCGCCGTTCGCGGCGCAGCTTTCGGCGGGCGCCTATTTCCCCGTGACGCTGGCACTGGCTGGCAACACGGTGCTGTTTTCGCCTGACGGCGCGTTGGTGGATGACGCGCTGGCGGTGCAGGGCAAGCGCTTCCCCGCGGTGGCCGACACCATGCAGCGCGGCCAGCAGGCTCGTACCGTGCTCAGTTTCACCCCGTCGACGCTGGCGCCGCTGGTGCGGCGCGAAGCCACCAAGGCGTTGCCCGCGGACCAGGAAGCCCTGTTCCTGAACGCGGCGCGCGCTCACCTGTTCCCTAAGCTGAAGACCCTTGCGGCCTACCCGGCGGTCTCGCTTGTGCTGCCCGATAGCTTGCCTTCGGGGCGTGCGTGGGTGTCGGTGACCTGGCAGCAGGCAGGCACGCCGCCGCGCGGCGTGCTGGCCGCGGCCCCGTCGATAGCGCCGATAGCACCGGCACCGCAAGAGGCCGCGCAGTGATAGCTGTGAGCCGAGGCCGCCGCTCGATGCTGGCGGCGCTTGCCTTGCCCCTGGCCGGCGGCGGTCGGGCCTGGGCCTTGTCGGGCCTGGCGTCGGACACGCCAGACGCGGATGCGCTCGATGCCGCGCAATCCGCGGCGTTTCGTGCCTGGTTCGTGCGCATCGTCGGCGAGCAGCTGCGCCAGGGCCCGACCCCACGCTGGTACCAGCGCGATTGTGCGGGCCTGGTGCGCTTTGCCGTGGGCGAGGCGCTCAAGGTGCATGACGCGCGCTGGCTGCGCGCCAACGGCATGCAAGGCAGCGCCTCGGCCCGCCAGTTGCCGCCGGAGCTTAGCCTGAGCCCGAGCCAGCGCACGCTTGGCCAGCGCTGGACCCGCGCCGACGGCAGCACCGGGGCTTATGCCTCCGCCCTGGCCCTGGTGCAGGGCAATAGCCGCTTTGTCGCCAGGAACGTCAACCTGGCGCAGCCTGGCGACCTGCTTTTCTACGACCAGGGTGATGAACAGCACCTGATGATCTGGATGGGCCAGTACCTGGCCTATCACACCGGCACCGTGACCCGTACCGATAACGGCCTGCGTGCCGTCACCCTTTCCCGCTTGATGCAATGGAACGATTCGCGCTGGCAGCCGCAGGACGGCAATCCCAATTTCATCGGCGTATTCCGTTTCGCCTTTTTGTCGAGGTAAAGACGATGCTTGTCGTCATGACGCGCGCAAGCGCGCTTCTGCGTTCCTCCATCCCCCGCATGCTGCTGGCGCTTGCCTTGCTGGCAGGCACCCAGGCGGCAGGCGCCGCCGAGCGGCCGAGCGTCACGCTCGACACGGTGCCGTCAAGCGGCTATAGCGCCTTCCAAGGGCAGCCGTTCTTCCTGCTGTCGGACGCCAGCTACGGCAGCGACCAGACGGCGCAGGTGCGCCTGGAAGCCCCGGGCCGCGAATACAAGAGCGAGCTGCAGCGCTACGGCGGCGCCGACATCCTCGTGTACCGGGTCGCCGATCCGATCGCCTTCTTGAAGGCACAAAAGAACCTGCACCGGATCGACGTCAAGGCGAACTACCGCGGCGAAGGGCTGGCCAATACCTTGTCCTACCTGTGGGATAGCTGGTACAAGCAGGCGCGCCGCGCATGGCAACGCGTGCTGTCGTTCGCGACCCGCAGCAAGGCGGTGGAGGACGCGCCGCAGTTCAGCATGGGTGACCAGATTGCCCAGCCGACCCGCTTCGAGAACAACCCGCAGTACGAGCCGCTCAAGGGCTATGACGTGGTCGAGCGCTTCCGCTACCCGATCTGGGACGCCAAGGAAATCGCGCCGCCCAAGGACGTCAAGCTGGAAGGCAGCAGCAGCGAATTCCTGCCGCGAGACGCGGGCAACGTGATGGTGCCGCTGGGCAAGCTCAAGCCGGGCCTGTACATCGTCGAAGGCATCATCGGCACCTACCGCGCCCATACCTTGCTGTTTGTGTCCGATACCGTGGCCATTACCAAGAGCACCGGCAACGGTATGCTGGTCTGGGCCGCGCAGCGCAAGAGCGGCCGCCCGGTTGCCGGCGCCAGCCTGGCCTGGACCGATGGTCTCGGCGTGCTCCAAAGCGCCACCACTGGCGCTGACGGTGCGGCAGATCTGGCCCACGCCAGCCCGGAGCGCAGCTACCTGCTGGGCGTGGATCCGGCCGGCGGCGCGTTTATCTCGGAAAACTTCTACTACGACAGCGAGATCTACAACACCAAGCTGTACGCCTTCACCGACCGGCCGCTGTACCGTCCCGGCGACGAAGTCCGGGTCAAGTTCATTGGCCGCAATTTCCGCAATGCCACCGAATCCGGCCCCGCTGCGCCTGGTGATATCAAGCTGGAGGTGCTGGACCCCAACGGCGCGCCGCTGGCCTCGGTCGCTACCGCGCTGGCCGCTGACAACGGCGCCGACGCGCGCTTCACGCTGCCCGCCAATGCCCTGGCCGGCGGCTATACGCTGCGCTTCGACTACGGTGGCAACACCTACGGCGGCGCCTTCCGCGTGGCCGAGTACATCAAGCCGCATTTCGACGTGAATCTTGCGTTGGACAAGGCCGACTATGCCACCGGCGAGGCGGTCAAGGGCAAGATCCAGCTGCGCTATCCCGACGGCAAGCCGGTCAAGGACGCCAAGCTGTCCGTCAGCCTGCGCGCGCAGCAGGTGACGATGGTGGAGGGCGAGCTGCAATATGCCGGCCTGTTCCCGGTCAAGCTGGAGCAGCAGGAACTGACCACCGACGGCAGTGGCAATGCCGCGCTGGTGCTGCCTGCCGCCAAGGATCCGAGCCGTTACGTGGTGACGGTGTTCGCCAACGACGGCGCGGCCTATCGGGTCAAGGTCACGCGCGAACTGCTGATCGCGCGTGGCGCCACGCCATACAAGCTGACAGCGCCGGCCAACTTCACCAACCCGGGCCAGAGCGTGACCTTCCAGTTGCAGGCGCTGGCCGCAGGCGGGCAGGCCTCGGCGCAGGCGCCGGCCAAGTGGGAACTGGTGCGCCTGGAGTCCCGCACCCGCAGCGAAGGCGCGCTGAGCCCCGCCGCCAACGGCACTGTGTCGTTCCCGGTCAAGTTCGACCAGCCGGGCTCGTATACGCTCTCCGTCAAGGACGGCGCGGGCAATCTGCTGGCCGCCGCTAGCCACTGGGTGGCCGGCGAGGGCCTGCAGACCGTGCCGGGCAATATCGAGATCGTGTTCGACCGGGACCGCTACCGCATCGGCGACACGGCCGAAGCGCTGGTGACGTTCCCGCTCGCCGTCGAGGATGCCTTGCTGACGCTCGAGCGCGACCGGGTGGAGCGGCGCGGCCTGCTGTCCAAGGGTGGCGACTGGCTGTCGCTGGAGAAGGTCACCGACAAGCAATGGCGGGCGCGGATCAAGGTGGGTAACGATTTCAGCCCCAATATGACGTTCTCCGTGCTGTACGTGAAGGACGGCGACTACGTGTTCCAGAACGCCGGCATTGCCGTGGTACAGCCCACGATCGAGCTGGTGGTCAAGAGCGACAAGCCTGTCTATGCCCCCGGCGAGACCGTCACGCTGGACCTCACCAGCGCCTTCAATGGCAAGCCCGTGCCGGCGAATCTCACCGTCAGCGTGGTGGACGAGATGGTCTACGTGCTGCAGCCTGAAATCGCCCCGAGCATCGTCGACTTCTTCTACCATCCGCGCCGCAACAGCGTGCGCACCACTTCCAGCCTGAACTTCATCGGCTACGACCTCGCCGTGTCGGGCCAGCCCGGCGCCGGCGGCCCTGAGCGAGGCCGCTATAACGAGCGTGGCGTGAAGGTGCTGGAGCGCCCACGCCGGGACGAGAAAGACACTGCCGCGTGGGAGGCCAACCTGCGTACCAGCGCAGACGGCCGCGCGCGCATGAGCTTCACCATGCCTGACTCCCTGACCCGCTGGCGCATCACGGTGCGAGCGATGTCTGCCGACGGCATGGTAGGGCAGCGCACCGCCAGCATCCGGTCCGACAAGGGCCTGTATCTCAAATGGACCGGGCCGCAACGCTACCGCGCCGAGGACGCGCCGCGCATCGACATGGTGGCCTTCAACCAGGGTGAGCAGGAGGTGGCCGCGGACCTCGTGGTGATCGGCGCCGGCCTGAACATCAACCAGAGCGTGACGCTCAAGCGTGGCGCTAACTACGTGCGCCTGCCGGTTGCGCAGGGCGCTCTGCAGGGTGGCGTGGTCAATGCGGAGATCAAGCTGCAGGGCAAAGTGCTGGACCGCCTGCAGACCACGCTCACGGTCGAGCCCACCGGCTGGCTCTCGCAGCGCGAGCTGACGCTGCCGCTGGCAGGTGCCAATGCCGCGTTCAAGCTGCCGGCGGACGCACAGGACGTGCGCCTGCGCTTCGTCGACGGCGCCGCCAGCCAGTTTGCCCGCGTGGCGGACGACTTGCTGGCTTATCCGTACGGCTGCACCGAGCAGACCGCCAGCCGGCTGATTCCGCTGGCATTGGCCCAGCGTAGCCTGGCCGCCACCGCCGCGGACACGGGCGGCGGCACCCAGGGCATCGACGCGCTGCTGCGCACCCAGCGCCAGCGCCTGGCGCTGCTGGCTGGGGTCAATGGCCAGTTTGGGTGGTGGGGCGATACGGTGGGCAATAGCGCGCTGCTGACGGCGTATGCCTATTACGCCGACTGGCTGGCAACGCGCGCCGTCGGCATCAGCCTGCCGCCCGATCACTGGAAGCGCACGCTGGAAGCTTACAAGCAGGCCATGAAGGAGCCGCTGCTGCACCGTGCGCTCGCGCTGTGGTTCATCAACGAGATGGGCTTGCCGGTGGCCACGCAGCTCGGTGGCGTGGCCGGCGAGCTCGCTCGCCCCGGCGCCGACGCGCCTGGCGCGGCCGTGGGCGAAAGCCTGGTGTTTGCCGCACCGGATTCGCCGCAAGGCCGCCGCGTGGCGACCGTGCTGGCCGCGCAGCTCTACAAGCAGATCGGCCAGCCGATGCCGGAAGGCCTGGCCAGCGCCGCCGAGGCCGCGCGTCTGACGTTGGCGAGCGATCCTTCGCCGCTGGTGCAGAGCCTGCTGCTGATGGCGGGCAAGGGCGCGGCCACTTCCGACGTGCAGGCGCTGCTGGCCCGCGCCGGCGCTGCCTCACCGACGATTGACCGGGCCGTGACGCTGGTGTGGCTCAACAAGGCCCTTGGCGGCGGGCTGGGCCGCGGGCTGGCCGGCGAGGGCGATCCCGCGCTGCGCGTGCCGCAGGGCAACTGGAAGGCTACGCGCAGCCCGCTCGGCCTGCCGGAATGGCGCTGGAGCGGGGCGCAACTGCCTGAGACGCTCGCGCTTACCGTGCCGCAGAACATGGATGCGGCTTCGCAGTCGTTCAACACCAATGCCGTGGTGTCCTACCGCAGCCGTGCCCAGGAAGCCTCGCGCCTGCCGATCGGCATCGAGCGCAAGCTCTATCGCCTGGTGCCCACGAGCGATGGCGCAGCGAAGGACGGCAAGCCAGCCGAAGCCGCCGCGGCGGGTACGGCCGGCCTGAGCTTCTCGGCCAAGCCGGTCAAGCCGGGCGACAAGCTCGACAGCAACACGCTCTACGTCGATGAAATCGTGCTGAGCCCGCGCCAGGGCACCTATCGCTACGGGCTGGTCGAAGCACCGCTGCCGCCCGGCGGCGAGGTCGAGGGCACGACGTGGGGCCTGCGGATCGACGGCTTGCCCGATCCAGACAATAAGGTCACCGGCCTGCAGCCGTTCCAGCGCGCCGTGACATACGAGATGGGCATGCTGTCGTATCACCAGCCGGTAGTCTCGCTAGAGCGCCCGGTGGTGCTGCGCCAGCTGGTGCGCTTTTCGCTGCCAGGCAAGTTCAACCTGCCCCCGGTGCGCTACTTCCGCATGTACCAGCCAGATGCCAAGGCCCTGCAAGGCGACGGCAAGACGGCGGGTTTCCCCTTGACGGTGGAGTGAGGCGGGCATGAACGGCGCAGCGCGCATGGCCGCCGGCCGTGCCTGGTGGCGACGGCTTGCGGTGCTGGCCGCCGTGGGTGCGGCGTGCGCCGGGCCCGTGCTGGCTGCCACGCTCGCGCCCGCCGAGCCCCTGCGCTTCGCGCGGCTCGCGGGAGCGGACGCGCAATTGTTCGCCCTCGACGGCAACGCCGCCGCGCCCGCTGCCACGCCATTGCCTGCCAGCTTGCAGACCCCATTGGGCAGCGTGTGGAAGCTGTTCGTCTATGGCTACCTGGTCGGCCGCGACAAGCCATCCGATGACTACACCTGCCGTGGTGGTGACCCGGAGGAGGTTTACTGCTGCACGCCCGGCCAGAGCATCGACCGCGAGCGTGCGCTGATTCAATCCTGCGGACGCTATTTCGAGCCGCGGCGGCTGGGTCTGTCCGCTGCGGACTGGCGCCGCTTCTGGAAGGAGGCAGGCGCACCCGCGTGGCTGCAGGACATGCGGGCGATGCAGCCCGCTCGCAACGTGGCCGTTGCCGATCTGCTTGCCGGGCTGCATGCCGTGCCCCCCGCCGCGCAACAGGCAGCCGCCGCGACGCTGGTATCGGTACTGACGGTGGGGCGCGGCGAAGGCACGCTGGCCAACTATGGCAGCCTGCTGCGCGCCAAGACGTGGACCATGCCGGACCCGGCGCGGCCGGGCGCATCCATCGGCGGCGCGGCCGGCTGGCTTGCCGATGGCAGCCCGGTCTGGCTGGGCGGCCCCGGCGCCAGTGCCAATGTGCTGCGCCGTGCGGCGCCCCGCCTGCAGCCGTTGCTGGCCACCGTGCCGGTGCCTGATGATGGCGCCTGCGTGCTGGTCGATATGTTCGAGCGCTATGCGCTGCGCGATCTGCAAGCCGCCGGTACCGGTACCGGCAATGGCACCGGCGCAAGTCGCCAGGCCGTGGCGGATGGCCCGCTCAACGGCACCTATCGCGCCGAGTTTGCCAATGGCAACACCCTGCGCGTGGAGAGCCGTGGCGAACTGATGCTGCTGCGCAAGCCCGGCGCCGCGCCGCGCGTAGTGGGCCGTTTCGGTCTCAATGACTACGTGGCGCGGGTGGTCGAGCGCGAGGGCGACACCACCGAGCCCGAGGCCGCCCGCGCCCTGGCGGTGGCCGCGCGCAGCTACCTGATCCAGCAAGCCACGCGTGAGCAAGGCTGCTTTCATATTGCAGATAGCAGCCGCACCCAGCGTGTGCTGCCACGTGCACCTACCGCCGCGGCGCGGCGTGCCGCTGATGTGACCGATGCGCTGGTGTTGCCCGGCGTGGCCGTGCGTTATCACCACGACGCGAGCGGCCAGGGGCGCATGGCCTGGCTGGAGGCCCGGCGCGCGGCCGGGCAGGGGCAGTCGTTCGATGCCATCCTGGCCCGCTGGTGGCCTCAGGCCACGCTCACCTCGTTCCAGAGCCCCGTGGCCGGCGATTGCCTGGCGGTGGCCAATGCGCGGCAGTGGCTGGCGCAGCGCGCGCCGCACTGGGAGCGCCGGCTGGCGGCGGAGCCGGGCTATGAAACGCCGCCGCTGCCCGCAGTGTGCGAAGTGCGCGAAGGCCGCCCTTATGCCGATGCGCGTCGCAACCGGCTCTATATCCACCGGCTGGCCAGCGAGGACGACCGCATTGCGCTGGCTCACGAATATCTCCATCTTGCATTTGCCCGCCACCCGCGCGGGCAGGACGAAGGCTTTGTCGAAGCCATGGCGCGCAAGCTGGTACGTACGCAAAACCCATCATGAATCTCACCCGTAATCTGTCCTGCAACTGGCGCCACGGCGTGCTGGCCCTGGCCTGCGCCGCGGCGCCGCTGGTGGCCGCGGCCGAGCCGGTTGCCGATCTGGACGGCCCGGTGGGCGGCTGGCGCCACGGCGGCTTGTCCAACGAGCTCGAGCGCCATACCGCCGCTTATCCCAAGCCGCCGGTGGACCGGGGCACGCAGAAGTACCGCACGCTGATCGAGGGGTGCCTGCGCAAGGTCGGCAAGGAGGGCCGCAAGCCGCCCACGCTGGTGGTCAACGGCACGGCCATGCCGCTGTATGCCGACGAGCAGGGGCGCTTCGCGCGGCCGTGGGCGTTTGGCCGGGGCTCCAACAGTGTGGAGATCGTGTCCGCTGATGGCGCCTCGCGCCAGCGCTTGCAGTTCTACGAGGCCGACGCGACCAAGATCCAGGCCAAGCTGCGCGCGGTGTTGACCTGGGACGATCCCAAGGCCGAGGTCGACCTGCATGTGATTTCACCTGACGGTGGCCATGCCTTCTTTGCCAGCCCCTTGCTGCCGGAAGGGGGCGGTCTGGACGTGGATAGCGTGGACGGTGCGGGGCCGGAGATTTTCTCGAGCGCGGCGCCGCGTCCCGGGGTGTGGTTGTTCTATGTGAATTACTGGGGCAATTTCAACGCCGACGGCTACAACTTCGAAAAAGGCAAGAACGATCGCGACCTGATTACCGCTAAGCTCACGCTGATCTACAACGAGAACACGCTCAATGAAAAGCGTGAGACGCTCGTGGTGCCGCTGCGCAAGCTGGGCGAACTGGCGCTGATGAAGTCGGTGCGCTTCTGATCCGACACATCGATCAGGCACACTGATAGCCAGACCGACGCCTAGCCAGAAAGCAGTCGCAAAGAACGCAGGAAGGAACCGTGGATATGCAGCACTCGCCGAAACTAGCCTTGATCAGCCTGACCCTGCCGGCATTGTTGCTGGCCGGCGCCGCGCGAGCCGACGATGCCATCGAGTTCACCACGCCGCGCAACGGCTGGCGCAACTCGGCCGGTGATGCTTCGGCCTATACGCAGGAAGTGCATTACCCGGCGGTGGCGGTCTCCACGCGAGCCGGGCAAGCCGCCAGCGCCATGATTGCCGGGCGCATCCGCGCGGCGCCGAAGTCCGAGGCGGATGCCGCGAGCGCCGCGTCGAGCCCCGCACCCGGCGGGCGCGGGCGGCGCGGTGGCGGCTCGGTTGCCACCCTGGTGGTCAACGGCGTGGCGATGCCGCAGCGGGTTGAGGAGGATGGCCGCTTCTCACGGCCCTACGCCTTCTCGGGCGGCAGCAACAGCGTGGAGATCCGCAGTGCGCAGGGCGCCAGCAAGCGCGTGCAGTTCTACGACGGCTACCAGGGCAAGACCCGTCCGCGCCTGCGCGTGGTGCTGTCGTGGGACAGCGATCAGACCGACCTGGACCTGCATGTGGTGGCGCCCGACGGCCAGCACACCTTCTATGCGAATCGCGTGGCCAGCAACGGCGGCGCGCTCGATGTCGACGTCACCACCGGCTATGGCCCGGAGATCTATTCGATTGCCGCGCCGCCACCCGGCACCTACCTGGTCTATGTGAACTACTACGGCAGCGGCGCCGGTCCCGAAGCCATTACCGTGGCGCAAGTAGCGCTGATCACCGATGAAAACACGCCCAACGAAAAGCAGCAGGTGTTCCGCGTGCCGATGCGCAAGCCCGGCGAACTGACGCTGATCAAGTCCTTCGTCATGAAGTGAGCACCGCGCCGAAACTCTCCAGCACCCCAGCGTCCCGGCACCTCCGGGATCACCCCGGCAGCCCAATCTCCCACAATCCCCATGCAGCAGCAGAAGATCCTGTTCCTCAGTGTTTCCGCCGGCGCCGGCCACATGCGCGCCGCTGAAGCACTGCGTCTTACCGCCGAAGCCGAATTCCCCGGCGTGCAGACGCTTCACCTGGACGTGATGGAATACGTCCCGGCCACGTTTCGCAAGCTCTACACCGACTTCTACATCAAGCTGGTAAACAGCTATCCGGCCCTCTGGGGCATGCTGTACCAGCACACTTCCGAGGCCGACCCGGCAGCGCCGATGCAAAAGCTGCGGCGCGCCGCCGAGCGGCTGAGCACGCGCGCGCTGCGCCGTGCGATCGACGAGTTCGCCCCGGATGCCATCGTCTGCACGCACTTCCTGCCCGCCGAGATCCTGATGCATGAGGTGCGCCGGCAGCGGCTGGCGGTGCCCGTGTGGGTGCAGGTGACGGACTTTGATCTGCACGGCATGTGGGTGATTCCCCATATGACGGGTTACTTTGCCGCCAGCGAGGAAATCGCGTTTCGCATGCGGGCCAGCCGGATCGAGGCTGGCCGCATCCATACCACAGGGATTCCGGTGGTGCCGGCGTTTTCCCATCCGCAGGATCGCCAGGCCTGCGCACAGCATTTCGGGCTCGATCCGGCAAGGCGCACCATCATGCTGATGGGGGGTGGGGCAGGCCTTGGCGGCCTTGATGAAGTGGCCGGCGCGCTGATGCGGCTGGAGCACGATTTCCAGCTGATCGTGCTTGCCGGGCGCAACGAGACCGCGCTGGCGCGGCTCAAGACCCTCGCCGCCGCACACTCCGGGCGGCTCTTTCCCTTCGGCTTTACCAATGAGGTGGAGCGTCTGATGGCGTGCTCCGATCTGGTC
Source organism: Cupriavidus sp. GW822-FHT03E04 (assembly GCF_058801495.1). Taxonomy (NCBI): domain Bacteria; kingdom Pseudomonadati; phylum Pseudomonadota; class Betaproteobacteria; order Burkholderiales; family Burkholderiaceae; genus Cupriavidus; species Cupriavidus sp. GW822-FHT03E04. Next base: position 312,664 of record NZ_JBXANI010000008.1, read on the forward strand.
ATCACCAAGCCCGGCGGCCTGACCACGTCCGAATGCCTGGCGATGGGCGTGCCGATGGTGGTCAATGCGCCGATTCCCGGGCAGGAAGAGCGCAATGCCGATTACCTGCTGGAGCAAGGCGCTGCGCTCAAGGCGGTCGACCTGGTATCGCTCGAATACCGGGTGCGCCTCTTGCTGGCGGAGCCGGCGCGGCTCGACCAGATGCGTGCGCGGGCTAGCGCGCTGGGGCAACCGGCGGCGGCGCGCCGTGTGCTGGAAACCGTGCTCGGGCAATTGGCGCGGTCCGGCCAGCTAGCCGGCCACGGCGGCGCGGCTGCGACGGCGGCGCGTTGAGATGCGCGCGCTGAACCTGTCTTCTTCCACCCGGCACGCGGGCCAGTCCTATCCGTCGCGCCATCCGATGGTGCTGGTGCTGACCGTGGCGTGGACCCTGCTGCTGGCCTATTTCTTCGCTAACGTGGAGATCCAGATCGAGGGCGCCGCGGGCTGGGCGGCCAACCTGCCCACCTGGCGCATCGAGCATCACTGGCTGCTGGATATTTTCTGGGGCGGGCGCCCGATGACGGGGTATCACGCGTGGGTATTCCCCTGCGTGGCGCTGTTCTTCCATTTTTCACTGGTGTTCGGCGGGCGCTGGAACTGGCGCGCCGAGGCGCGCGTGATCGCCTGCATCATGGTGTTCTGGATCAGCGAGGATTTTCTCTGGTTCGTGCTGAACCCGGCATTCGGGCTGGCGCGCTTTGCGCCGAGTTTCGTGCCCTGGCACATCCACTGGTGGGCCGGCGCGCCTACCGATTATTGGGTTTCGCTGGGCGTGGCGGCGGCGTTGCTCTGGCTGTCATGCAGGGGGCCGGTGGGGAATCGTTACAGTTTTTAGGCAAATGCAGTCAATATGCTGTTTGGTGCATATGTTGCGGCGCAATGTGTGACCAATACAACGCTTCTCGCCATTTTGCGGCGGTGCATCGTGGCCCGTTTTGGCGCCATCCTGTTTCCTGGGAGTAGAATCCGGCCCTTGTGTACTTTGTAGCATTCTTATAACAAATGAGCCCCCGTCCTTCGCGCATGGCGTGCATTGACGCTCTCAAGGCGATCAGTTCACAGCTGATCGTGCTGCACCATCTTGCCTTCTATGGCCCCATGTCCGATGCGGCCCACGTGCTGGCGCCCGGTCTGCTCGACTGGTTTTCGCAGTACGCGCGCATCGCCGTGCAGGTGTTCCTCGTCATCAGCGGCTTCCTGGCGGCGCGCAGCGTGGCGCCCGGCGGGCATTTGATGGTGCCGCGCCCCTTGCAGGCAATCTGGCGCCGATATCAGAAGCTGGTGGTGCCCTATACCGCGGCTATCTTGATTGCCATTGCCGGTGCCGCCATCGCGCGCACCTGGATGCATCACGACTCCATTCCCGGTGCCCCCGGCCTGCACCAGTTCCTGGCGCATGTGCTGCTGCTGCACAACGTGCTGGACTTCGATGCCTTGTCTGCCGGCGTCTGGTATGTGGCCATCGACCTGCAGTTGTTCGCCTTGTTGATGGTGGCGTTGTGGGCAGCCCGCCGCTGCGAGCAATGGTTTGACGTGGGCGGCAGCCCGATGGGCCCGCTGGCGGTGGCCGGGCTGGTGCTGGCTTCACTGTTCTGGTTCAACCGTGATGCCACATGGGATATCTGGGCGATTTACTTCTTCGGCGCCTACGGCTTGGGCACGCTGGCCTTCTGGGCATCCGAGCCTGAGCGTTCGCCGGTGGCACTGCTGGTGTTGTGCACCGTGGTGCTGGCAGCGCTGGTCGTGGATTTCCGGCTGCGCATCGCGGTGGCGCTGGCCATCGCGCTCCTGCTCGGCACGGCGCGCCGTGGCGGTTGGCTTGAGCACTGGCCGCAGGCCCAGTTCCTGGCATTTTTCGGGCGTATTTCCTACTCGGTGTTCCTGGTGCATTTCCCGATTTGCCTGGTGGTGAATGCCCTGGTCTTCCATCTGGCTCCGCACCAGCCCCTCCTCAATGCGCTCGGCATGGTGCTGGCCTGGCTGCTCAGCAACGCCGCGGGGGCATTGTTCCATCGCTACGTGGAGAGCGGTGCGCCGTTGCGCGCATTGCGCCTGGCGCTGTGGCCCGCTGCCCACGAGCCGGTCCAGCGGCAGGAGGCGGGGCAGCAACGGTCAACCTGACCGACCGATAGCCCCGATAGTCCCGATAGCGCTTTCGGTTTATCCGAAGGCATAGCCAGCGGCACCCGGCCCCAGCGGCCCGGTGCCGCTTTTGCATGGTGCCTATGCACCAGGACTGGTGCTGGCCGCGGCGCTTGCGCACAGGCACGGTGCGCAAGCGGCATCGTGCGGCGTGCAACACAAGGTAAAAACGAGCATTGGGATATGGCACGAAGGTTGCCTACTATGGAATCGTAAACCTGACCGTTTGGTCAGGATTCTTGTTCCGAGGCTGCCATGTCCGATCATATTGTCCTGACCTCGCACGCGCGCCGCGACAAGCCGGCCGAGCCAATCCACTGGGGGGCCGCCACGGCAGCGGAGCGCGGCCCCGTGATCGCAAGCCTGACCAATCCGGCTCAGCGCAATGTGATCGGCACCCATTCCGGCGCATACGCGGTTTACCGCGCGCTGGCGGTGGCCTCCGGCAAGCTGCAGCGAGACCACCGCGCTGATCTCACCGATACCTCGCCGGCCGAGGTCATCGGGCCTCACCCGCAGTGGAGCGATCCGGACAAGATCGTCTCGATGGATCCCTGGGGCCACCTGGTTTCCAGCGCCTTCGGCGACCGGATCGCCGCGGGCATCGACATCCGTCCCTCGATCGCCATTACGCGTGCCCACATCAATATGCCGGAACTGATGGGCGCCATTGCGGCCGGCCGGCTCACACCCGACGGGCAGATCCTTCATGCCAATGGCGACGTGCGGGTCACCAAAGCCGCGATCGATCCGGTCTGGTACCTGCCGGGGCTGGCGCGCCGCTTCGAGATCAAGGAGAGCATGCTGCGCCGCAGCCTGTTCGAGCAGACCAGCGGCATGTTTCCGGAACTGGTCACGCGCCCCGACCTGAAAGTGTTCCTGCCGCCGATCGGCGGCATGACCCTGTACTTCTTCGGCGATGTCAGCCAGCTTGGCAAGCCCGAGACCAAGGTGGCCTGCCGCGTGCACGACGAGTGCAACGGCTCGGACGTGTTCGGCTCCGACATATGTACCTGCCGGCCGTACCTGGCCCACGGCATCGAGGTGTGCATCGAGATGGCGCAGCAGGGCGGTGTGGGGCTGGTGGTCTATAACCGGAAGGAAGGCCGGGCGCTGGGCGAGGTGACCAAGTTCCTGGTCTACAACGCCCGCAAGCGCCAGGTTGGCGGCGACCGGGCCGAGACTTATTTCGCACGCACGGAATGTATCGCCGGCGTGCAGGACATGCGCTTCCAGGAACTCATGCCCGACGTGTTCCACTGGCTCGGCATCAGGCGTATCGACCGCTGGGCTTCGATGAGCAATATGAAGCACGGGGCGCTGACCGCTCAGGGTATCGAGGTGGTCGAGCAGGTCGCGATTCCCGATGCACTGATCCCGGCCGATGCCCGCGTGGAAATCGACGCCAAGGTGGCGGCTGGCTACTTCACGAGCTATACCCCGCCCGACGCGGAAGAACTTGCGCTGGCCAAGGGTAGAGGACTGCACGAATGAACGAGATACCCGAAGCGGGTGGCGTGCGCGGCGCCGCGAATCCCTTCATCAACGGCGAGGATGATGCCGGTGGCTGGGCCAGTCCCGTGCCGCCGGGCCATCCGGCCGCCGCGTTGCTCACCGGCCAGGCGGTACGCACGCGCTGTGCTGCCGTGACGGATCATGTGGCAGCCGGCGCGTCCGAGCTGTTTACCTGGCATCCGGAGCGGATCCCGGCAGTGGCCGATTACGTGGCGGCCACCATCCGCCAGCGCTATCCCGACCTCAACGTGCCGTACCACAGCCGCTGGCGTCATTTCGAGAGCGGCGGCCCTGGCGAGAAGCTGGACCGCTGGCAGATCCTGTGCGAACGCGGCGGGCTCTCCGGCGAGGCCGACCGTGAGGAGCGCGCCCGCATCGGCATCGACCTGGTGATTCCCAGCGTATTGCTGGATGCCGGCGCAGGCCCGGACTGGCGCTATCGCGATCCTGCCAGCGACCTGTCGCTGACGCGCTCCGAAGGGCTCGGCGTGGCCAGCTTCGACCTGTTCGCGCGCGGCGGCTTCTCCGCCCAGCCGGGGCAGCCGCTGCGCTCCGATGCCGAGCGCCTGATGCGTATCGATGCGTCTTCCATCGCAACCGCGTTCCAGGTGGCCCAGCACAACCCGCTGGTGGGCCTGGATGGACGCGCCGGGCTGTTGCGCCGTCTTGGCGAGGTGGCGCAAGCCACGCCAGCGGTCTTTGGTTCGCCGGCGCGGCTGGGCAACCTGTTCGACTACATCAAGGCGCATGCCAGCTCTGGGCGGATCGAGGCCGGCTTCGTGCTTACCACGCTGCTGGTGGCGCTGGGGCCGGTATGGCCCGGGCGCGTGAGCCTGGAAGGCGTGTCGCTGGGCGACTGCTGGCACCACCCGGCCTGTACTGATGGCCTGGTGCCTTTTCACAAGCTGACCCAGTGGCTCACCTACTCGCTGCTGGAACCGCTGGAAGATGCCGGCCTGACCGTGACCGGGCTAGAGGTCCTGACGGGCTTGCCCGAATACCGCAACGGCGGGCTGCTGTTCGATTTCGAGCTGATGGTGCCGCGCGACCCTGGCTTCACTGCCGTGGCGCACACGGTGGATGAGCCGGTTATCGTGGAATGGCGCGCGCTCACGGTGACGGGACTCGACCTCGTGGCCGCGTCCGTGCGCGAGGCGCTCGGGTTGTCGGCAGAGTCGTTCCCGCTGGCCCGCGTGCTGGAGGGCGGCACCTGGGCCGCGGGGCGGCGCATTGCCGCCAAGCGCAGGCCAGGTGGCCCGCCGCCTTTCGCCATCAACAGCGACGGCACGGTGTTCTAGCGGGTTTGCCAGACCCGCGCCACAGCAAACAGCAAACAGCAAACAGCAAACAGCAAACAGCAAACAGCAAACAGCAAACAGCAAACAGCAAACAGCAAACAGCATGAGCAACCAGCAAGTGCTATCCGCTATCGCCTTCCAGGAGCGCATCATGACCGACCTCTCCGCCGTACCGCCCGCCACTGCGTCCGTGATGGTAGTGGATCATCCGCTCGTGCAGCACAAGGTCACGCTGGTCCGCAGCGAAGACACCACCACCGACAATTTCCGCCGGCTGGTGCGCGAGATCAGCCAGCTGCTGACCTACGAGGCGACCCGCGACCTGGCGATGGAGACCATCGCCATCAAGACGCCGATCGCGCCCATGCAGTCGCCGGTGCTCTCGGGCAAGAAGCTGTGCCTGGTGTCGATCCTGCGGGCCGGCAATGGTTTCCTGGATGGCATGCTGGACTTGCTGCCGGCCGCGCGGGTCGGGCATATCGGCCTGTACCGCGACCCGGAAACGCTGGAGCCGATCGAGTACTACTTCAAGATGCCGGAAGACATCCATGAGCGGCTGGTGATCGTGGTCGACCCGATGCTGGCTACCGGCAACTCCGCCATCGCCGCGCTCAACCGCTTGAAGGAAGCCGGCGTGAGCACGCTCAAGTACGTGTGCCTGATCGCTTCGCGGCAGGGTTTGAAGGCCTTGCGAGCGGCGCACCCCGACGTTGCCATCGTCACCGCGGCCATTGACGAGGAACTCAACGAGCACGGCTACATCGTGCCAGGCCTGGGCGACGCCGGCGACCGCCTCTACGGCACCAAGTAATGGGAGCGCCGGCTACGGCGCCACCGCCATGCTTTCCGCCGCCGCGGGAAGTGGCGGGGGGGCGCATCCGCCAGGAGAACGAGGCGCTGATCTTGCGCGCGGCCGAATACGTGTTCGCCCGGGCCGGGTTTGCCGGCGCGACCATGAACGAGATCGCCACGCGCGCCGGCGTGCCGAAGTCCAACCTGCATTACTACTTCCGCACCAAGCAGGCGCTATATCGGGCCGTGCTGGCGCATACGCTCGCGCTGTGGCTGTCCGAGACCGACATCATCGGCGCGGAGCAGCGGCCCCAGGTGGCACTGGAGCAGTACATCCGCGCCAAGATGCGGCTGTCTGCCAGCCATCCGGATGCCTCGCGCGTGTTTGCCAACGAATTGCTGCACGGTGCGCCGGAGATCCGCGACGTGCTCAGCGGTGCGCTGCGCGCGCTGGTGGCGCGCAAGGCCGGCGTGATCCGGGAATGGATCGCGCGCGGCGAGATGGCCAGCGTCGATCCGCAGCACCTGTTTTTCACAATCTGGGCCGCCACCCAGACCTATGCCGATTTTGAGTCGCAAGTTTGCGCCGTGCTTGGGGTGAGCCACCTGGGCCAGCGCGATTATGAACAGGCCACCGACCACCTGGTGCGGCTTTTGCTGCGCGGTTGCGGGCTGGAACCGGCTGGCCTGGCCGTGGAGTTATCGTCAACAAGGGGAGAGAGCCATGAGTTTTGAGGGTAAGCGCAGGTCCTGGTTGAAATTCGCGGCGGCTGCCGCCAGCGTGGCCGCACTCGGTGGCGTCGTGCCGGCGCAGGCGCAGGCCAAGCTGAAGGTGGCGGCGGTATACACCGTGCCCGTCGAGCAGCAATGGGTGTCGCGCATTCACAAGGCGCTCAACGAGGCCAAGGCGCGCGGCGAGATCGACTATGTGTTCTCGGAAAGCGTGTCCAACGCCGATTATGAGCGCGTGCTGCGCCAGTACGCGGAGCAGGGCTCGTCGCTGATCCTGGGCGAATCGTTCGCCGTCGAGGCGGCCGCGCGCAAGGTGGCCAAGGACTATCCCAAGACTGCGTTCCTGATGGGCTCTTCCGGCAAGCCGCAGGCGCCTAACTTCTCGGTGTTCGACAACTACATCCAGGAGCCGTCCTACCTCAGTGGCATGATCGCCGGCGGCATGACCAAGACCAACCATATCGGCATGGTGGGTGGCTACGCCATCCCCGAGGTCAATCGGCTGATGCACGCCTTCATGGAAGGCGCGCGCGAGGTCAATCCCAAGGTGAAGTTCACGGTCAGCTTCATCGGCTCGTGGTTCGATCCGCCCAAGGCCAAGGAAGCGGCCTTCGCCATGATCGACAAGGGCGCCGACGTGCTCTACGCCGAACGCTTTGGCGTATCCGACGCCGCGAAGGAAAAGGGCAAGCTGGCGATCGGCAATGTCATCAACACGCAGCCGCAGTATCCCGCTACCGTGGTGGCCTCGGCGCTGTGGAACATGGAGCCCACCGTGGGCGCCGCGCTCGGCAAGGTCAAGGCCGGCCAGTTCAAGAGCGAGGACTACGGCCCTTATTCGCTGATGAAGTTCAAGGGCGCGGAACTGGCGCCGCTGGGCACGTTCGACGGCAAGGTGCCCAGTGATGTGATGACCAAGGTCAAGGCGAAAGAGAGGGCGATCCTCGATGGCAAGTTCGCGGTGAAGTTGGTGGAAACGGAGCCGAAGTCGTCGCAGTGAGGTGGCCAGAGCCACTTGAAGTGCCCGGCTGCGTTTGCTCCCCCCGCCCGCGTTTGGGCTAGGGGAGCAAACCGTCGACGCTTTTAAACGCCATCATCAGCCATCCATGCCCACCCCTATCCTGCGCCTTGCCGGCATTACCAAGCGATTCGGCCCGCTTGTGGCCAACGACGATATCTCGCTGGAGTTGCAGCGCGGGGAGGTGCTGGCCTTGCTGGGCGAGAACGGCGCCGGCAAGAGCACGCTGGTCAGCATACTGTTCGGGCACTACGTGGCCGACGCCGGCACGGTGGAGGTGGACGGCCAGCCGTTGCCGCCCGGCCAGCCGCGCGCGGCGCTGGCAGCCGGCATCGGCATGGTGCACCAGCATTTCACGCTAGCCGACAATCTCTCGGTGCTGGACAACATCATGCTCGGCACCCAGCCGCTGTGGCAATGGCGCCTGGAGCGGCGCGCCGCGCGCGACAAGGTGATGGCCCTGGCTGTGCGCTTCGGCCTGGCGGTGCGCCCCCAGGCAAGGGTCGGTGAGCTGTCGGTGGGAGAGCGCCAGCGCGTGGAGATCGTGAAGGCGCTGTATCGCGGCGCCCGCGTGCTGATTCTCGATGAGCCGACTGCCGTCTTGACGCCGCACGAGGCCGAGACGCTGTTCTCCACGCTGGCGCAACTGATCGCCGAAGGATTGTCAGTGATTTTTATCAGCCACAAGCTTGACGAGGTGCTGCGTGTTTCCGACCGCATCGCGGTACTGCGTGGCGGCAAGCTGGTCGCGCAGTGCGCAGCGGCGCAGACCACCAAGGCTGAACTGGCGGAGTTGATGGTCGGCCGCGTGGTAGCGATGCCGGAACGCGCGGCGCGGCCGAGTGTCGAGGATGGCGCCAATGGCAACGCGGCGCCACCCGTGTTCGCGCTGGAGCACGTAGGCGCGCGCGCTGCCAACGGGCGCGCGCTGCTGCGCGAGGTCAGCCTGCAGGTGCGTGCCGGCGAGATCGTCGGCATTGCCGGTGTCTCAGGCAACGGACAGGCCGCATTGGCGGAGCTGGCCAGCGGTACGCTGGAGGCTAGTGAGGGGCGTGTCACCTTGGCAGGCAAGCCGATGCCCGCAAAGCCCCGCGCATGGATTGGGGCTGGCGTGGCACGCGTGCCGGAGGATCGCCATGCGATCGGCGTGGTGGGCGATCTTGCCGTGTGGGAGAACGCCGTTAGTGAACAACTCAGCGAGCCGCGCTTTTCGCGCTGGGGTGTCATCCGGCGCGCCGCCGCGCAGCGCTTCGCGCGGGACCTAGTCGCGCGTTTCGATGTGCGCACCGCCGGCATCGATGTGCCGGCGCGAACCATGTCGGGCGGCAATATGCAAAAGCTGATCCTGGGCCGGGCGCTCTCGGTGCGCGGCGAAGGCAGCGCGCCAAGGCTGGTGGTGGCCAGCCAGCCAACCTGGGGACTCGATATCGGCGCGGTGGCCTATGTGCGCGCCCGCCTGCTCGAGGCTGCGCGCGAAGGCGCTGCCGTACTGCTGATCTCGGAGGACCTGGATGAGCTGCACGCGCTGGCCGATCGCATCGCTGTGATGCATGCCGGACACCTGACCGAAGCCCGGCCTACGGCGGCGTGGACGCTGGGCGAGCTCGGCCTGGCCATGGCCGGCTCGGGCGGTGGCCAGCACGCGCAAGCGGGCAAAGAGGAGGTGCTCCATGCGGCTTGAGGCCCGAACCGGCGTTTCGCGCGTGGCCATGCTGGCGGCGCCCATCGTCGCCATCCTTGCCACGCTGCTGATCTGCGCCTTGCTGGTGCGCTGGGCCGGCGCACCGGTGGGACGTGCCTATGCGCTGCTGCTGGAAGGCGGCTTCGGCTCGCGTTTTGCGTGGTCGGAAACGCTCACGCGCGCCACGCCGCTGATCCTGACCGGTTTGTCGGTGGCGGTGGCCTTTCGTGCGCGGCTGTTCAATATCGGTGCGGAAGGGCAACTCTATCTCGGTGCGCTGGCCGCCGTGGCGGTTGGCGGTCAGGTCGATGGCGCGGTTGCGCCCTGGGCGCAGCAACTGCCCATGGGCTTGCTCTTTGTCCTGATGGTGGTGGCGGGCATGCTGGCCGGCGCCATGTTGTTGCTTGGGGCTGCGTGGCTCAAGACCCGGCTCGGTGTGGATGAGGTGGTCACGACCCTGCTGGCCAATTTCATCGTGCTGCTGTTTGTCTCGATGATGCTCGATGGCCCGATGAAAGACGCCACCGCGATGGGCTGGCCGCAATCGGTGGCGCTGGTGCCGGAGCTTGAGCTGGCCAAGCTGGTGGAACGCTCGCGCGTGCACAGCGGTTTGTTGCTGGCTTGCGCGCTGGCCGTGATTCTGTGGGCGGTCAACCGCTTCACGGTGTTTGGCCTGCAGATGCGGGCGGTAGGCGCAAATGCACGGGCCGCGGCCTTCGCCGGCATGCCGGTGCGCAGGGTGACGATGTGGGCCGCGTTGTTGTCCGGCGGGCTTGCGGGGCTGGCGGGCGTGGTGGAGGTGGCCGGGCGCACCAGCTACCTCACGCTCGATATTTCTCCCGGCTATGGCTATGCGGGCGTGGTTATCGCCATGCTGGCGGGGCTGCATCCGCTTGGCGTGGTGGCGGCGTCGGTGTTCGTGGCCGGGGTGTTGGTGGGGGCGGATGGCATGAGCCGCGCGGTGGGCGTGCCCAACAGCATTGCCGACGTGATCGTGGCGGTGGCGCTGCTCGCGATGCTGGTGGCGACCATGCTGACACGCTACCGCATCCGCTTCGATGCCCCGGGTAAGGTGGCCTGATGGAACTGCTCGATATCGTGGCCTCGGCGCCCTTCTGGATCGCGGTACTGCGCGTGGCTACGCCGCTGATCTTCGGCACGCTGGGCGTGCTGCTGTGTGAGCGTGCCGGCGTACTCAACCTTGGCATCGAGGGCATCATGGTGGCTGGCGCTTTCGGTGGCTGGCTGGCCGTCTATCACGGTGCGCCGCTATGGGGCGGGGTGGCGGTGGCAGCCGGTGTCGGGCTGGCCTTCGGGCTGCTGCATGGCTGGCTGACCGTGAGTCTGGCGCTGTCCCAGCATGTGGCTGGGCTGGGCGTGACCATGCTGGCCACCAGCCTGTCCTACTATGCCTACCGGCTCGGCTTTGCCTCGGTGTCCGCGCCGCCCACCATCATGCCCTTTGCCCCGATGCACTGGATCGGCGGCATTCCGCTGATCGGCGGTATGTTGAGCCCAGTGTTTGGCGAGGAGACCGCATTGACGCTGCTGGCGCTGGGGCTGGTGCCGGTGGTGGCCTGGCTGCTCTACCGGACGCCGCTCGGGCTGGCCGTACGCATGGTCGGCGAGAATCCCGCCGCGGCGCAGGGGCAGGGGATTCGCGTAGGCGCGATGCGTATCGGTGCGATCATGGCGGGCTCCGCCCTGATGGCCGTGGGCGGCGCGTTCCTCACGCTATCCGCGTTCAACGCATTCTTCTTTAACATGATCAACGGCCGGGGCTGGATCTGCGTGGCGCTGGTGGTGTTTGCTTCGTGGCGGCCGGGCCGCGCGCTGGCCGGCGCCTTGCTGTTCGCCGCCTTCGACGCGCTGCAGCTGCGCCTGCAGCAAAGCGGCGCCAGCCTGCCCGGCTTGCCGCCGCTGCCTTACCAGCTTTACTTGATGTTGCCGTATATGCTGTCGATCCTCGCGCTGGTGCTGGTGGCGCGCCGCGCCGCCTACCCACAGGCGCTGATGAAGCCCTATCGCAAGGGTGAACGCTGATTCCAGGCAAGCAATCATAATGACAAGGCCCGCACCATGCTCGACCTGATCCTACGCAACTGCACGCTCCCCGATGGCCGCGCCGGCATCGACATCGGCATCCTGGGCGATCGCATCAAGGCGGTGGAACCGGCGCTCAAGGCGCCTGCCGCTGCCGAGGTCGATGCTGCGGGGCAACTGGTGACGCCGCCTTTTGTCGATGCGCATTTCCACATGGACTCGACGCTGTCCTACGGCTTGCCGCGCATCAACCAGTCCGGCACGTTGCTCGAAGGCATCGCGCTATGGGGCGAGCTCAAGCCGCTGCTGACGCAGGACGCCATCGTCGAGCGCGCGCTGGCCTATTGCGACTGGGCGGTGGCCAAGGGCCTGCTGGCGATCCGTTCGCACGTCGATGTGTGCGACCCGCGCCTGCTTGCCACCGAGGCGCTGCTGCATGTGCGCGAGAAGGTCCGGCCTTACCTTGACCTGCAACTGGTGGCCTTTCCGCAGGACGGCGTGCTGCGCGCGCCGGGCGCGCTCGACAATCTCAAGCGGGCGCTCGGCATGGGCGTGGACGTGGTGGGCGGCATCCCGCATTTCGAGCGAACCATGGCTGATGGCGCCGAGTCCGTGCGCATCCTGTGCGAGCTGGCCTGCGAGCGGGGCTTGCGGGTGGACATGCACTGCGACGAGAGCGACGATCCGATGTCCCGTCATATCGAGACGCTGGCCTGCCAGGCCGTGCGCCTTGGCTTGCAGGGCAGGGTGACGGGCTCGCACCTGACCTCGATGCATTCGATGGACAACTACTACGTCTCCAAGCTGATCCCGCTGATTCGGGAGTCGGGCGTGGCGGCCATCGCCAACCCGCTGATCAACATCACACTGCAGGGCCGGCACGATAGCTATCCGAAGCGGCGAGGCATGACCCGTGTGCCGGAGCTGCTGGCCGCCGGCGTGCCGGTGGCGTTCGGCCACGATTGCGTGATGGACCCGTGGTACAGCCTGGGCTCGGGCGACATGCTGGAGGTGGCGCATATGGGGCTTCACGTGGCCCAGATGACCGGGCAGGACGCCATGCGCGCGTGCTTTGCTGCCGTCACCGAAACGCCGGCGCGCATCCTCGGCCTGGAAGGCTATGGCATCACGCCGGGCTGCCGGGCCGACCTGGTGCTGCTGCAGGCACGCGATGCGGTCGAGGCGATCCGGCTGCGCGCCACCCGCCTGCTGGTGTTGCGGGCCGGCAAGGTGGTGGCGAGCACGCGTCCCGCCACGGCCACCTTGCACCTGGATGGCAGGCCTGGGCACGTCTGTTTTCAGCCTTGATCGCGGCCTCCAAAGAAATTTCAGGGCAGGAGTTGACAGCAGATTCCGTGTTCTGCATAATGTCGTTCTTCGCGGCGCTGCGGCAAAGCAGCAAAACGAAGCCCAGATGGCGAAATTGGTAGACGCACTAGGTTCAGGTCCTAGCGGTGGCAACACTGTGGAGGTTCGAGTCCTCTTCTGGGCACCAAGACTCGATGAAAAAGGCCGTTGCTTATGCAGCGGCCTTTTTCTTTTGTGCCGCGCTTTCATGCGGTTGCTAGCCAGGCGGCATCCGGCACATTTCAGGGCGCCGCCGCCCATGGCGGCCTATTCTTCGCACTCCACGCACGCCACTTGGTCTCGCCCCCATCCGCGATGGGACGGCGGCCGGCATAAAACATCGCCGACCTGCGGGGCTTCGAGCCCGGGTGGGCGTACGTCGATGCCAGCATGCCGAACCGTCTTATGCCTCGTCGTCCTTGCGTGCTGGTGGCATCGGTCGGAAGGGGAATAGCTGCTGGCGCACGAAGCCGTCCGGCATGTAGTCGCCGACTACGCCGTATTTTTCGGGGAAACGCTTGCCGGATTTCACCGCGGTGCCAAACAGGTAGTCGAGAAAGGCATAGTGCGCCGAGTAGTTCTTGTCGATCGCCTCGTCATCCGACGCATGGTGCCAGTGATGGAAATCCGGCGTGACCACCAGGTAGCGCAGCGGGCCCCACGGCAGGTGGACATTGGCGTGGTTGAACACCGCCTGGAAGCCGACGATGATGATGTACGCGTCGATGACGCCCTTGTTGAAGCCCAGCACGTAGAGCGGCGCCAGCACCAGCACGCGCGTGAACACCAGTTCCAGCATGTGCTGGCGCGAGCCTGCGAGCCAGTCCATGGTCTTGGTGCTGTGGTGCACGGCGTGGAATTTCCACAGGAAGGGCACCTCGTGATACGCGCGGTGGGTCCAGTACTGCGCCAGGTCGGCCGCGAGTATGCACAGCAGCAGTTGCAGCACGAAGGGAATGCCACCCACGAACGCGTGCACGCTGTCGCGCACCAGCCAGCCGAACAAGCGGAAGATCAGGAAGTTGACCGTCAACAGGATCAGGCCAACGATGAAGTGGTTGACCGCGAAGTGCACCAGGTCGGTCTGCCATTCGCGCCGGAATACGGCCTGCCCGCGATAGAGCGGGAACATCTTTTCGATTACTACGAAGATCAGCGTCGAGCCGAGCAGGTCGAGGATGAACCAGTCCAGGCCGATGTACGGCGTGTGGTCCGGGAAGTCGCCCACGGCTACGCGTGAGCCGCCCAGCGCCACCGCCAGCGCTACCAGTGCGAATGCCGCGGCGTTCAGGCTGCGCTTGCGGCCCAGCACCAGGTTGCTCAGCGACATGCCGCCGGACACCAGCAGCGCGGCAAACAGCACGTGACGCAACACGTCGACCGAATACTTGTGGCGTAGCTCGGGCGTGGTCAAGTATTGCGGGAAATGGAAGGCAATCACGCCCAGCAGGCTCAGCCCGCCCAGGGCCAGCGCAAGGATGGCGGTGATCATGCCGCGCCCGGCTTCGAGCTCGCCGCTGCTGCCCAGCAGTTCGCGGGTCTCGCGCAGGACGTTGTGCACCGGGGCGATCGGCAATTTGCCGGCGGCGCCGTTCTGTTTCATTTTTGAAGCATCGGGCTCGCCAGGATTGCCAGGCCTGTCAATGGGGTCGTTGGTCATCAGGATCTTCCGCTGTTCCGTTGTTTCGCTTCTTCTTGTGCTGCGCTGCTACGGCAGGCTCGCCGGGCTTTCGTCCTGCGTCCCGGCGGCCAGCCGCGATCCTAGCGGAGCGCCCCCGGTTTGCATAGCGATGTGGCGAGCGGGCGGAACGTGCCGGCCGCTCGCCAGGCAGCCCTGTACGGCGCCGCACGCAAGGCGCGCCCAGCCCCTAACGCTTGCGCCTTGTTTGACCTATGCTCAAAAGCAGAGTCGACATGGTTCATTTCAGCCAGGGGTTGCAGTCATGGCCAGGAGTGTGTCATCTGCGAGCGCGACGCAGGGTGGTGCAGGCACTGCAGGGACCAGGCTTTGCACATACGCTGCCCATCCCCATCCTTGCCGGCTTTGTTGCTGCTCGATCCTTGCTATGTTGGTGGCCTCCCTGGCGCAGGCCGAAGAGCGTCCCTCCGGCAGCAACGCTGGCCTCGGCTGGGATCAGCTCGAACCCGATTCAGTTGCGCAACTTGCCAGCGAATCCCAGTCGCCGGTGGCGCCGGCCAGCGGTGGCGATGTGCAGGCACCGCTGGTCGCGTCGATCGGCAAGTGGTCCTCCTGGGGCGGCAGTACTTCAACTGCATCGGCTCCGCCCAGCGCGGACAACGATGCCCCCGGGCTTTCGGCGGCCTTGCGCGATCCGGTTTATGCCGAACCCGTCAGCCGGCCGCGACACGCCGAGTTCTTCCTGCGGCTGGACGATGCCACTTCGGCCACCGGGTTTGTTGGCGGCCGGATGCAAAGCATGGCGCTCGCGCTGGATACCGTATTGCCTCGCAGCGGCGGCCTGACGATACAGCCGCGCTTGCAACTCGCCTATCAGCCCGGCCTCGATAAGAACGCAACCGGTTTTCTCTCCGGACAGCCGGCGGACGCAAGCGCCGCGGAGGTGGTGGTGCGGGTCTACCGGACGCAGCCAACCCGGCTGACCGGCGTCGGCGGGGTCTACCCCTTCGTCGAGGCGGATCTTTGGCAGGACCGCAAGCAGGTGATCAATATCAATGGCACCCGCATCGATCCCGACATGTTGCGTGGGCTGCTTTCCGTCAACCTTGGCGCGCACGGCAGCACGAACGGGGGCGTCAAGCTCTGGGTCAAGCTGAAAGCCGGGCGCAATCCTGGGGGCACGCTGGGCGCGCGCTATCGCTGGTAGCCAGGGCGGGCGGGCAAGAAGGGGCTTGCATTTTTCTCTCACTGCGCTAGAATGCCGTCTTCGCGTGCGGCTGTAGCTCAGTTGGATAGAGTACTTGGCTACGAACCAAGGGGTCGTGGGTTCGAATCCTGCCAGCC